>DAGQ01000099.1:0-10510 GCA_002498205.1 Euryarchaeota archaeon UBA596
ATATTAAGTGTCAAAAAAGTAGGAAGATCAAGAATGTTCTATTTATCAAATAGCGCAAAATCACAACTAATGGCATGGGGTATATTGTAAGTGATATATATGCAAAAATGGGAAATTGTTTCTAGTCATAAATTAGATGGAGTAGTTACATCTATAGAATTTAATGAAATCGGAATTGCGATTTCAAATAATAAAAATATTCATTTTATGGACTTTGAAGGAGATCAAAAATGGACGATAAAATTGCCATTTAAACCATATAAAATCAAAACTAATCAAAATTTGTTCGGAGTTTTAATGGGTAATGGATTTGTAGTTATTGATTCAACCACAGGAGAACAATTACATGAAGGAAGATCTACTCAAGGAGGGTTTTCAGAGATTATCGATAGGCCTGGAGGGGGTTGGGTTTTATCTGATCGTCACGAGCAATTACATCTTTTCAATCAACAAGGATATGGCATAAAAAGATTATTTGCAGGTAAAATTAGAAAATTATTAGGGTGGATTGACAGAGAGAATCTAATTATTCATGATGGTGATGGTTGTTTACGCTGCGTTAGATTAAAAGTAAATTCTACTCAAAGACAAATTGAAGAAAATATCTGGTCATGGGTTTCTGAATTAAAAAATGGCGAGGTATTAGTACAATCATTAGATGGAAATATTTGGAAAGGAAAACCAAATTCATCAGGCTGGGATAGTATTGAAATTATAGATGATAATTGTTTTGAACCATTCAAAGCCATTTGGACTGAAGACGGATGGTGGATTTTGAATATGGAAAATAAAATTTCCAATACAAAATCAAAACAAGAATTTAGTGATTTTGGGGACATCATCGCCAGTAATTCTAATAATTTATTTTCAATAGCCGATAGAAATGGATTAATTAGAATTATAGGTTCTGAAAAAATAATTGAAAGTAAAAATGAAAAAGTTGAATTTGAATATGAAAAAATGAAATATTCATTAAATTCGGAAAATAGACAAAAGATTTTCAAAATGGCGAAAAATGCGGAATTAAAAAATGATTTCGAAAAAGCAAATGAATTATTTAAATCAATAGGAATAGAAAAATAAGTTAGGCGATAAAAATGAATAAATTAGAATTAAGCGAAAGCCTAGTCAAACATTATATTAATTTGACAACAAAAGCATTTGAAAAAGCCACACCAATTGTTGAAAAAGGAAGTGAAGACGAGAAGAAATTAAACTCGATGCTTCAAATGGCTTCAGACTATCTTAATGATGCAAAATATTTCTTAGAAAAGGGAGATTTGTTAAGAGCTTATGGAGCAATAAATTATTCACATGCTTGGATTGATGCAGGAGTAAGGATTAAATTACTTGATGGACATGGAGACGATGAACTATTTACACTACCATGATTTTATGAAATAAATTCTATTTTCTTACCGCCTACAACTTGAATTACTTTACAATTAGATTCAAATAATCTATTTTTTAATTTTTTATCTACAGTAAGTACTGGCCATCCGAATTGTTTTGAAAGTAAAAATAGAGTGTCATCTGTATGGTTTTTTTCATCCATATTTTCTAAAGGAGATGATTTTTTTACTAAAAGCTCTAAAAGTATAGATTTACTAGTGTTTTCTTGAAACTGCTCTAATTCATTCCAAACAGAATTTATTACTATAAATTCATATTTTCCAAAAATTTCTAATAAAGACAGATCAATATTGATTCCAGCATCTATAACTGCAATCCACCCACAAGAATCAACCAATATCTTTGACAGACTAAAACCTCAATCAACAATACTAGCGTGGCCAATTAATCTCCATCTTGTACCCACCCTTCTTGAAAGACTTAAACGACTTCCAATATTAGCACAGATTGGTAATTTTAAATTCAAAAAAACTTTATTTTTTTGATTATTTGATACAGTTCCTACTGATTTTGCTGTTGCAACTGTAACCATTAAAGTTTCACCATGCCTAAGAGGATAGACATCTGTAGAATCTCCATCAGACCCCACCATCTCTTTTAGTAAGGATACATCCAATTCAACTCTATTTCTAATTGGGGGTAGTTTACCTTTTATTGCTACAACCTGCCCCGATAAATTATCACTTTTCGAAAAATTAGGATCTAATTTTGTAGCCAAACCACAAAGTCCGCCTGCATTCATAGAATCCAAGGTTAATCCACCACCTTTAATACTCGAAATTGTAGATTCTATAGGTATCCAAGTATCTTTACCAGAAACTTGTATTCTTCTCCCTGGTCCAATTTCTATTTCATCTCCTACTTTAAACTGACCTGAAACAATACTACCTCCAATTATCCCTCCTTGTAAGTCATTAGGCCTAGTCCCTGGCCGATTAACATCAAATGATCTAGCAACATATAACAAAGCCTCTTCTTTTTTGTTCCTCTCAGGTGTAGGAATGATTTCTTGAATTGTACTAATCAGAACATCCAAATTTACATCATGATGCGCAGATATCGGAATAATTGGTGCATTTTCAGCAATAGTACCTTTCAAAAAGTCTTTTATTTGTTTATAGTTATCCATTGCTTTTTCTTTGCTAATCAAATCTATTTTATTTTGAACTACAATAATATTTTTAATTCCTGCAATTCCCAATGCCATTAAATGTTCTCTAGTTTGTGGCTGAGGACACTTTTCATTTGCTGCAACCATCAATAATGCTCCATCCATGATACTAGCACCACTAATCATTATTGCCATTAAAGTTTCATGACCTGGAGCATCTACGAAAGAAACTACCCTTTCTAAATCAACAGGGTCATCTTTCTCGCCATCAGGGTGTTTTCCTGAAACATAATAATCACCATTTTTAGTTTTATAAAATGCAGTATCTGCATATCCTAATTTAATACTAATACCTCTCTTTAACTCTTCAGAATGAGTATCTGTCCAAACGCCAGAAAGTGCTTTAGTTAATGTTGTTTTTCCATGATCTACATGCCCAACTAATCCTATATTTACTTCGGGTTGTTTTGGTAATTTTTTCGCCAGTTTAAATCCCCCGTTGTATTGTTTAAGATAATCATTAGTTCTCTTCAGTACTTTCAGTAGTTCCTGAAATTTCAGCTAAAGATTTCTTACCTTTCCCAACAACTTTTAGATTAATTTGTCTAGTATCATTTGTAATAGTAGAACCACGGAATTTTTTACGCATTCTCAATCCTTCATGCTTAGTTCTATATCTTTGGCCTTTTTTCATAAATATATTATGTCCTTTAAAACCTGTACCAGAAGTAACTAAAATAGGTTTTTTAGATCCTCCGTCTAAATCCTTACGCATTGGAGTTCCAACTTTATCACAACCGCCTGTGATTTCTAGTTTGTATCCATCTAAAGGTTGATCTGAATCCTTACCTTTAACAAACTGACCTTCTACAACATCTCCAATTTTCTTTCCAATGAATTGATTATAATCACTACCAGAGATACTAAATGGGTAACTTTTCCCTCCGTTTTTCGGATCTGTGTCATTAACTACAGCAACAAACGTATTATCCTCACCTTTAGCCATATCATATCTCCTTGCGACTTGCCCACTCTAGGTCTATTTATTACCTCATCGGGTCTAACGTCAAATATTAAATTGACGATTTAGGCTTAATTCAAGCCTGTTAATTAAGTCAGAAGGTAAAATATTAGGCATAGACAATAATTGAGTCCTGCCCCTTCCATGGGGCATTGAGGCATATTTACTAGATAAAAAGTCCTTATTTTCTAAATCTTTCATATATTTCCATAATGTTGTGTGACCCTTAGGTGATTGATTATATTCTTCACACACAACTTTGTACAATTGTTCTGCATCACCACTAGTTATTTCTGATTCTTTTTTCAAACGCCTACAAATCGCCAATAAAAATAATTGTAAATGAGGACGTAAAGAATCTATAATATGAGGTTCAACTGCGATTACTTCTTTACTAGAAATAGTCTGTATGTCTTCTGGAATAATATTTTTTCTTCCCTCTTTTTCTGCATTTTTAGCGGCACCTTCGATCAAATGTAAAACATTCCTTGCATCTCCTTTTGAAGCAGCAGAACTTGCAATCAAATTCAAAATTTTTTCATCATATGATTCATTGAATAATGATAACTCTGCTCTTTGTTTAGCAATTTGAAATAATCCATCCTTACTATAACCACTAAGTCTTATATGATTTCCAACACCTAATCTTGAAATTACTGCACCCTCTAATAAATTTAAAACAACTTCTTCCTGACTTATCAAAATTAAGGATAATGTTCCCTTACCTTGTTTATCTTCATCAATTCTCAGTAATTTGTAAAGTATGTCATTACCTTCTTTCATCAAAACATGGTTAACTTCATCTAATATTATTAAAAAATGTTTATTTAGATTTCTCAAAATTTTTCTAATACTTGAAAGTACTTCACTTGAAGATAAACCCCTAACGGGATAACCAGGATCTAGTTTAGTAATCACTTTGTGAAGTACTTGTGGAGTAGTATTGAAATTTCTACAGTTTATGTGTACAGAAGAAATATTTCTTTTTTTAGAAAAATTAATTTCAATATCATTAGCAAATACTTTTGCCAATGCAGTTTTTCCTGAACCAACTGGACCTGTAATTAGAACATTACAACTAGTTTCAGGCAAAGTAATGGTACTAAATTTTGTAGCTAAATCTACTAATTTATCGTCTCTACCTACCAAGGCCGCAGGAATATAATCGAAACTTAAAGGCTCAACATCTTTTAGTACCAAACCTGCACCAATTCGGTCAAGATATCCAGCCATTCAATTGATGTTAGTATCGATTGTTATTAGAGATTCTGAATAATAATCTCTAATTTAAACATTATAACCAGAATTAAGGGATTTCATCAAACTGATAACCATGTTCCCATTTCTTTTCACCTAAAGCCACCTCAAGTTCAAAAGGAGTGATTAAGGGCTTTGCATAACGAACCGAGTCATCAATTGCAATTCTTGGACAAGCAGTATTAACAAAGGCATCTACGGGATAGAAATCAATCAAATCTGGGCCTACGTGCTCCAAGGCTAACAGATACCCTTTACGACCATGCTTCTCAAGCATTTTCTTCATCCTTATTGCTAGAGAACGTCTCATCTGCCCAGGTTTTTCCCCTATTAAAATCCCAAATTTCTTAGATTCAGATACAGACATAATTAGCCCAAATCTTTGCCTTAGTATTCTTTCTATAGATTCTAAGGACATCTCTCGAGCCTCTCCAGTATATGGATCTAACATTGCCAAGGGCTTACCTGTATGAAGAACTAAGCCAATTGGATGGAAATCTCCCGAACCTAAAAATAAATAATGTCCAATATCAGAATCATCTCCTGAATAATTACAACCTAATACTTGACCTGGGAATGAAAGCCTAGCTCCTCCTTCAGGAATAACAACATCAAAGCCTAAATTAATTAATTTAGATTTGTACTCTTCTAAAAGATGTAAATGTTGTATGCTTCCGACCAAACCTAATTTACAATCAGTCAAAGGTGTTGTTCTCCCCACGACATCTAAAAATATTTCTTGTTTTTCTTCTTCAGTAAGTTTTTCATTACTTGTATTCAGTATCTTCTTTTTAGCACTCTCTCTATGTAACTGCAACCAATTTAAAACGGGTTCTAATTCTGGTTCAGAATCATAAGTTACAGGAATAAAATGTGTAGGCATTCCTGAATCAATATTCATTTGAGAATGCCCCATATGTGCTACTAATTCTACCCCCATCATTTTCATTTTATTATGGACTAAATCACAAGCACCATAACAAGGATCTGCAGCTAAAATAATTTGTGCTGAGGATTCATCTTCTAACTGATCCATTAATTCTAGAGCTTGCATTTTCAAACCTTCAGGAACTTGAAGAGCAACTAACCTATTATCATTTGATTTGATTAAACTAACCAAATCATCGATTTCAAAATCATGCTTTTCTAAATCCAACTACATCACCCGGGGAAAACGATTTTGTCGCCATCCATATCAACCCTGATTAAAGATTGTATATTTAAATTCGTTTTTTCTTTTAATTTCTTCAAGCCTTCTCCTTTTTCAAAAATAATTATGATTTTTTCAACGATTGCATTGCAGGAATGTACTCCTTCAATTATTGATTCCATTGTACCCCCAGTAGACAATACGTCATCAACAAGTAAGACTCTTTCACCTTTTTTTAGATCATTAATATAGAGTTCGCCTTTAGAATATCCTGTATTTTGATTAACACAAATTTCTCCTTCAAGGCCATAACTACGTTTTCTTACAACTAGGAGTGGTTTTCTCATCCTAGAAGATAATAGTGTAGATATAGGAAGACCCATTGCTTCAATACCTAAAATAACGTCAATATTTTTCCAGTCCACCATATTTTCAATTGATTCAGCAAGGAGATTCATCAAATCAGGATCAAGTCTTGGGACACCGTCAGAAATAGGATTTACAAAATATGCATATTCACCTTTCCAAACAATTGGAGAATCTTCAAGACTCTTTCTAAGAGCCTTGTACAAATCCATCATCCCACGACCTTTTGGTTCTTAAATAATAATTTAAGCCAATCCTTTTACATGCTCATGGCCACTAATAAGAGAAATTTTACAAGGTGTTGGGAATTTCATACTTGCTTTTCTTAATGCTGATTTAGCTTCTAAGAAGTCTTTAGGTCTGCATTTTAATGAAATTACTACTTGACCTCTCTTTACTCTAGCGGCAGTTCCAACATTTTTTCCAAACGATTGCCTCATACCCATTGAAACACGATCTGCACCAGCACCAGTTGCTTGTTTGTTTTCTCTTAGAACATGATGAGGATATGTATGAATTTTTAATGAATAACCATCTACACCAGCAGCATTTCTAATTGTAGCATTTGAAATAACTCTAGCCGCTTCTAATGCTGTATGCCTTATCTGACAAGATTCTTTAGCAACTAGATTCAATTCTAATTCAAATCCGCCTAACTCTGCTAACCTTCTATTTCCTGTATGAAATTGTAAAATACGATTATTAGGCACTCCACCCATATACTTCCTTCTAGTATATGCAGGACCTGAAATTCTACGGTACATTTTTGCCGGTTTACGTGCCATTTCTAACCAACTCGCAACAAGCCGACTAGCGAGCCGTATATAACGCTAATTGGATTAGGAAATCAGGTTTAGTTTCGGCAAGATACTTCAAGTACACCGATACTCGGGGAATGAGTGCGATGTACGATAAACCGGATGAAGAAAAATCGTTTTTAGAAAAAATGCGATATTGGCTTAGAGAAGAAAGTGATATGCAATGGGTTTCAATAGGAGTTTTCTTCATGATAATCATCGCTGGTGCATTCTTTTTTGATCATACAGATGTCATTCCAGGTTGGGTTCAATCTGATGTTGCAGATGAAGGTACATTAATTGATATCGATTGGAACGATAATGGCGATAAAGCGTTAGCCATATTTTTAAATTTCACATCGGGAGATAAAGAATTAAAAAGTTGGGATAATGAAAATGGATGGAAAAATATAGAATCTTATGCAGAACCAAATGCTGTAGATTATGCGGGCTTTCAATGGTTGATTGGTACAAATGATGGAATTGAATTAATTAGTGAAGATACTGATTCATCTATTTATCCTGCCATGAATTGGGTTGATAACTCCTCAAGTAAAAGAATTGTTGATATAAGTAGCATAGGTGGAATTTCAGGATTTATCATCACACAATCAACTGAAGGATCTTCAGTACATTACTTCGATGGTTCTGAAGTTTCTGCAGGAACTTCACCCCCATCTACAAGTGATGGCGAAAATGAGGGTCATGTACAACTCACTAATGTTGAAATGATTAGTTCACAAAGAGCATTAGTAATTGGCTCCTCTTCACTAAACATCAATCCAACAAATGCACTAACAATTGGTTCATTGTATGACGTTTCTGCATCAGGAACAGACAATCCAAACTTACAATTAATCCATTCTAAGGCAGGAGTGGATTTATCTCAAATTATCACTTTAGATGAAAAATTCTGGGGTGATGAATATGTTGCTGCAGTAATCGGACCTACTGATTGTTTGATTATTGATTTAGAAGGGGTTGTTTCAAATCTGTGTGATACTGGAGGTTCTTCAGCTGCAATTGATTCTTTTGGAGCAATATGGATTTCTTCTGCAACTAACTCCTTGGATTTCAACAAAATCGTACCTGAAAAAAATAATGATGGTCAAATTTCTTATGTAACTATAAACTTACAATTACCAGAAAACTATGAAATTAATTCTAGGTTAGCAAAAAATAGTGGCGAGGAAGTACATTTTTATGGAACAAACGATGATGGAGGTGAAGTTAGGGGAACATTAGATCCTTCTGCAAGTAAATCTGTTTTAAGAAGTTTAGACATGCTTGGTCAATTAGTTGTTTTTGTAATTGCAATTTCTGTATTTGGTGCGACTGCATGGCAATTTTATGAAAATAGGGGAAGGAGTTCTTGGTAACTTTTTTTATATCGGCAATCTCATGAACCTCCTGTAGTCTGTTATACTCCCAAGAGAGGAGTTGTGCACGTTGAGTCGTAATATGATGGACCAATTTTTCGACATTAAAGGCGCACATCCAGATACTGTTTTATTTTTTAGAATGGGGGATTTTTACGAAATGTTCCATGAAGATGCAGAAATTGTTTCAAAGGAATTAGGATTGACATTGACTAGTAGAGATAAAAAAGCAGACAATCCGATTCCAATGGCCGGATTCCCCTGGCATGCATTAGAAGATAATCTCAAAAAGATGGTAAGAAAAGGTTACAAAATCACGCTATGTGAACAAGAAAAAGAATTAAGACCTGGTGCAAAATTATTGGAAAGAATTGCAACTAGAGTTTATACTCCTGGAAGCCTATATGAAGAAGATTTACTAGAACAAGATAAGGCATCAAGACTTGCTTCTATAATTTTGAAAAAGGGAATTATTGGAATTGCGATCATTGACGTTTCTACTAGTGAAGTGTGGTCAATGGATTTTAAGGGTACAGATTATTTAAATCAATGCATAAACGAATTAATGAGGTGGGAAATAACTGAATTAGTAATGCGAAAAAATACTGCTAAAGACAATAATATTAATTTAATAATCTCATCAATTGAAATTGTAAGTACATCTCAATATGAAATATCTACAAAAAAATCAATAGAATTTGTGAAGAATAATTTCAAATTAAAAGATCTTGGCTCCCTTGGACTTGATGATTCTGAGATTTGTGTTGATGCATTAGGATTAGCTGCTTCTTATTTAGATAATTTATACAAAGATGAAAAATTACAATTAAGAGAACCCCAATTACAACAAGAAGAAGACGTTGTTACATTAGATAATACGACCTTAAGAAATTTAGAATTAATTAAAACATTAAATAATGAAAAAGAAGGTTCTCTACTTCATTCTATAGACAATACAAGGACTTGGATGGGTAGAAGAAGAATGAGAAATTGGATCATGAGACCACTAAAGAATATTTCAATGATTGAAAAAAGACAAGGAGCAATCTCTGATTTAATCAATTCAAATAGACGATTACACGAAGTAAGAGATGTTTTGAAAGGCATGAGAGACCTAGAACGATTATCTACAAAATTATCTTATGGAAATATATCTAGTAGAGATTTAGTTGCAATATCTATTGCATTAGAAAAAATGCCTAAAATAAAATCAATACTTTTAGAATCTAAAAACACATATATTCTTAAAATTGCTAATGATTTAGATTTATTAGATGAAATGAAATTAAAGATAAAAGATGCATTATTAGATGAACAACCAATTGGAATTAAAGAGGGCAATATGTTTAAAGATAATTATTCAATTGAACTAGATCAATTTAGGAAAAATGTTTCAAATGGAATAAATTGGTTACAAAATCTAGAAAAAAATGAACGTGAAAGATTAGAAATTCCATCATTAAAAGTTAGGCATAATCGACAGTTTGGTTGGTTTATAGAAGTCACAAAAACACATCTAGATAAAGTCCCAGACAATTATAGAAGAAAGCAGACAATGACAAATGCTGAAAGATTTATTACAGAAGAACTTAAGGAAAAAGAAAATATTTTATTTAATGCAGATGAAAAGGGGAAAAAACTAGAATATGAATTATTTTGTAAATTAAGAGATGAATGTAGAATAGAAGCACCATTACTAATTCAAATTGCAGATTCAATATCTACTTTAGATGTCATTTCAAGCCTTGCAGAAACTGCAAGAAAAAGGAATTGGTGTAAACCAGAATTAAAAGAGGGTAATAAGATTGAGATAATTCAAGGTAGACATCCTGTTTTAGAAAGATTACCAGAATTTGTCAGTAATGATATTAAAATGAATGATAAAAGAAGATTATTATTGATTACTGGACCAAATATGGGCGGGAAATCAACATATTTAAGACAAAATGCATTGATAGTCATTCTTGCTCAAATGGGATCTTTCGTGCCCGCAAACAAAGCTAATATTGGAATTGT
>DAGQ01000099.1:10887-16604 GCA_002498205.1 Euryarchaeota archaeon UBA596
TCAACATTTATGTTAGAAATGATTGAAGTCGCACATATTTTAAGAAGAGCTACTTCGAAAAGTCTAATTCTACTCGATGAAGTTGGAAGAGGTACATCTACATTTGATGGATTGTCTATAGCATGGGCGGTTTGCGAAGACATTGATTCTAGGCTGAAGGCAAGGACCTTATTCGCAACTCATTACCATCAATTAGTTGGTCTAGAAGAAAATCTTGAAGGATTTACAAATGTACATGTCAGAATTGCTGAATTAGAAAGTGGATTGAAGTTTTTGTATAATGTGAGTGATGGTTCGTGTGATGAATCATATGGTATTCAAGTAGGTGCATTAGCAGGTTTACCATCCCATATTGTTGAGAGAGCAGCAGAATTACTTTCTTTTTTAGAATCTCAAGCATCTGGAGCCAAAGCAGGCATAGGACAACCCGAGAAGAGAGAAATTGGTCAAACGAGCCTTTTAAGATATGTAGTTTCTAATGATATGAAAGAATTATCCCTAGAATCAATTCAAGAATCTAAAGAATCAAACCTTAATCCATGCGAAGTTGCAACAATTGAATATTTAGAAGAAATAGATCCAGATTTATTATCTCCAAGGGATGCTTTGGAAAAAATGTATAAATTAAAGAGATTATTAGATGGAAAACATGAATTAATGGAGGAATAAAATTGTCTAAAATTCAAAGATTAGATGATACTACAATTTCAAAGATTGCTGCTGGAGAAGTAGTAGAAAGGCCTGCACAAGTTGTAAAAGAGTTGATTGAAAACAGTATTGATGCGGGTTCTACTAATATAATTATAGAAATTGAGAATGGAGGTTTTGATTCAATTAAGATTACAGATAATGGTTCTGGAATAAATAAAGAAGAGTTAGAACTATCTATAGAAAGACATGCAACTAGTAAGTTAAATCGTATCGAAGACTTAAATGAAATTTATACACTTGGATTTAGGGGCGAGGCACTTTCATCTATTGCTTCAATATCTAATCTTAAAATTTCTAGCAGAAAAAAAGAAAGTGATGGATTTCAATTAAATGTTTCAGGAGGTGAATGTGGAAATATTGAACCTTATGGAATGAATAAAGGAACTATAGTATCTGTAAATGATATTTTTTTCAACGTCCCTGCAAGGCTTGCTTTCCAAAGAAGACCTGCCACAGAATCTGCAAAAATTGTAGAAATTACTGTAGAACATGCAATGGCACATCCTAATGTTTCTTTTAATCTACAAAATGAAGGTCGATTAATGTTAAATGTACCAGCAACCGATAAGTTACAAGATAGATTATTTGATTTATTGGGGTTATCAGCTACTAAACTAATTGAATTACAATCACCTCCTGAAGATAATGAGGCTCCAGGTGATGAATTATGGTCAGGTTGGATTTCACCACCAGAATTATCAAGAGGAAGAAATGATGATGTACATATTTTAGTAAATAATAGAGTAGTTACAAGTCAACCATTCTCTGAAGCCATCAAAAGAGGATACCATACACGTTTGATGGTGGGAAGACATCCAGTCGCAGTTTTAAATCTCGAAATACCAGCAGATGAATTAGACGTAAATGTACATCCAACAAAAAGAGAAATCAGATTAAAGCATTCTTGGAGAGTTCTTCAGAGACTAGAAAGATCTATTCAATATACTCTTTCTAAGGTTCCAACTCAACCTGAAGAAAAAAGTAAATTAACAGGTATTTCAAAATCCAACAGCAATGAAATAAATAAAAATATTATCGAAATTAATAAACCAAAATGGGTAGAGTCTGCAGGAAAGCAATTATCATTAGATAATGAAATAATTAATGAAATTAATGAAGAAAAAAGAGATAAATTACAAATTAGTACTCCTCCATCTTCACAAAAAACATTACCACAAATGGATAATGAGCCTATCTCAGCACCACTTTCTATAGAAGAAAGGCATCTCCACAGACACTCCGGGAAAATAAAATCAATTAGCCCTATTGAAGAACCAAAACTCACTACATCAAACATTAATAAATTACCAGAAATGGTACCATTATGTCAATTCGCTAACTCTTACATTGTTGTTCAAACAGGGAAAGAATTACTTCTTGTTGACCAACATGCATTACATGAAAGAATAAGATTTGAAAGATTACGTTATTCTAAACAATCTTGGCTCCCTCAAAACAGACTAGAACCTTTAGAATTATCACTAAATCCAATTCAATCTGAAAGATTAAGGTCTCAAAAAGAAAAGGTAGAAGAAGTTGGTTTCTTAATTGATGAAATTGATGGTATATGGTACTTAAAATCACAACCTGCAATTTTATCTCCTGAAAAAATATTAAGTTTCATCAATGATTTAATACAGGATCTTGGAGATGAAGATAGAATTCTAAACTCAGTTCAAAATTTGAAAGATCATGTTGCTTTTATGCAATCTTGTAGAGGTGCTGTGAAAGCTAATCAAATCCTAAGTCTTCCTGAGATGAGAAGATTACTTTCAGATATGCGAGATATTGAAAATCCATGGGCATGTGTTCATGGGCGTCCAACGGCATTAAAAATTTCAATAGATGAATTGGATAAACATTTTGGAAGACATGGTTAGGAAATACTTACACCGTTAATGTATAACCTTTTTAGGAAGTCAGGATCACTATTTTCGTACCAAGGAGCTGATTCCACAAATCCTTCTGTAAAACTTAGTAATATTACTGCTGACATTTGTAAACGGTGATCTCCATTTACAAATAAATGACTTCTTGGACTAAATAATTTAGAACTTGAAACTGTCAAATCATGATTTAAATCTAACTTAACTCCAAATTTTTTACATAATTCCATAGTAGATTTTATCCGATCAGACTCTTTGTTTTTAGCATGTAAAATACCTTTTAATGAACCTCCCCCTGAAAGTGACATCAATATAATTAAAGGGGTAATTAGATCAATATTATCCTTAATATCTAATGACAAATAAGAATCTAATCCTTCTTTAGTGATTAAGATCTTATCATTAGATAAATTCCAAGTTAATCCAAAATGTGAAATATTTTCCTTAATAATATCAAATCCCAAACAATCATCATTATTTGGCCAATTTTCTATAAAAACATCAATATTGTGTAGTTTACAATACAATAAGGGGAAAACAATAAGGGAAGCTTCCCCAGGAATAATAATTTCATCGTTTATTTTAGGTTTCCAAGGTTTTAATTCAATCTCACCATTATTTATTTTAATTATTGAACCAGTTTCAATACAAATCCTTGATGTTAATTCAAAATACGGCCTTGATACAATTTCATTTTTTATGATTAATCTATTATTTTCTACACTACTAGGCATAGTAACAAGAAGTCCAGAAATTAATTGTGAGGTGTTTTTAGTAAATACATCTACTAAATCTATGTTGAACCTCCCAGTGATATTAAATGGTAGAAATCCATGCTTATTTTCACATCTTACTTCAGAACCACCTTTTTCTAAAATCTCAATTAATTGTGTAAAATTTCTTCCAGAAAGAGATTTATCACCAATTATTTTAGCATTAATACCATTTCTAGCGATTAAAAAGGATAAGAATCTCAAAGTTGTTGCACTATTTCCACAGTCTAAAACACCTGGATTCTTATTGAAATGTCCTTGTTCACAACCACAAATTTTCCAATAAGTTTCTTTTTTTTGTATTTTAACACCTAACTTTTCTAAAACATTGGCACAACTTAAAATATCATTTCCAATTTTACTTGAAAATTTAATTTTGGTTTCAACTCTAGTTTGAGACGAAATAAATAACCATCTGATAAAATGACTTTTTGAACAAGGTAATTTCCAAAAAATTTTTTGTGACATTGCTTTATTTTTTTTAATTTCAAAGAACTCATTCCCTGAACGATTAAAATCTTCGATAAAACCTGTAAAATCAGCGTTTGAACTTGAATTAAGCCCCATGTATAGGTACCCCACAACAAAACTTGATTATAGTACTTTAAGCGTAATTACAATCTATATCCTAGAGTCTGCAAGTAAATTGAGTTGGTTCTATTACCATAGACAAATTAGGCAGAAATCTACAAGATTTAAGAATTTCAATTACTGATAAGTGTAATTTTAGATGTAGATATTGTATGCCTAGAGAAGTATTTAATGAAGAGTGGGAATTTTTACCCCGTGATGAAATGTTAACTTATGAAGAAATTATTACATTATTAGACTCATTTACAAAACTAGGATTAAAAAAGATAAGATTAACAGGAGGAGAGCCATTAATAAGAAAAGACATTCAAAAATTAATTGAATTAATTAAATCCTCATTTCCGAAAATTGAGCTTGCCCTTACAACAAATGGATCTTTATTGAAAAGACATAGTAAAAATTTAAAAAATGCAGGTTTGGATAGAATTACAATTTCTCTCGATGCTATAGATAATGATTTATTTCAAAGTATGAATGATACCAAAATACCTGTTTCTAACGTTTTAAATGGTATTGATTCGGCAATAGAATCTGGATTTAGGGAAATAAAAATTAATTGTGTAATTAAAAAAGGTACAAATGAAAATCAAATTTTACCCTTGATTGAATATTTTAAAAATAAAAATGTTATTTTAAGATTTATTGAATTTATGGATGTAGGAAATACAAATAATTGGAATTTAAATCAAGTAATGACTAAAAAAGAGATTGTAAAAAAGATAAATTCAAAATATGAGTTTGTGCATCATGGAAGAAATAAAAAATCTGATGTTGCTGAACAATGGATTGAAACACAAAGTTCTCAAAAAATAGAAATAATTTCATCAATTTCAGAACCTTTTTGTTCAAATTGTACTAGAGCGAGGGTTTCTTCGGATGGCAAATTATACACTTGTCTATTTGGATTTAGAGGATTTGACTTAAAGAAAGTTTTACGTGAAGGTGGGGATTTAACTTACGAAATTAAACGAGTTTGGGAAGAAAGAGATGATAAGTTTTCTGAAATGAGGACAGAATTCATAACTAAGCCGCAAAAAATTGAGATGTCTTATATCGGTGGATGATTACAAAGCAGGTAATCTAATCTCTGACAATTCAGAGTTAGATCTTTGATAATATAATCTCATTATCCACATTCCATCATCTGTTCCTGCTGCAGTAGAATTAATTATGAAATAATCTCCTTCATTCACTGTATACATAGCATCTTTATCATGAAAAGCAATTACTGAACCAATTCTTCCATAAACATCTGAATCTCCAGCGAACCCTTTAATTCCTGACATATTAGAATCTTCAGAATGATATATATTAAATTCAACCATATCTGGATCTAAATGTTTGTTCAAACCTGTGAATTTAACGATTTGAAAACCGTTATCTAATCCAGTAACACTAACTTCTGCGATTGGGGGTGCTTTTTCTGCAGCATTTATATTGCCTGAAATTAATATTACAACTATTGTTGTCAGTAAGACTGTAATTGCGAGTAAAAGTACTGTTGCAATTACAGGACTTACTGCAGATTCATCTGATTCAAGATTTCTTCTTATTCTAAATACATCGCCCCCTCTGAGCATTCCAGAGCTACAAACCATACTAAAACCTCCGCTCATGCAATTCTTTGCACTGTTTCTGGAGTAATTCCTTCTTCAGGGGTTACTCTATAGGTCATTACAGACAAATTTTCTGGTGCATTTCTAAATTTTCTTACAATCATTCTAGTTTCAAATTCACTTCCAATCATATGAACTCC
>DAGQ01000077.1:0-4879 GCA_002498205.1 Euryarchaeota archaeon UBA596
GCAATTGTGTTAATTCCTGGTAAATTATTGGGAAGTGGAGAAGTTGAGGGAAGCCCGACAGTTGCAGCTTACAGCGCTAGTGAAGGAGCGAGGGACAAAATCGTTGCAGCAGGTGGTAAGTACCTAAGTTTAAATGATTTAATGACAGAAAACCCAGAAGGAAAAGGGGTGATTATTCTTGGATAATCCTTCTACTACTTATGTTTATGATGCTACTGATATTGTAATGGGGCGTCTTGCAAGTAAGGTTGCAAGTCAATTATTAAAATCTCATCAATCAGGTTCTAAAGATAAAGTAATTATCATCAATGTTGAAAATGCCATAATTTCAGGTGGCAGAGATCGTATAATTAATGATTTTAAAGCAAAATATGAATTAAATCATCCGCGTAAAGGACCATTCTATCCAAGAATGCCAGATAGGATATTTAAGAGATCAATTAGAGGTATGTTGCCATATCAAAAGAAAGCAAGTGGCCGAGCAGCATTGAAAGCAATTCGTTGTGAAATTGGTTGCCCATCACATTTATCGGGGGCCGATCTACCTGAAAATCACATTTCAGGAGATATTTCAGAAATTAAAAGAGAATTACCAGAACGTTTTATGCGATTAGGTGAGATAAGCATTGCTATGGGAGCACCCGGGCACCGCTGGAAGAAGGAAAGAGGTGAGGCATAATGGCTCGTAAAAAAGTAGTTAATATGAGTGGAAAGAGAAAGACAGCTATTGCTAGATCTTCAGTTAAAAAAGGTAAAGGAAGAGTAAGAATCGACAGTAAACCAGTAGAAATTTACGAACCTGAAATGGCTAGGAATAAAGTTATGGAACCTTTGATAATTGCAGATGCAATGGGTAAATTATCTAAAGTAGATGTCAATTTATCTGTGCATGGTGGAGGCATAATGGGTCAAGCAGATGCTATTAGGACTGCAATTGCCAGAGGGCTTGTTCAATTCAATGGTGGAAAAGAAGGTGTTGATGAGGAACTTCGAGATGAATATTTAAGATTTGATCGAAGTTTATTAGTTAATGACCCAAGAAGAAAAGAACCCAAGCATCAAATGGGTAAAGGTGCTAGAAAGAAGAAACAAAAATCATATAGGTGATTGAAAAATGTTAATACCAGTACGTTGTTTTAGTTGTGGAATTGTAATTGCAGATAGATGGAAAAAATACAAGGAACTTATTGAAGAAGGGAAAACAGTAGAAGAAGCTTTAGACGAGGTCAAACTTACAAGATATTGTTGCCGAAGAATGTATGTTTCTCATGTAGAACTAATAGAAGAAGTTGCTCCATTTAGTACATACAGATACTAATCTGAATTTAATTTGGGCCCGTGGGTTAGCTTGGCTATACTAGGCGGCTGGGGGCCGTCTGACCCCAGTTCAAATCTGGGCGGGCCCATTCTAAAAAATATCTAATTAAAGGCAACACTCATTTCATTAGTCTGTTTCACAGTGTCTATGCAAGGGCGAAAAGTCACATTATTTCTTGTTATAATATTAGTAATAAGTGTAGTTCCAATAACACAAATCGGTATAAATAGCGCTGAAACAATTACAACTTCTGTCAAATGGTCAGGGATTAAAGAGATTGATGATGATATTATTATTAAGTCAGGCGCTCAATTAACTATTGAGGACGGAACAACAGTCAAAATTAATGCAGATATTTCAATTTCTGTTGAAGGAAGTTTAATTATTGAAGGTACTGGTTTAGATGGAGTGAAGTTAATTTCTAATATTTCACAACAATCCGAACTAGGTTCTAAATCTTCTTGGGAAGGAATTCAAATCCAAAACACTGGAGTTGCAGAAATTAGTGGAATGAGTCTAAATGGTTCTAGAAATGCAATTTATACAGGTGTTGGTGCGACTTTAGATATTCAGGATTCAATACTTTACGAGAGTATACAAGGTATTGTAAATTTTGGAACAGCGACAATTAATGACGTATCTTGTTTAGAAATTCAAAATAGTTGTATTGTTAATGAAGGCGCAATATCTGTAAATGGATTCACTTCAAATAATTCAGGACAATTACTGAAACATAATAATTCAGGAACATTTACAGATTTAGTATCAAATAATACAGGAGTTGTACTAGAGGTTTCTGGAGGATCTACAGGAACTTTAGATACTATAAATTCTCTAAATTCAGGTTTGTTTTTACGTGCTTACGGAGATCAAAGTGGAATGTCTTTTTCAGGATTAGAATCTAATTTTACAACTCAACTTTTTGATTTTTCAGATAGTATTTCCTTAACAATTGATGATATTCAAGGCACTTTTATTGAATCTGTATTATTAGCAAATGAGGTTAGTTTATTAGAAATTAGTAATATGGAAATAATTGATTCAGAATCAATAGGGTTAGCAATGGAAATCTCTTCATCTGATTCTGTAAAAATTACTGATACTATTATTGATGGATATGGCCAAACATTTTTATTTTCTGGTGGTGGAAATTTTGTTTTAGATGATACAATCTTTTCTTCAAATGGTAAGGTTGGTCAATTATCATCTTCAATCTTATCAATCGATGAAGGTGAATGGAATGGAATGTCCCAGGGTTTACATGCTCAACATTCCTCATTAATTATTGAAAATCTAAATATTTCTATTGGTGAAAACCATGGAACTGCTTTACGAATTCTAGGTGGCTCTCTTGAAATCACAGAAGAAGTAAATTTAATCCATGAGGCTCAATGGTCAGATACTACATCAATTGGATTACAAGCAGTATGGTCAGATATTTCAGGTGAGTCAGTAAATATTGCGGGGTATTCAACAGGAGTTTCATGTGAAGCAACTAGCGTTATTTCAATTAATAATTTATCAATAATAGATAATACAGATATTGGATATTTTCAAGCATGTTCAGAATCAATAATTGATGAATTAATCACTAATTCTGGAGATTATGGACTATATTCAAAAACAGGACTAATTAGTATCAAAGATTGGTCAGCTTCATCCCATACTAGTTCATTATTGCTAAGCGAATCAACAGCAAAAACATACATTCGCAATTGGGATGGTACGGGATTTACTTTTGCAGCACAGGGAGAAGCATCAGAGTTATTTTATGGAACAACAACAATTAATGAAAATTTAATTCAGGTTAATGGTGCAGAAAAATATTTTGAAACTAATATTGAAATCACTGATTTATCTGGCGAAAATGTTCTCGAAGGAATCGTGGTAAGTGTTCATAAATTCAATGAAATTAGTAATATTAGTGGTATTGTAACTTTACCGTTAGTAGACCAAAATACAAATGTTCATGCTATTGACTCCGATGAATCGATTTCTAGATTGAAGAGTTTATCTACAAATGACATTAATCCTAGAATCGAGTTACCTGTATTGCCTTCAGATGGTAGTGATTGGATTATTGGTTCAGGAGTAAATATAATTCTAGTTGGTTTTAGCGGAGAATTACTTTCAAATATTACAATTTCAAATGGAGGAAGTTTAGATTTAATAGATTCATCATTGACAGCATTAAATTTTAGTGTAGAATTTGGGGGGATATTAACAGGAACAGATTCAAAAATCATTGCAGATGTATTTACAATCTCATCAAATGACATTGGCGATGAGGATACATCATTAGTATTAGACGGAAATATTTCAATTGCGTGTGAATGGGAAATTATGAATTGGCACGGCATCACTTTAGATGGAGATGTATATTTTACTTCAAGTAGTAACTGTGAACTTTCTTTATTTGGTGGAGAATTAATTGGTTTAACAACAATTTCTCAAGGTAGTTCGATAGTTCAATTTACGAATTTATTAGTTAGTGTGGTTGATCAAGGAGAACCGATATCATCAGCTTCAATAGCATTAGACGGTATTCAAGAGAATAATGAAATTATTTTAGCTACTACAGATTTAACAGGTACTGCGAATTTGAGAGCAAAAAGTGTAACTTACAACGAAAGTGGAACTTTTGAAGATGAGAACATGGATAGAATTGTAACAATGGAAATAGGAGACTTGGACATTTCTCAAATTAATTATTGGGATGTTTCAGATAATTCTGAAATGACATTTATTGCATCGACGGTTAGTACGGATGAAGTATCTAACTACTTGAGTTTAGATTTAGAATGGTCACCATACTATCTATTTGATAATTTGGTAGTTTCAGGCTTAATGGAAATAGAAGATGGTGTTGATTTACAAATCTCTACAAATAAAGGAATTACAATTAAGGGAGAGTTTAATGTTGGTAGCGCTAGTTTACACGGAGTAGATTGGTCAGGGATATTAGTTGATGGAGGTAATATTAATTTTGAGGGAACTTATCTTTTAAATGCCGTGCAGAGTTTAGAATTAGTTAATTCTGCTAGCGCAGAATTGGGTAATGTTACACTTTACAATTCAATAAATGGGCATATAATGATTAGTTCTGGAAGTTCTGTGACCTTGAGTGATAGTACATTGGAACTAGGTGATGATTGTATAAAAACTTCAAATCATATTGATAATTTATTAAATATATTCTCTTCAAATATTTCTTCATGTAATGTTGGAATTAGAGCGACTAGCTCTCAAATAAATTTTAATCAAATTATTATGTATGGATTAGATACTGGAATTAGAGCTGTTGACGTCAATGGAGTAATTAGTAATATTTTAATGGATGAGATAGAAAGAAATGGTTTAGAAATTATAGACCAAACGAATGATTTAATGATTTCAAATATTAATTTAAATTCAGATTTGGTGGCTTTATCTATTGAAGATAGTTTAGGAGTCAAAATTTCAGTTGGAGAAATTTCAAATTTAGAATTAGTTAGATCTTCGGTAATTATTGATAATATGATTGTTAATGAAATAAATATTGACGATAGTAGGGCAGTAGAA
>DAGQ01000077.1:5287-5442 GCA_002498205.1 Euryarchaeota archaeon UBA596
TTTCAAGTAATGTTACTTCAATCAATCTCAATGATATTTGTATGAATATGGTAGATGGAGAAGTGAATGAATTAACTATTTACTCTTCTTTCGAAACTCAATCTTCTTTAGAATCAACTAATTATGAAACTATTACAATAGAAGGTTTAGCAGAA
>DAGQ01000106.1:0-228 GCA_002498205.1 Euryarchaeota archaeon UBA596
TGTGCAGCATCCTTGGACTCTTTTACGCAATTGCTTTGTTCTTGTGCTACATATTCTATTTCAGCTTGCGCACTACAAAATTTAGATTGATGTAATAGTACTCGAGCATTATCTAATTCAGTTTTCAACTCTTTATATTTTAGAGCCTGAGTACGTTCTTCTTTCAAATCTTTTAATCTAATTTTCAACTCTTCTTCAAGAAGCTCAATACGTTCTAAATATTCTTCA
>DAGQ01000106.1:535-681 GCA_002498205.1 Euryarchaeota archaeon UBA596
TCAATACGTTCTAAATATTCTTCAACTCTTTTCCTTTGTCTGTCGGCTTTACGTATTTCGTCATCATAAGAAGTCACTCCTGCAACTTCTTCTAACACCTTTCTACGATTTATTCCTGTCATTGTGGCTAATTCGGTAACCATTCC
>DAGQ01000106.1:1005-10849 GCA_002498205.1 Euryarchaeota archaeon UBA596
TGGAGAACAATATTGTATCCATCTGCTCTTGCATTAGCACTAGAAAGTAATAATTTGAATTGTCTTTGACTACTAGACTCTCCGTTAAGGTAATAATTAGAAGATGCAGCACCAGATCGAGTTTTTCTTACAGTTCTGGTAAAATGTACTTCATCAGCATCAATTTTTAATCTTCTGCTGCCGTCAGAATCTTCTGGATTATCAAATATTAGTGAAACTTTACAAAACTTTGCAGGCTTGTTGTTTTTTCCACCATTAAATAAAAGATCAAGTACATTATTTGCACGGACATCTTTTGCCGATTTATATCCAAGGACGAATTGTATTGCATCACCGCAATTACTTTTTCCAGATCCATTTGGACCTGTAATCGCAGTAAAACCCCTTTCATAAGGTACTACAACTTCGCCTTTGAATGATTTAAAGTTCTCCATTTCTAGACGTTTTAGATACATGTTTTCCCATCCTCATATGTTGAAAGTATTATACAAACAAACACATTAAAGCGTACAGGTTAATTTACCGACTATAAACAATACCCTTCGTTAGGCTCTTATGTTGCTTATTTCTTAGTAAATTTAAGTTTCCAACTAATCTAACATTCCAGTTTGATTACATCTTGCACAACCTTGGCCGTTACATAAGTGGCAGGTTCTACCAACCTTCATATCTCCAGAACTATAATCATCATACAAATTCCTTTCAAAGTCATCTTCATAATCACCCAATCCTAACTGATTGTATAAATCTGAAACAGTAGCATTTGATTTTCCAAGTGACTCTAATCCACCTTTGAATTTTCTTCTACTACTTCTACCGCTTTCAAAATATGAATCATCTTGTCCACTAACATTTCTTCTTGCATTAGAAAACATTTCTGCGGCTTCACTTGTTCTTGATAAAAATCTCATAGACCTATACATGAAAAATGAACCATACATTATGAGGCTTAAGTCTATAGAAATCGCAGGTACTGGAAAACCGATAATTGCAGACCAATCTAAAGATCCATTCGGGCCCGTTAATCCGTTTAAATCAGCAAATCCAAAAGAAAGTAGACCTAAACCAAATCCAAATCTAATTCTAGCATTTCTTCGTTTTCTTTTTAATTTTCTTTCTGTGGATCCTCTAGAAGCTCTAGTTCTTACATTACTTTTGAATTTACGTGAAAGTAAAAGAAATCCAATACTTACTCCAATTCCAATAAAGTCAGGTGTTTCCCATACGCCAACCGATCTAGCACAATCTGCAGGATCTCCTTTCAAAAATCCCGCTGAAACAGTACTATCTGAACATTCATCTGATGTGATAAATGCAGGGATATCTAATTTATACCTAGGCGTATTCTCTGAATAAATATCTTTCACCATTCCTACTTGTACGTTGTAAATTGAAATTACAAGAATACAGGCTCCGAGCAGGGCAAATAGCAGTGAAAGACCTCTGCGCATGTACCCAGAGACGACTGTTCCCACATAGAAATATCGGAAGAATTCTAATTGAGTAATCAAGAAAACCTTCTAATTTATAGAACTCAGCCTACCAAACGAAAACATGCCCAGAGTAGTTCTAGCAGGTAGTGGAATCGCAGGGTTATTTGCTGCATTAAATTGCGCTGATGCAGGATGGGATGTTTGCGTAATTACAAAACAAAGTTTAGAAGAATCCAGTACAAATTATGCTCAAGGAGGTATAGCTGGAATTTTAGATAAAACTAATTCAGAAGGTAAAGAGATTCATATTAAAGACACACTTGATGCAGGAGATGGATATTGCGATGAGAATGTTGTTCAAGAAGTTGTGAATGAAGCAGGAGATAGAATTAGAGATTTAATAAATGTAGGAGTAAATTTTCAAACAGATTCTGATGGTAATTTTGATTTAATTAAGGAGGGGGGGCATTCTCAAAAAATAATTTTACATTCTAAAGATTCAACAGGTAAAGAAATTGAAACAGCATTGTTATCTAAGGCTATTAATCACCCTAAGATAGAACTTTTATCCAATCATTTAGCTTTAGATTTAATCCTTAAAGATAGAACATCTAAAGATAAAGAAATTATTGGTTTATGGGTTTATGATATAGAAAAAAAGATTGTTGAAACTTTTCCTACCGACGCAATAATACTAGCTACTGGTGGAGGTGGACAGTTATTTTCTAGAACAACAAATCCAAGTGTTGCTACAGCAGATGGTATGGCAATGGCATATAGGGCTGGTGCAAAACTAATTGATATGGAATTTGTACAATTTCATCCAACATCTGCAGCATTAGATAGCGATAGGCCATTTTTGATTAGTGAAGCTGTAAGGGGTTTTGGTGGTATATTGATGACTACTTCAGAATATAATCTTTGGAAAACCCATAATTCTTCTAAAAAACCAGAAGATTATTCATTTACAAGAAAATATTCTGATTTAGGTTCATTAGCCACCAGAGATATACTGGCTAGAGCAATTGATCAAGAATTAAATTTCTCAGGTGAAGAACATGTTCTACTAATTACTGAGCACCTTGATCAAATAGAATTACAAAAAAGATTCCCAGCAATAAACACTTTTTTATTGAAATATGGTATTACGTTAGGGGTGGATCCAATTCCTGTTGTTCCCGCAGCACATTATTTTGTAGGCGGTATATCAGTAAATAAATTAGGGCAAGTAATTAATGACTTGAATGGAACTATAATTAAAAGATTGTATGCAATAGGAGAAGTTGCTTGTACTGGAATGCATGGTGCTAACCGTTTAGCGTCAAATAGCCTTTTAGAAGCAGTAGTTTATTCATCTAGAGCATCTTTAAATTTAAGGGAGAATATTTCAAAATATCATCTTGATTTGGAAAAAGAATTACCAGATTGGAGGGCTGACGGTTTAGAAAATTTGAGAGAACATTATTCATTAATTGATGATTTAAAATATTTGAAAATGACAATGACAAGAGATGTGGGAGTAGTTCGTTCCGATAGACGTTTAAATAGGGCATTAAGAAGGATGAATTTACTTGAAAAAGAAGTTAAAATGGTATGGAATTCAAGTATTCCAACTAGGCCCTTAATTGAATTAAGGAATATGGTTCAGATAGCCCAAATTATTATTCAATCTGCATTAAATAGAACTGAAAATATTGGTTTACATTATAATGAGGATAATATTAATCACTAATGTGAGATATTGAAATTTCAGAAATAATTGCTAATAATGTAGAATTTATCGGTGTTTGAATACCAAGTTCTTCTGCTTTTCTGATTACTTCTCCACAAATTGAATCTATTTCAGTCTTTTTTCCTTTCATGATATCTTGTAACATACTACATTTATTTTCTTTAGTTGAATTTAATATCTGGGTTAATGTATCTAACATTTCAAAATTATTTGGAACTTCTATTCCAACACCTCTTGCCACATTTAAAACCTCAAACATCGCAGAAGAAGCACATTCAAATAATTGAGGGTTGAGTAATTCTCCATTTTTAACTCCACAAATTGCTGCAAGTGGATTTACTGCAGCATTTATGGCTAATTTTGACCATAGGTTTAGTCGAATGTCTTGAACATTTGAGGCATTTAAACCTACATCATTTAACAGTTCTGTGATTTCATCAATTACTTCATTACTAATTTTTGTTAATGGCATTTTACCAATGATTATTTCACCTTGTCCAGCCCAATTAATAGTTGTAGAATCTTTTTTATTTGCACCATGGGTGATTATACCCCCTAATACAGGTTCAAAACCTAAAATTGAAGAAATAATGTTTTCATTTCCAATTCCGTTTTGAATACTAATACAGGATCCGTTTTTTGAAATTAAATTTTTTGCTATTTTGGATGCATTTAATGTAGAAAATGATTTTGTACATATCAAAATCAAGTCACATGATTTTTCCCATTTAGAATTTATTTCATCATCATTTGAATTGATAGTAAATTTTTCTTGATCGATGATTATCTTTTTATTTCTTTCAGGAATATTGATTGTCAAACCATTTGAAATTAATTCTAATTTTTGTATATTTGAATTTGTATATAATATCAGTTCATGTTCATCTTTACTTGCTATCAAACCCGCAATTAAACCACCTATTGAACCAATTCCAATAATTCCAATTTTCATTATATTACACCAGACCAAGCGGTTAAATGAATTTCGAGAGTATCAGAATTATAATCTAACCAAGCCATTAGGAAAACATCCTCACCCAATTCTGAATTCCATGAAATTGAGATATTAGTTTCATTTTTTGAAGTTATTAATGTCTTAGATGTTAATTCAGTATCTTCAAGATTAATTTCCCAGGGAACTATGTCTCCATGAAAACGAGTTGAAACTGAAAAATCATCATTTGGACTAAATATTGAAAAATTAATAAATCCATTTAAATCATTAAATGAACAATTATCACATTGACTAATATCCCATAATGGTGTATTCCCCCAAGCTATTTCTGATTTTGTTCCATTAACCAAAATTAGAGGACCCTCCTTAATAGAGTAGTAATTAGATTCAAAGGGATTATTTCTATTACATTCAATTAAAAAACCATTTTTTGGTAATTCAATTAATAATGTTTTATTAATTTCAGTAGGTAAAATTTTTCTTGAAGTTGAGGATGTGGCATTCCAAAAAATACTATCAGAACTACTCATTAATGGATGAGCAGTATTATTTGAACATAATAATGCTCTTTCATTTGATATTTCCAACTCACTTCCAGGTTTAAATGGAGTGACATTTGGAACTTGATTTGTAAAATTTAAACCTTCAGAGGGAGTAAATAATGATTTAAATTCTAAAGGTGGGAGGAGTTTAATTGAATGATTTGTACCATTTAATACATAATTTATAGAGGGGGAATTTATTTCTTCATTTTCAGATAAAAGGAACCCTGCATTCCCTAACATACAAATTCTATTTTCTCCAGATTTTAAAACCTCTTCAATTAAGTTAATTTCCCAAAAAGGTGATGGGTATATTTCTACTTCATCAATAGTATTGTTTATTGTTGTACAAAGCTCTGGAGTTATTAAATTTTGATTTGATTCCCATCTTGGTAATGTTGAGAAAATTTCATTATTTGGAACAAAAGTCATATGATGATATTCTTTTAACCCTAGGTTTTCAATTAAAAATATTGTTTCGATGCTCTGGTTTGGTTTAAAATTTTGATTTGATGTAAATGTTATTTCTAAAGAACTATGAGGTTTCAAAGTAATTTTATTACATTCTTCTTCAATAATATTATCTTGAATACATGAAATCTGAAATGTAATTTCTTCAGGTGTTTCTAACCAAAATTTGATATCAATCTCTTTGTCATTCAAAGAAGGATTTGTAATTGAAAAACTTATTTGATTATTTTCATCAAAAAAATATGCTGAATCTAAAGTAATATCAAGATCAGAATCCCAATCTTCTATTGGTTCTAATGGCATTTTGGCAGGTAATAATAGTAAAAGTAGAATCACAAAAAAAGAGGCAAAATTTTTCAATGTACCATCATCAATCTTTTTAGTTTCATCAAGAATAATTGGGAGCCTTTGATCCGTTCCATGTAAAAATAATAGCATAAATCCCCCAATTACTATAAACGTCCAAAGTGAGTTTCCTTCTAAAAAACCGTATGAAATGCCAAAAATGATAATTAATGCCATTAATGCAATCTGTGTACTTGCTTTCGCCATATCTTCTAATCCCATTAATCCTGCAAGTATTCTACCTCCAGCAAGTGTTGGTAAAGGCAATAAATTAATCCATCCGATTAATGTTAATCCCATGCCAGCAAGTCCTATTGGATGAAGCCAATATAATCCTAAACTTTCTGAATACTGACTTGAAGTAACTGAAAAAATCAATTCAATTATTAAGGGCGGATTTGCTTTAAGAGGTAGTGAATTAAGTCCATTAATTGATTCTGGAGTTAGGAAAATACCTAAAGTTAGTAAGAATGCTCCAGAAATTATCATTATTGCAGGTCCACTAATACAAACAGCAATCATCTTTTTTGTATTTGGCCAACAAACTGAATCCATTCTAGGATGGTTAGGAATAGCAATAATACCAAATGGCCAAACAGGTAGAGGAATTGGAAATAGTATTGGAATCATATTTCCGATTCTAATATTATTTCTTTTAGCTAAATATATTTGTACTAAATTAGCAATAAACAGGGTTCCAATGACGGGGATTGTATAATATAACAACGATCTTAAAATGATATCTAACTCGAAAATAGATGCATCTTTTTGATGACCTCCAATCCATTCCACTCCCATTGCTAAAACAGAAAAAAATGCTAAGGCCCAAAAAATAACTAATTGTTTTTTCCCAAGAATAAATAATCCCTTTGGAATTGGTAAAATTTTGATTACATATGGTTTTTCAGAATAAATTTTAGCCATCCAATCTAATTTTTTAAGATGTAAATTAAGTTCTTCTAATGCATCTGAAACATCTTTTTCTTCAATAGGCTCTACAACCCAAGATGGCCAAATCCCTCCCAGGGATTCATACATATTGAAATGTCTTGAAACAATTCTTCCTAACAATTCTTTTTGATTCCATCTACTTTTAAGTGATTTTAGGGGTGAAACATCGCTACTGTCTTCGTTATTCATTGTCTCACCAAATCATCCGAAATGATTGGATGGTATAAGTTTCATTTATACTAATTATTTATTTTTAAATCTCTTTAATCTAAAAGTTTCTTCACGTTCCATTTCTTCAAGTCTTAATTGAATGAAATCTCTTGCTTCTTCCATTTCTGGAATAACTTTGAATTCTAACGCATTTACTCTACGTTTTGTTGATTCTATTTCAGCTAGTAAACGTTTTAATGTTGCTTCCATTTCAGCTGCTTTAACAATTTTTTCAATTAATTTCCCATAAGAATCAGCAGCTTCATCAATATAGGGGCTAGAACCGATCAATCCTATGCCTCTTTTTTCCATATCTACTCTAAGATTAATACCTTCTACTGATGGAACTACTACACCCATGATATTACGCCTTTTTACGGTAACTTCGGGATGAGTTGAACTTGCTAATGCTGCACTTTTCACAGCCAAGCCACCTTCAACAGCACTTGCAAGATTTATTCTTTGTAGTGCAAGTTGATATGTTCCAGAAAGTTCTTGTTTTGCCTCTATCATTTCTGATAGCAATGTTCTGAATTCATGAAAAAGACCATCTCTTTTCATTTTTAGTAACTTATATCCATTTTGAGTCTGCTTAATCCTTCTTTTCAGGTTTATTAATTCTGAACGAGTTGGTTTGATATCTAAAGCCACTAAATCACCTTTTTTTGATTATTTTTTCTCTGTTGGATGATATTTATCAATCCATTTCTGATCTAACCTAACTAGATATTTTGTATTAATTGAAGATAATAATTCCCATGCTAAATCTAGAGTTCCTTCAATTGTACGATCTTCGTCCTTACTTTGCCTTAGGAATTTGTTTTCAAATAAATCCGCGAATTTTAACATTTGCAAATCACGTTCATTTAATGCATCTTCTCCCACAATTGCTACTAATCCTCTTAATTCTCTTCCTTGAGCATAAGCAGCATAAAGTTGATCTGAAACAGATTTATGATCTTCTCTTGTTTTACTTGGTCCAATACCCGCATTCATCAATCTTGATAAAGATGGCAGAACATTAATTGGAGGGTAAATTCCTTTTTGATGTAATTCACGAGAAATAACAATCTGTCCTTCTGTAATATATCCGGAAAGATCAGGAATAGGATGAGTAATATCATCTCCAGGCATTGTTAAAATTGGGAATTGTGTGATACTTCCTTCTTTTCCTTTAACAATTCCAGCACGTTCGTAAAGCATTGCTAAATCAGTATACATATATCCTGGATAACCACGCCTACCTGGAACTTCTTCTCTAGCAGCACCAATTTGTCTTAAAGATTCACAATAATTTGTCATATCAGTATAAATTACCAGTACGTGGTAATCATGTTCGAATGCTAGATATTCTGCAGCAGTAAGTGCTAATCTTGGAGTGATTAATCTTTCAACAGCAGGGTCATCAGCAAGATTAACGAATAATACCGCGTTTTCTAATGCTCCTGTTCTTTCTAAATCATATCTAAAGAAGTTATATTCTTCAGCTGTAATTCCCATTGCACAGAATACAACTACGAAATCTTCATCGCTATCTTTTAATTTTGCTTGCCTTGCAATTTGTAGGGCAATATCATTATGAGGTAGTCCCGATGCACTAAAAATTGGTAGTTTTTGTCCTCTAACCAGTGAAGTACAAGAATCAATAGCGCTTATCCCAGTTTGAATAAACTCTTCAGGACTTCTTCTACTGTAAGGATTAATCGCTGCTCCAATAATATCTGCATTATGTTCTGCAACAATGTCTGGTCCACCATCTCTAGGTTTTCCAGCACCAGTTAGAATCCTTCCAACTAGGTCTTTACTTACTGGTAATTTGAAAACATCACCCATGAATCTAATCCCTGTATCTAAGTCTACTCCAGCAGTTCCTTCGAAAACCTGAACTACTACCATTTCATCACTTGTATCTAGAACTTGTCCATTTTTTGTACTTCCATCAGAAAGTCTTAGTGAAACAATTTCACCGAAAGATACGGGTTCTGTCTTATTCAAGAACACTAGTGGTCCTTTAACGTCTGTAATTGTACGATATTCTTTTTCTGTCATTTTAAACACCTCTTTAGTTTTCAGCCTCCACAGCATCATTAATTTCTTTTTTCATTTCATCCACTAAATTATCTATTTTTTCTAAATAACCGGATTCAAATCTAGCACGCATCAAATTTGTACGGCTTTCCACATTCACAACATCTTCAAGTGCAGCACCTGCAGCAATTGCTTTCTTTGCCTCTGATTGGAAAGTTAAAATCGCCAAAGTCATTTTGTACTGTTGTTCTAAAGATGAAAATGTATCTACATCGTGGAATGCATTTTGTTGTAAGAAATATTCTCTAATCATTCTAGCAACTTCAAGGGTTAATTGTTGATCTATTGGAAGAGCATCAGAACCTACAAGTTGAACAATTTCTTGTAATTCTGATTCAACTTGTAGTAGACTTGAGATTTCAGTTCTAATTTCTGGGAAATCTTGTGCAATATTGTCTCTATACCACTGATCTAGTGAAGCAGGATACAAACTGTAAGAATTTAACCAATTAATTGAAGGAAAATGTCTTTGTCTTGCTAGACCTGCATCTAATCCCCAAAATACTTTAACAATTCTCAAAGTACCTTGTGAAACTGGTTCAGAAATATCACCACCTGGTGGAGATACAGCACCAATTACCGTAACTGATCCATCATCTCCTGACATAGTTTCAACACGTCCTGCACGTTCATAGAATTCAGCAAGCCGACTTGATAAGTAAGCAGGATATCCTTCTTCACCTGGCATTTCTTCTAATCTAGATGAAATTTCACGCATAGCTTCAGCCCATCTACTTGTAGAGTCAGCCATTAAAGCAACATCATAACCCATATCTCTGAAATATTCTGCAATTGTAATTCCCGTATATACGGATGCTTCACGTGCAGCTACAGGCATATTTGATGTATTTGCAATCATTACGGTACGGTTCATTAGTGGTTTTTCTGTATTAGGGTCAATTAAGTGAGGGAATTCTGAAAGTACTTCAGTCATTTCATTTCCTCTTTCTCCGCATCCTATGTATACAACAATTTGTGCATCTGACCATTTAGCTAATTGTTGTTGAGTTACAGTTTTTCCAGACCCGAATGGTCCAGGGATTCCTGATGTTCCACCTTTTGCAAGAGGGAATAAGAAATCAAGAATTCTTTGACCTGTAATTAATGGAGTATCTGG
>DAGQ01000014.1 GCA_002498205.1 Euryarchaeota archaeon UBA596
ATCAATCCAAGCGATGTACCAAAGACTAACAAATACACGATCTCTTTCATTCGGCCCTGATTCTTCATCTAGACCAAGTCCATCTAGGGCTCGAATTACTAGTTGAGTAACATGTTCTGAGGGTGCTCCTGACAAATCATGAATTATTGGAAGAGATTCCTTTAGTTCTTCTTCTTTAGTAAAACAACCTGCAAATGAAGATGTTACAAAAAGAAGTACAAGAATGAATGAAAGCGATTTAGTCACGGAACTGCTAATTTGATTACATATATGAATAATTTTGAAAGTGCCGGGAGCGGGGTCTAGGCCCGTAAGTTTATTCATTTAATTCCAAGAATTTTATTCAATAAATCTGAGGTTCTTGAATATATTCATTCCCATTACCCTCTCAAAAACCTCTCATAACCTTCCTAAAAAAAAATTTTACCTGATTTATCATAGATTTAGGGCAAATAATATTACTAAAATACAATTTAAAGGAAATTATGAGACTAGTGTCCAAATCATTAATCCTAGTATTATTGATGGTAACAAGTACCTTATCAGTCATAAATGCAGAAATAAGTAGTAGACAGAATAAGTATGATCCATCAGTAACTAATAATATACTTTGGCTATTTGGAAGTGAAGATATGGATAGTGGTTTTGGGCATTTCTACTTTAATGAAACTTACCCCGAGTTCGAAAGTTCTTCTAAAGGATATGGTTATAAAACTGTAAGCAATGATCGGATTTCAATAGATATTAGTTTTGAGTATCATAATTCCAATTATATGCTTTTAGAACTTGGCGAAGTTATTAGAGGTACATTTTATATTGAGTCCTGGGGATTAACAGGTTCAGATTGTACCGGAGGGAATGCTTGTAAAGAATTTACAGTCACATTTAAGAAAGCAGGTTTACCTGTAGCAAGTGATACTTTTTTGACGGGTGGAAGTGGCCAGGAAACAATTAATTGGGAATTTGCAGTTGCAGATAATATGACAGAATGGAAGAAAAACCAAGATAATATTGAAGTTCAAATTGAATATGAAGTACAAGCAGACAATAGTGCGATAGGCTGTGGAACAGTATTTGACTGTTCAGCAGAGATTTATTTCTTCTATACTCATCCAGATGAAAATAGAGATAATACTGCTGATTGTGATGGATGTAATTCAAACATGATCTTACCAATACTTGAGATTGATGAACCTTTACCAGGAGATGGTGAAGATGGTAATGGAGATGGTGGTTCTGATTCTGAATCTACACCTGGATTTACTACAGCATTAATGCTAACATCAATGATGGCTGCAGCAGTGGTATTAGTTCCAAAGAAAAATAAAGAATTAGAAGAATAATTAAATTTCTTCTAAATCTATATCGATTTCGGTTTTATTTTCAAGGTTCTTTATTCTGACTTTTCCTTGTTCCCATTCGTTAGGTGTAATCATTACTAGTGTTTTTGCTTGAGAACGTTCTGCATGTTTGAAGACCCATTTCATTTTTCTTTCATTTAGAATTAGATCTACACTTCTACCATTTTTCCTTAGCTTATTTGCAACTTGCATAGCAGCTTCTCTAAGATCTTCATTCATTGCAAAAACAATATCGTCAACTCCTGAAGGTAATTCTGGAATTAAATCAAGATCTGATAATAATTCCATAATAACTACATCTCCAAACCCAAACCCACACGCAGGGATATCAGAACCACCAAATGTGGAAAGTAGAGTGTCATATCTTCCTCCACCACAAATTGCTCTTAATGTTCCACTTTTGTCAAATGCTTCAAAAACTGTACCAGTATAATATGAAAGTCCTCTTACAACAGATGCATCAAATTCAATCCATTCAGTAATTCCATAGTTTTCTGCTAATTCCCATACTTGGTTCAATTCATTTACAGCAGGATTTTCATTACCTAGAGTTTCATTTATTGATTTTAAATCTTTTAGACTTAAAGTAGATTGAATTAATTTAATATTTTCAGAAGTTAATCCAAGTGAGCTTAATTGTTCTTCAATTACCTCCTGAGGAATTTTGTCCATTTTATCTATGATTATACAAACAGGAGTGAATTGTTCTTCATTTATTCCAGCAGATTCTAACACATACTGCAGTAATTTACGATTATTTACTCTGATTCCAACTTGAGATGAATTTATTCCAATTCGTTCAAAGAAATTTACAATAGCACATAACAACTCAACTTCTGCTTCTGCACCATCTGAACCCCAAATATCCATATTCCATTGATAATGTTCTCTAAGTCTACCTCTTTGCATACGCTCATATCTCCAGCATTGTGGTATTGAATACCATTTTAGTGGCATAGGTAGAGTATTTGCCTTTGCAAGCACCATTCTTGCTAAAGATGGAGTCATTTCAGGTCTTAGTGTGACTTTTCTTTCACCTTTATCTTCAAAGTTGTATAATTGTTGAGTAATTTCTTCTCCTTGTTTTCTTGTATAGAGTTCTTCTGTTTCTAAAATAGGAGCATCATATTCTTCAAACCCAAATGAGTTTGCAGCGGCTTTGAAATTGTCAAATAACCAATTTCTTACTCTCATTTCCTCGGGATAAAAGTCGCGGGTTCCCCGAGGAGGCTTGAACATAAAACTAAACCGAGTGAATTTAGGTTATGAAATAATCCGCTAGAAATCTAATTGAAAGTCGATAATGAGACTATTCTAAAATTTCAGCATCAAATATTTTGTCCGTGCCATCTTCTCCAAGAACGAAAATCATATCATCATCCGCACCAGGTAAAGTGGAGATGTCTGCATCTGCACCTTCAGGGACATTTCTGTATAATGGATAACTTGTTAATTTCTTATTAAAGAAGAAGAATGTTACTCCAACAACCCCCCAAAAAGCGAAGATGATGCCAGCGCCCTTTGGATCTACGGGATTAAATGCAGAATACCAAGGGTCAAAACTGAAAATTAAATCAGAGAAATATGATAAGATTAGTACTGAAAACATTATTGGGAAACCAAAATACATGATTTTATCCCACCAACTACCAACCCATAAGTCATTGTCTCCTGTATTAATGAAGTCATCTCTAAATGCTGGCATTCCATGTTCCATATATCCTCTTATACCATCTTCTGCTTCACCAGCAGCGACTTTTTCTTTCCATATTTTCCATCCATATTTCCAGATTGTGAATGCAATAAATAATCCACTAAACATTAACCCATATCCCCAGATATGATCTTGTACTTCAAGAAATTCAGGGTACATAACTCCACTAGCAGAATCTACTTTTATTGCAATTATTGCACTTGGAATCCCAAGAATGAATATTGCAACTGCTGTTGCCCCTACTGCTTTATCTCTACTAAATCCATGATCTACAAAATTTCTAACACACATTTCAATTGTTGAAATCATACTTGTTAAAGCAGCAAAAGTTAGTGCTAAGAAGAACATTGTTACCATTATCATAGCGCCTGTTTTTCCACCAGGTGCTTCTGAAAATACTTCTGGTAATGCTAAGAAAGTAATTGCTGAAGATCCACCAGTAACAACTGAAAGAGGATCTGTAGAAACTGCAAAGATAGCAGATAATACAGCTAAACCAGCAATTATGGAGATACTATTGTTTGCTAACCCCATTGTTGCAGCATTTAGTACGGTATCCTCATCTTTACGCATGTATACGGCATATGTAATTGCCATACCCATTCCAGCAGAACAAGACCATGCAGATTGGGATAACCCATTTATCCATGTTTTTGGATCTTTCAAATATTCTGGATCAACCGTGAACATAAATGTAAATCCATCGAGACTCCCATCTTTCATATCCATCCATAGTGATAAGAATAATACTAAGAAAAGTAATACAAATAAACTTGACATCATCCATACATTTGTTTTTTCAATTGCTTTAGCACCCTTCCATATTGCTCCTACAGAAATTAAAACAATTAAAAATTGGAATAGAATTACTTGACCAGCACTTCCTAAGAAATTATTCCATTCTGCGATAAAGTCTGTACCTTGAGCTAATCCACCTGTAGCGCCCATTGTGAAATATTTCATACACCATCCTGCTACAATCGCATAATAGAAACCAATAGCAGTAGATATCCAAGCAGTCCAAAGTCCCATCCATGCATAATTTTTACCTGTAAACATTCTGAAAGTACCAACAGTACCTGTTCTACTACGTTTACCCAAAGCAAATTCCGCTATAACTAGCGGAATAGACCATAAAAATAAGAAAATCAACCAAGGAATAAGGAAACTTCCTCCTCCGTTAGCACCTACCATTCGTGGAAATCTCCAAATATTCCCCGTCCCTATTGCAGCACCAATAGTTGCAAAAATTAAGCCTAAACGTCCACTAAATTCGTCTGATTGCCCCATTTAATCACGCTCCTGCTGGATCTTCTTTGTTCCATTCAATATTTTCATCATCTCCACTTAAGATAAGATGTAAGCATTTGGCTAATCCACCCCATACCGCCCCAGCTACTATGGCGAACAGCATGAAAGATAACGCAGCACTTCCAAAGGGAGCCCTGTAGGGGATATCAACAACATAGTAAGTACCCATTGGGACAGGATAAGCAAATGGGAATGTTCCAGATCTAGTTCCTAACATAGACTTATAATGTAATTTACCTGATTTATCTTCTGGAACAGGAAGGTCCGCAGAAATTAAGATGCCTTCTTGCATATTTGTTAATGTACAATTTTGACCTGTTTCATTAAATCCAGTCATTTGCCATGGTTCTTCAATCCATTCACTAGCGCCAAAATCAGATTGAGCTCTACTTGGTTGAACCATTCTCCACATAACATGTGAGTAATTTGTATTAGAAGTCCAAGGGAATATCGGATCTACACACATTGTAATAGGTACATTTCCTTCATCAGGTACAGTTAGGTTATCAGGAGATACAATCCATTGAGATTTATCGGCTTGTTCTAAACCTATTCTTGCTCTTTCTCGAGGATCATCAGCAATTTCAGCAATATAAAATGGAACTCCGATATTTTCTAAAGCGATAGAATTTAT
>DAGQ01000063.1:0-133 GCA_002498205.1 Euryarchaeota archaeon UBA596
AATGATGGAACACGTGGATACTTAACAATCGATATTGAGAATGAAGGAGATTATGGATTTTTAGTCCCGTCAGGGATTTCAATGTTTATTTTGATGAATGAGGATGTACATGACCACAGTGACCACAGTGACC
>DAGQ01000063.1:483-7224 GCA_002498205.1 Euryarchaeota archaeon UBA596
CCACAGTGACCACAGTGACCACAGCGATTCTGATGCAACTATTGTATCAGAAGAAGGCGAAGATGCTTTTGATTATGACCCACATAGTTGGTTAGATCCATTAGCCTTCATGGAACAAGTTAAAATTGTACTTAATACTCTAGTTAATCTATATCCAGAAGGAGAAGTAATTTTTACTGATAATGCTAATGATTACCTGCTTTCATTATTTAGATTACATCTAGATTTTGATTCAGCATTTGGTAGTTCAAGTGAGTGTACAACTAGGACTGTAGCTGCTAATCATAATGCATACTCATATATTTCAGAACGGTATAATATTGAATTTATTACAGTACATGGACTTGACCCTGAAGGAGAACCTACCGCTGAAGATATTGCTAAGGTCGTAGAAAAAATCAAGGAAAAGAGTATTACAGTTTTATTTATTGAAGAGTATACAGATGCTTCTGGAGTGAATAGCATTGTTGATGAGACTGGAGTACAGGTTCTTTACTTATACACAATGGAAATGGCTCCTACCGATGGTAGTGATGGTCAATCAGATAGTAGTGATGACTATCTATCATTAATGCACAAAAATCTTGAAAACTTGAAATTAGGACTTGGATGTACGGCTTGATTATTTGAATCTAGTTTTGTAGTGCATTAATATCCATACTAATTATAGAGAAGTGATATTATTGATAACAAATCATGAAATTACTTGTCAGAGTAAAGTTATTGAAGTTAACGATTTATCGGTAATGCGTTCTGGAAAACAAGTTATTCATGATATTAATTTATCAATAAAATGCGGTGAATTCGTGGGAATAGTTGGACCTAATGGTGGTGGTAAAAGCACATTACTACTTACAATTCTTGGAATTCTGAAACCAAAAAGCGGTACAGTAAAAATTTATGATTTTGAACCGTTGTCTAAGAATGTAATAGGTAAGATAGGATGGGTACCACAAACAGCATCAAATCTACCTAGTAATATTCGAATAACAGTAAAAGAATTAATACAATTAGGTACTTTAAAGAGAGAATCATTTTTTCAAATCATGCAAAAAAATCGTTTACAGGTTAAAAAAATATTACAACTCGTTGGTCTTGAAGATGTTGCTAATGTACCACTTTCAAGTTTATCAGGCGGTCAGCGTCAACGAGCAATTATTGGTAAAGCATTAGCATCTGAAGCAGAGATAATAATAATGGATGAACCATTGGTTGGTGTTGATAGAGAATCTCGTAAATCATTATTGAAGTTACTAGATGATTTGTGTCATGATGAACAAAAAACTATTGTAATGGTTTCGCATGATTTACCTACAATTAAACAGACAGTACATCGTATGATTTACCTTGAAGATACAATACGTTATGATGGACCTACTTCAGAGTTCCCAGATTTATCTAGTCTCGCACAATTAAGAGGAATTCAAGCAATTCATGATGAGCCAACACAAATTACTAATTCAAATGAAAAACTATCTAATTTAGACCCCGTGATAATATTTTCCTCAAAAAAAGGTGAAAAAGAATGAAATTAATAATAGACAAATTTTGGATATCAATTTCAATCGTATTCTTTTTCCTAACATTCTTGCCAATAGGAGCAATTATAATGTATTTAGCAAGTCCAATTTTAGAATTTATTGGACCTATGGTGCCTGGAGATACGTTTCCTTTATTTTTTACTTGGGATCTATTCCAACGCGCTTTGATAGCATCATTAATTGCAAGTATAGTAGGAGGATTTCTAGGTACATTTTTGCTGATTCGTAATTTATCTTTGATTGGAGATGGATTAGCACACGTATCATTTGGAGGAGTTGCAGTAGGAGTCGTAGTAGGGGTCTTTATTGGTGGTTTTTCACCATTGTGGTATGCATTATTTTTTACTATTATAGCATCTATTTCAATTGAACAATTACGATCTCGTGAGATACTTACAGGGGATGCATCAATTGCAATTTTCTTGACTGGTACGCTTGGTCTTGGTATGGTAATTTTAAGACTATGGGGGGGTGCCACATATACCGATATTGAAAGTTATTTATTTGGAGATTTGTTACTAATAGATGAGGCTAGTTTAAATTTCATCTCATTTATTAGTATAATTTCGATAATATCTATTTTATATCTTTATCATAGTTTATTAGCAATCTCTATTGATCCAATTGCAGCAAGAGTTCAAGGATTGCCTGTAAGTTCTATTGGTATTTACTTCAGTGTTATTACAGCAGTAGTTGTAGTAAGTATGGTACAGCTTGTTGGAGTTTTACTAGTCACTGCTATTTTGATTACACCTTCTGCAACGGCTCAATTAATTGGTAAAAGTTTCCGCTCTTGCATTATTTATTCACAATTATTTGGTATTATAATTATTATTCTAGGACTTTATTTTTCTGCTGAATTAGGTACTGGTAGTGGTTCAATGATTGCATTGGTTGCAGCAATGATATTTTCATTAGTTGCGGTTTCTAAAATAGTTTTGAAAGTAGTAATTCAACCTAATAAAAACCTTAATTAAATAGCGAAGATCCTAATATGGGTAAAAGAACACTTGCATCTCCTTCTACACAAATATTTGGAGCTTCAGGGCGCATTTTTCCCCAGGATATTGCTTCACGTAATCTAGCCCCAGAAAGTGACCCATCAAATTCAGGCGCAGTTGTAATATATACGGCATTATCTAGTCCACCTCTATATTGATTCCACCAAATTACATGGTGTTTGGAAATCCCACCTCCAACCATTAATGCATTACTTGATTCGGCAACCCATGTAAGATCTGACATTCTTTGTTCATCTGCTAATATGTCAATCCAGAAATCGGAATATTTTTGTCTAAACATAAATAGTTGTGCCCCAATACTTCCATCAGTTATTCCAGGTATTACAATTGGAATTTGATGTTTTGCAGCCCAGAATAATATTGAATTTTCATCACATACCCTATTTCCAAGTTCCCAACATAATTCTACAGTTCCAAAACCTTTCCATAGTTCAGTCCCAGTTAAACCAGTTTGCTCCATTCTTTCTTTTCTAATATCTTCCAAAGCGGGTAAAACAACATTTTCAATTATTTCTCCATATGATGAATTTGGTACAATTACATTTCCGAGTCTATTCAACCCATATTCTCCTAATTCAATATCATCTAATTCAAATTCTCCATGTAAATAATCTTTGTGAGTTCTAGCAATATCATGATCTAGAGTTCCACAAGTAGTGGAAACGACATTGAATTTTTTTTGTTTTAATGCCTCTACAAAAAATCCTCGAGTTCCTGTAGCACAGAGGCATGCAGGAAATGAAATCCAATTAAGGCATTTTTTAGAATCATAATTAGATTGTTCTAACTTTTCAAATTGTAATTCTAATAATTGTTTAGCTCGTGCAAGTTTTGTTGCAGTAAATCCCCCTGCATTAGCCATAGCTTCAATTAAATCATTAACAGATTTTGTTTTCTCAAATATATAATCCTTAACCGGTTCGTCAAAACTATTTGGGTCAATGGCCATGAATGGCCGAGAAGAGCCCTATTGATAGTCTTCTTGCTAAACCTATTCTTGCTCAGAATGTATTTTTAATCTTGGTCCAAGTAGCGTTGGTAATAAGGTTAATGATGAAATTAATGCCATTGAAATCGCTATTGCAAATGAGATTCCCATTAATTTCAATGGTTCTAATGAAGAAAGAAGCAATACAGAAAAACCACCAGCAGTAGTTAATGCTGCAGCACCCATAGCTCTCCCTGTTGTACAAACAGTTTTACTAGTCCATTCTGCAATAGTACCATTTGGATTTAGTTCTGCTTCTTCTTCCATTCTAGTTCCAAAGTGAACTGAATAATCAACACCTAAACCTAGTGTCAATGCTCCTATTGTTACAACTTGAGCATTTAACAAGAATCCAAAGAGCCCAAGTAGCCCATAAACCCAACAAACTACAATAAATAATGGTAAAGCCATTACAACCCCTCTTATTGGATCTTTATTATCAAAGAAATTAATTGTAATTAACATAATTAAAATTATTACAGAAACTATTGCAGTTGAAACTACGGAATTTGTGGAAATTTCTTCAGTCACCATTCCAAGAATTAAATCATCTCCAGTAAAAGCGTATGTAAAATTATCATTAGGTAATTCATTTAATTTATTGTTTAAGTTTTCTTCAAGCTTTACTGAATCTTCCCAATCTAATATGGCTGCTTGAAATCTAATCACCATTTGCTTTTGATTATTACTTAGATAGGGAGATGCCAGCTCAAAACCTTCATCATTTTCTAAGATCCAAGTACTTAATTCTGCAAAAGCCTCGTCTTCTCTTGCTTCAATTCTAGTTAATAATTCTGAAAATGTGGCATTTTCAGCATTAATAGAATATTTTGTTAATTCGGTCCACAGACTTGTTATATCATCACTAATTTTTTCATCATTAGACAAAAGTTCCATTGCACCATAATATGCTTCTAAGCCATCAGGAGATAAGATAATAGAATCCTCTTTTGAGTCAATAATAAAATAAATAGGACTTGGACTTGAAGCAAATTGGTCATTTAATGTAACAAATGCCCCTACTACTCCATCTTCATCTTCGACAAGTTGATCTCGAGTATCAAAACCAGGTTTTAGTAATGTCATCCCCCAAATCATTGGAATTGTCATCAATATTACTATAATCCAAACAACTTTTGCTTTTTTATCTACAACGTTTCCAATAAATTTTGAAAAACTAGTTTCTTCGATAGATTGTATATTTGAAATTGGAAAAGGTTTCCTAGTTATTACGGTTTTAGATTTAGGGGGAATTAAAGATAATAATGCGGGTAAAACAGTAATTGATGAGAGATAAACAAATAATAGACCAATAGCGATCGTAGTTCCAAAATCGCGTAAGAATTTTTGATTACTAATATTGAAAGACATAAAACCAACTACATCAGTAGTAATTGCGACAATTAATGCTGCAGATGTAAGTAAAGAACCATTTAAAATTGCTTTTTGCCTACTCGATTTTTCAAGAACTGAAAGGGGTTCAGAATGTTCGTCAATACCCATTCTTCTTGCTTCGTGAACTGCTTCTTCCCTATATCTTGCTACAACATGCAATCCATAGTCTACACCAATTGCGAGTACAAGAACTGGAATAGAAAACATAGCAGGATTAAATGTGACTTTGAATAAAAATGAAGCAACACCAAAAGTAATTGGAATAGTGAGTGCAGTACATGTTATTACCATCAAAGTTTCTCTAATAGATCGAAATCTAGTCCATAATATAATTCCAAGTAATAATATTGCCAAACTTGTAAGCATTGGACTTTCTTTGCTTGATGCACTTGCAGAAGCCTCTGTGAAACGATTGAAACCAAAAATAATTATTTCTGAATCTTCATCTAATGAAAGCTCAGAACTTAGATTATTTTCCAATGACTTTGAAATCTCTACAATTTCTTCAGTGTCTAAATCAGATGTTGAAATAGCTAAATTAATTACGCCTATTGTTGCAGTAGAAGGTCTTTGGGATAATTCAATTTCAAATCCCTTTTCATCATAAGTAGGAATAGAACCTAATATTGAACCAGCGTAATCGATTTCTTGAATTACATTTAATATGTTTAATTTAATTCTAACATTTAAAGATACACTATAAATCCATTTTTGCTCAATTTCTGGACCTGCTGAATTATTATTTACTAGCAAATTTATTGATGATAAATATTCATCAAAGTCTGAAAGAAGTTGTGTTGAATTCACTCCATTCATTAATGGATTTACCCAATCTGTATTGTTTACATTCCATGAATTCAATGATTCAGATGTAATTTCAGGAGGTAGCGGTATTGAATCTACCTTTTCAATAGATTGATTTAAAGATTCATTAATTTCAGAATTATTTCCATTTTCTAATGCATCAATGAAAGTATCAAAAGTAATCATAGTTTCATTGATCCATAATTCTGTTTCATCTGGGTATACAACCATCGAGTAAATCATTCCTAAACTTGCAGGACCAGCTACGGATTGACCTCCAAATATCGGCTCTTGATAATTTAATGATGAATAATCACTAATCATGATTGCTTCAACTTTAGCTAATTTTTCCCAATTTGAGGGGTTATCTAGTCCATTGGATTCTAGTGGTGTCAGTGCTCTTAACAAGTCAAGATCTTGCTCATTATATTCATTATCAATGTCTGTTAGTAATCTTGTAACCTCATTATCTGGATAAAAAGATGAACGAGAAACGTCAGCACTGATGTAATTTACCATTAAGAAAATACCACCAAAAAATATCAATATGAAAATTAATATTGCAGTGATTGGTTTTTTTACCGAAGCTTCAGTAAATTTGTCAAATGGATTATACATAATGTTGAATCGGACATGTAATCATTTTTAGAGACTGTCATAAAAAGTTGTAAATTTATTATGGTTGAATTGTTCGAAGCATCATGGCAACTACCCAATTGTATGTAGATGGAATGTCATGTGATGGTTGTTCCTCTACATTAACTGAAAATTTCTTAAAAGAAAGTGGAATAACTAGTGCTGAAGTTTCACATGAATCTCGAATTGCATCAATAGAGCATTCAGACGAAATTAATATTTCAAAATTAGAAGAAATTGTGACTTCATCTGGATATTCAATCGGTAAAAGTAGTTTTGATTGGTCAGATAAATCAGTGTGGAAACAAAGTGCTCATAATACAAAGTGGTGCTTGATTGGCTGTAGCATTGGTGA
>DAGQ01000041.1:0-20013 GCA_002498205.1 Euryarchaeota archaeon UBA596
TTAAGATAATTAATATTGAAAACTATATCTCTAACCAACCAATTAAAAAATTAATTGTATATTTGGGTTCGATAATGCCAATAATACCGTTTCTATCCTTATGCTATCTATTCATAACCAATAATGATAATTATCTCTATGTAGCTACACATGGTTCTGAAAATCTACCCATTAGATTTAGAATTAGTGCAGTTTGGGCAGCAAGAGAAGGGCCTTTACTATTATGGGCTGCTTGCTGTTCAATTATATCTCTCTTCAACGAACTTTTTCCTCAAAAAACTCAATCATGGAAAATAAGTACAAGAATGCTAGATTCTTTTATATTCTGTTTATTATTAATTGCAATATCATTAAATCCTTTTGAATTGAGGCCTGAGAATAAATTAATCATCTCATCTGGATTAAATCCCCTATTACAAACAAATTTAATGGTGATTCACCCACCCTTAATTTTTGCATTCTATTCTACTTGTGTATGGGTAGGATGTTTGACAATTTCAAAAATGGTTAAAAATTATGATTCTTGGAGCATAAATGAATATTTAGAAGAAATTCGAATTCCTGCAATAATTTCATTTGCAATTGGCGCACTTGGGATAGGATTAGGTGGTTTTTGGGCATATACCGTATTAGATTGGGGCGGATATTGGGCTTGGGATCCTGTTGAAACCGCTTCAATATTACCTTGGATTTCAATAATGATTCTTTTACACCTTAGATTAAGGAAAAATAAACTCCCTAAAGAATGGGCGATTCTAGCGGGCATTAGTCCCCTTTGGTTTTCTTTGTTAGCGACTCTAGTTACACGTGCAGGGGGCGTCTGGGCGGGCAGTGTACATTCATTTGTCGTTGAATCTGATTCATTAATTGATGCAAATTTATGGGAACGACTCCTAATTCTAAAATCTGATGATATTGCTGGAATTGAAATAATGACTTATCTTTTTATCCTGACCTCGCTATTCGGAATTTTTACGGGTACCTTATTAAATCAAAAAATTGCAGAACTATTTACAGATGAAGATAGAACAAATGAAAAATTCTTTCTAGGGATTTTTATTACTATTTTAATTGGTCCAATCTTGGTATTTTTAGGATTTTTTAATTCCGATATTTGGGGAAAAATTCCAATTGCCATACCACTATTGATTTGTGGAATTGTGCCAATAATTTTCCCGATCATTAAACAAAAGCAATTGAGAGCTCGATTATTTTTCTGGAAAATTGAAAATATTACAAAGGAGGAAGTGCCATTAAGGATTCTAATGCTTTTAGGTATGTTAATTTTAATTATATGGATAGGTGATGTAATACTAGGAAGTATTTTGATGGCAAGTGTATTATTTTCAATATGTAATAATAAATTAGAAGAGGGTTGGCCTTGGATTATGAGTGGGATCTTAATATTATTATTCAGTTCATGGTCAAATCTAATTGTAATATATGAGGCTGGTATTGGAATATTATTACTTTCAATTCCATGGGTTTTAATGACGCCAAACGATGAAATAAATAAACCATTAAAATTGTCTTCTATAATTTTATGGAGTCCAATCATTATCTCTTCTAGTTATTTGGTCTTGACTTGGATAATTTTACTTAGTAGCATTGATGGTCCAAGATTTGAAGCCCATGAATTATTTGGAGCCCCACTTTTATTGCTAATTTTGGCTAGTTTAACTGCATATAGTTTACAAAAGAAAATGGAAAACAAAACATTAGTGGCATTATTAATTTGTATTTCAATAATTTCATTAATTTTTGCTTGGATTCTTGGCGATAAATTACCTAGCGACTCTGGGAATAATTTGGGCGGACCAATAATCCGCGGACATATAGTTTGGTTACTAATGCCAATGGCTTTAATGGCATTACCTGCTTTAATTTCATTGATTAATTCTGGGATTAAGAAATTACCAAAAAAGTCATCAAAAAGAAGTTCAATTAAAATGATATCTGCCCACATTATTCATTTAGGTATTGTGATACTTATTATTGGACATCTATTTGCAACTACATCTATTGATAGGGGTGATTTAAGTCATCAAGTTACACTAATTAAAGATCAACCTACCACTTATGGTTCTTATGATTATACTTTTGAAGATGTTGTAATTCTTAATAAAACAAATGATGAATTTAAAGAAAGATTTGATGTTGGAGATGGTTATATTGGTACTATCATTAATATTAGTGATGGGGAAAAATCGACAAAAATTGAACCAGGAGTTCTTAGATTTGATATGCCTTTCGAAACATTTCCAAGAAGTGAAGTTGATCGTGCAATTAAATTTCATGGAGATATAGTTGTAATTTTTGATTTGACTCAATCACAAGCAATGGAAAATATGCAAAATGGAGAATTAAGTAATTTAGAACAAATTCGAGTTACTATTTATGATTTACCAGGAAGTCATTTTGTATGGTTTGGATGGATACTTACATTGGTGGGTTCCATACCTCTTCTGATGACATCCACCAACAAGCATGACCCGCTTGACTCATAAAGGGGAATTAAGTCGGCGGGCTGTCAACCAAGTGGTGTATTACATGGAAGAAGGAACTATTGTGAAAATTGACTATGACTTATTTAATGCAGAAAATGAATCTTTAATTGAAACTACTAGAGAAGAAACTGCTAAAGAAAATGAAATTCATAAAGAAGGGCAAGAATATTCTCCAATGACGATAGTTGTTGGATCAGGACAATTAATTGAAGGGTTTGAAGAAAGTCTATTAGAAGCAAAAGCAAACAAAGATATTGAATTAGAAATACCTCCTGAAAAGGCTTACGGAGAAAGAAAAAGCGAGGATGTTGAAACTTATGGGATGGAAAAAATGATGAGGTTTGTCAGAGATCCTGAATCACTAGCAATAGGTTCTAGCGTAGAAATAAATGGAAGAACTGGTATTCTAAAATATGTGGCTGCTGGAAGAGCAAGAGTCGATTATAATCATCCTTTAGCAGGTCAAACATTAAAATATAATTACAAAATTGTAGAAGTAATAAAAGGGAAAAAAGAAAAAGTTAATGCTATTTTAGAGAGTCAAACTGGCCATAAGAATTTCTCTATTAATTTCAAAGGAAATGATATTACAATTGAGTTACCTCAAGAAATGCTTTATGACCCAAATGCATCAATGTTAAAATTCAGACTAGTTGGCTCTCTTAGAGATGGTGCGGGTGTTGAAAAAGTAACATTCACCGAAGTTCATGAGCCTCGCGCAATTTCTGAAGAAGAATGATTTATTTCAAAAATTTAAGAGTTTGATCTGATGATTTTCTTTAGGTTTAATAAGTTCGAATTAACCGCAGTTTTCTTTATTTTCCTATCACTCATTGTTCTAGGACTAGGTAGTATAATTTTCCCCGACATTATTTGGGATGGATATGTAAATCCAAATATTTGGGAACCTATAGTAGGTGATGCAACATCTGGTGATTCTCCATATAATACACAAAACACTATTTTATTTGCATTATTATTATTTTCTTTTGTCATTGCCATTTCTGGGTTTTTTAGAGTTAGTAATTTACCCTGTCGTTCAGATACCATTGTATCACTAATACCATGGGTAGTTTTAGCAGCAGCAATAAGAGTTTTAGAGGATTCAGAATTTTTTATAGATGGAACAGATAAACTATTTATTTCGCCAATAATCCATTTTCATTTAGCTATTTGGTTGGTGGCTGCTGGAACAATAGGATTTCTAGTTACAAAAAATTTACAAGATATAAATGATAATGAAATTTTTAATCAAATGTTAAACAGGATTAGATTCTCTACAGCATTTATGTTCCTGTTGTTTTATCTGATAATTTTTGAACCGTCACTTGAGCAACATGGTAATTTATCTTGGTTTTCTATACCAATTACAGTAATGCTTTCAATGAGTGTAGTTTGGTTATTTCCTGCAATTCCTAGTTTAGAATGGACTCCATTAGAAAGAATGGTTTTCTCGACAGGAAGTACATTTTGTGTACTTACTTTGGGATTTTGGTTACAATTTTTTGTAGAACCATGGGCAAATTATAGTTCTCAAGAATTCTGGCCTGTAATAATTTCAATAGGAGTCCCAATATTAATTTTAATTGGATTATATCGATATGGAATTGATGCTCAAATTGAATTAGAAAAAAGAGGAATAGAGCCAGGTGTCCTTTCAGAAGAATGGACTGCTACTGAATGGGAGAAACACAAAAGCCCTGAAAAAGATGAAATTGAATCTTTGATGACTAAAGCAATGATTGCTTCGCCTCTAACTTTAGCCTTTACTTTTGGACAACTTTGTGATGGATTAGCAACATGGATTGGTGTTGATTTTGGACCATATAAAGAAAAACATGTTCTAGGCACAAAAATTATGGAATTTGGTTCCGAAATTATTGATGGAGAAGGTGCCTGGTTATTTTTAATTGTAAAAATTATTTTAACTGCTTTGTTAATTTTTGTGTTTTCACAAACTCGAATTGAATCCAATCAAAAACATTTGAGATTATTGATTGTATTAGCATTACTTGCTGTTGGTATGGCTCCAGGACTTCGTAATCTCGGAAGAAATGTTCTAGGTGTTTAAAGCCATAATTTGACATTTATTAGCGTTGATTTGAAAGTCTGAACTGCGTCTGGCCAACTGAGGAAAGATGCAGCGTCTCGGATCTGGAGTAAATGTTGGCGATGCTGCCTATTCAAAATATCATGATTTTAATCTAAAATTAGTAGAAGATTTAGAAGAAAAAATGGCTAAATCAAGAATTGGTGGCGGAGGGAAATACGAAGAAAGGCATAGAAGTAGAAATAAACTTCTACCTCGAGAAAGAATTGATAAAATTATAGATCCAGGTACGGCATTTCTTGAATTATCTACGTTAGCTGCATATGATTTATATGATAAAAAAGCACACAGCGCAGGCATAATTACTGGTGTTGGAATGGTGCATGGAAGACATTGTATGTTTGTTGCAAATGATGCAACAATTAAGGGTGGATCATATTACCCAATGACTGTTAAAAAACATATCCGGGCTCAATCGATCGCTGAACAAAATAACCTTCCCTGTATTTACTTAGTCGATTCAGGTGGAGCCTTTTTACCTATGCAAGATGATGTTTTTCCAGATAAGGAACACTTTGGAAGAATTTTCTTTAACCAAGCAAGAATGAGTGGTAAAGAGATTCCACAAATTGCCGCTGTACTTGGTTCTTGTACTGCTGGAGGGGCTTATGTTCCCGCAATGTCTGATGAAAGTGTAATTGTAAAGGGAAATGGTACAATCTTTTTAGCAGGCCCTCCTCTTGTAAAAGCCGCAACTGGAGAAATAGTAACTGCAGAAGCACTTGGCGGTGCATCCGTGCATACAGAAAAATCGGGAGTTGCAGATCACTTTGCTGAAAATGAGGAAGAGGCATTGGAAATTGTCAGGGATATTGTGGAAAATTTGCCACCACCAAAAAGGTTAGAATTAGATACAAAAATTACAGAAGAGCCTGCTTATGATATTGATTCAATTTTGGGAATAATTCCTGATGACAATCGAATTCCCTATGATGTTCGTGAAATAATTGCGAGAATTGTTGATGGTTCTAAATTTCATGAATTCAAAGAAAGATATGGCACAACATTAATTTGTGGATTTGCAAGAATTCATGGTTTTCCAGTAGGTATTATAGCAAATAATGGTGTTTTATTTTCAGAATCTGCTTTGAAAGGTGCACATTTTGTAGAATTATGTGGACAAAGAAAAATACCACTAATTTTTCTTCAAAATATTACAGGATTCATGGTTGGTGAAGCATATGAGTCTGGAGGGATTGCAAAAGATGGTGCAAAATTAGTTACTGCCGTTTCTTGTGTCCCTGTTCCAAAATTCACAATCATAATTGGAGGAAGTCATGGGGCTGGGAATTATGGAATGTGTGGAAGGGCATATGATCCAAGATTTTTATTTATGTGGCCAAATGCGAGAATTTCTGTAATGGGTGGACCTCAAGCCGCAGGTGTTCTAAGTACAGTAAAATCTGATCAACTTGAAAGAGAAGGTAAAACACCCCTCTCTGGATCTGAATTAAATGACTTTCAAGCACCGATTTTAGAAAAATATGAAACCGAAGGTTCCCCATACTATTCAACCGCAAGATTATGGGATGATGGTATAATTGATCCAAGAAAAACTAGAGATATTCTCGGACTTGCCATTAGTTCAAGTTTAAACAGTAAAGAAAGTAATGAAAAATATGGAATATTTAGGATGTGAAATGATGAATTTAAAGGAATCAATACCAAAATGTAACTTACTAGAAGTAAGTTTGGAAAAAGAAATTTTAAAAATTTCATTAAATAGAGTAGATGTTTTTAATGCATTAAATCCTGAATTAATTCAAGAATTAATAGATGTTTTTTCGTGGGCAGCCAATAATTGTGCTGCTACGGCACATTCACTAGTTTCTGAATCTGGAGAAGCACTTCCACGCGTAATAATTTTGAAAGGGAATGGAAAACATTTCTGTGCTGGTGCAGATATTAATTGGATGAAAGATAGTGGAGAAGCTTCTTTAGAAGAAAATCAAAAAGATGCGAAAAGATTAGATGAATTATTTTATGGTATCTGGTCTAATCCTTGTTTTACAATTGGATTAATCAAAGGAGTAGCATTAGGAGGTGGTGCAGGTTTAGTAGCTTGCTTAGATCATGTTATTGCGATGGATGGGTCAAAAATCGCCATGAGTGAGATTAAATTGGGAATTCTACCTGCAGTAATTGGACCTTATGTGTACAAAAGATTAGGTAGTGCTCAATTCCGAAGATTAGCAATGTTAGGTTCAAGAATTAATACAGATGAAGCATTAAGAATTGGATTTATTGATGAAATAGCCAAAGATGAAAATGATTTGAAAATTAATTGTAATAAAATTATATCACAGATTCTTACAAGTGCGCCTTCTGCAATTGAACAAGCTAAATTATTATGCAAAACATTCGATGATTGGAATGGAAACATGATGGAGTTAAGAGATCATACTCTAAAAACAACAAGCGTAATGCGTGGAGGAAAAGAAGGTCAGGAAGGTCTAGGAGCATTCATCGAAAGAAGAGATCCTAATTGGTATGTTAATAATGAGGAATGAAAATGCTAGCACCAGAATGGATGAAGAATGCAAGATTTCCATTCGGTTGTGTATTAATTGCAAATAGAGGAGAAGTTGCTTGTAGAATTGCAAGAGCATGTAAAGAACTTGAACTTAGTCCCGTAGCAATTTATACTTCAAATGATAAAGATGCACCATTACTTGATCTATGTGATCAAAACTATTTTCTTGAGGGTGAAACATTACATGAAACCTATCTAAATATCAGCGCAATAATTAATGCTGCTAAAGAAACTGGAGCTCAAGCAATTCACCCCGGATTTGGTTTTTTATCTGAATCTGCTGAATTTGCGCAAGCAGTTACCAAAGCAGGGCTAATTTGGGTCGGTCCGTCTCCTGATGCGATTAAAATAATGGGAGATAAAATGGCTGCTAGAGAAAAAATGAGAAGTGTGGGTGTACCCCTAGTTCCTGGACATGAAGTAATTTCAACAGAAATAAAAGACGTGCATCAAGAATTAATTTCTGTAGGCCCAAATTTAGGATTCCCATTATTGCTTAAAGCCAGTGCGGGGGGTGGAGGAAAAGGCATGCGAGTTGTGAATCGGCCAGGAGAAATGGCTGGTGCAATAGAGGCAGCTCAAAGAGAAGCGGAATCAGCTTTTGGTGATGGAAGAATATATGTTGAAAAATTACTATCTGACTGCAAACATATTGAAATTCAAATCCTTGCAGATGGATATGGAAATATTATTCATTTAGGGGAGCGTGAATGTAGTTTGCAAAGAAGGCATCAAAAAGTCATTGAAGAATGTCCTTCTCCAGCACTAAATGAAAGGTTAAGGAATCGAATGGGTGCTGCTGGAATAGCCGCTGCCGCTGCTGTAACTTACATGGGTGCAGGGACTGTAGAATTTTTATTAGATGGTGAGGACTTCTATTTTTTAGAAATGAATACTAGATTACAAGTTGAACATCCAGTTACCGAATTTGTGACAGGAATAGATATTGTTCATCAACAATTTAGAATAGCCGCTGGCTTAACTCTGGGAATCACACAAAAGGATGTAACAATGAAAGGGCATAGCATAGAAAGTAGAATTTATGCTGAAGATCCATCATCTGGTTTTTTACCTTCTGCAGGACCACTTTTACGACTTAAAATGCCTCAAGGACCTGGGATCAGAGTAGATTCAGGCGTTGTAGAAGGAAACTCAATAGATACAAATTTTGACCCTATGATTGCGAAAATTATCGTACATGGCTCTGATCGTAACTCTGCTGTAATGAGAATGAAACATGCATTGAAAGGTACAATTTTATTAGGATTGCAAACGAATATTGAATTTTTACATGCACTACTCTGTGATGAAGATGTTGTAAAAGGTGAAACTACTACAAACTTAATTGAAAATAAGTGGCCGAAAGGCTGGTCTCCATCAATTAATGAAAATGATCTTGCATTAGGAGCAATAGCATGTGCTATTTCACAAAATCTTGGAAATGTAAATTTAGATTATTCTAACAATAATAATGTATTTCCTGATCCGTTTTTAAAACTAAATAATAAATATCCGTAGGTGTAAATATGAAAATTATAGATTCAAATAATGATAAATGGGAAATCTCATTACAAAATATCAATAATTTAAATATAGTTAGAAAAGTTATACTAAATGCTGAAGAGTATGAACTACCAAAAACAAAATATTCAATAAATAAAAAAATTATAAAAATTACTCAAGGTGGTCAAAAAATTATTGTCAACGTGGTTAGAGACAAAGATACATTTTGGGTTCACATCGATGGTAAAGTCCTTACTTTTAATTCAGCAGATAGTAGAAAAAGTGCGACAAAACTCACAGAAGGTTCTCTTCAGGCTCCAATGCCAGGTACAATCCTAGATGTACAAGTCACTGTGGGACAAGAAATTGAAGAAGGTCAAAGTTTGTTAATTATGGAAGCAATGAAGATGGAGCATAAAATTACTGCACCATTTAGTGGAACTGTTGAAAAAGTTAATTGTAATATAGAACAAAAAGTAGATAGAGGATTTATATTAATCGAATTAAAACAAAATTAGTTTTAATCAATTCTTATTACTAATTCAATCCAAACTGGCCAATGATCTGAAATCGATTTTTCTGAAAATGTATTATCAACACCCCAAGTCCCATTAAAATTATTTATTATCTCTCCAGTTAATACCATTCTATCATATGTACAATTAGAACTTGCAAGATTAGTATCTGCTTCATTAGGTATCGCCCAAAGGAATTCTGCCGAACCTATTTCTAATTCGAAAATATCCTCCTCATCAAAATAACTACAATCTGCGTTATAATCTCCTACAATCATAACATCTTCATCATCATAATGTGCTGCTGACCAATTAAATACATCAATTAGTGCCGCAATCTCATCTTCTGCCGCTGCTGGTTTAGTATGAATAACACCTAAAACAAAATCTAATGTTGTATTTTTTACTGATAAATGAGCTAAAAATGGTTCTCTTTGAAAAGAATCGTTCACTGAATCATTATACAAAGTACCATTATCAATTACAGAAATTAATTCAGGGTTATACAAGATAGCATACTGCTCCTGACTACTTCTATCATCCTCTTGACTACCCGATCTTTCTGAAAGTAGCATTTCAAACTGGATTGAAGAATTATTATTTAATAATTCAAGAAATTCGTAAGGAACTTCTTGATCTATATCTTTTATCTCTTGAATTGCAATTATATCATACTTTGAAACTATTTCTACTAATGATGCCATTACTGTATCATTTGATGCTTTTGTTTTACCAAATATTTTGATATTAAATGATGCCACACTAATCTTGGTTGTATTATATTGTTCCTCGTTTTGAATATTATTATCTTTAAATCTAATTTCTGTACATCCTGGTAAAATAGCCATTGATAAGATAAGCATCAAAGATACTTGTATTGTACTTATCCTCACCTTCATACAAACATACATGAAACGTTAAGATGTTATCATTATACCGTTAAAAACTTCAATGAAACCCTCAAAAAGAAAACAATGTTGTTTGCCGAGTACCTGTAAGCAATTCATTTTCGCTCCATCCAAATGCTTCGGTAATTCTACCCAAAGCCTTAGCTAAGCGTTTAGAATAATAATCAATATCATAATTTGAAACTGGTTCTCCACCATCTTCAACTAACCATGGTTCAACTTCTTGAGTGCTTCCTGAAGTCTTAGTTACAACATATGCTACTTTCATTCCAGGGGTGAATTCTAGTCCAAGTTTTATTCTTTCTTTAGCTGCTTTAACAAATGGTAATCCATCTGGATTTGAATAATTTGAGAAATCCACAGTCCCATCTTTGAGTATTTTACCCTTACAAGACCTGCTTATTACCAAATCCTCAACATTAGCATTGCCTTTCTTTACTTCTTTAATTAAATCAATAACATCACGAATTGCAGTTTCGTGATTACCATCTAATATATTTTCAAACATTGCAGTCATTTTATTTGTCAAGAGTGTAAATGAATCTGATCTTCTTGTTTCATACCCTCTTATGATCATTTCTTCTTTAGGCCAAATCATTCTTCCGACATAACGCTTCTTTGCCCCGTGTGAAAAAAACGCAGATAATCCTGTTTCGAATTCTAATTCTGCTGCATCTTCAGTAAATCTTTCAGCCAATTCTTTTCCAAATTTAATTAATTCATTCTTAGCATCATCAAAATCTTTAGTTTCTGAATCAATCTCTGGACGTTTTGTTGGAGCATTAATTTTCATTGGTACACTCACAAAAATAGAATCTGTATCTGAATAAACAACATTCTGGCCTTCTTCTTCTAATTGACGAATAATTTCAGTAATATTATATCGTGCCCAAGCTGTAATTGATGAACCAATATTCTTGTGGGTAAAACGATAAAATACTGATGCAAATACTCCATAAAATGAATTCATCAAAATTTTAACAGCATATTGCATCCCGTCATGAAATCTTTGTTTTGATTTTTCACCACTTAATTCAGCTTTTTTCATTTCACTTTTATGAAAATCTCTTTGCGACATTAAATCTACAAGTAATTTTGGAACCAAGCCCTCTCTCTCGTTTTTTTGTAAATATTTTATTCCGTCTGGAGATTCGTGACATGGTAATTGAGTATTTCTATCATCTATCATTGTAGTTCTGCAAATATTGTTATTAATCATTATTGAAGGATACATTGATTTGAAGTCAAGAACGGCAACCCATGGATATACACCTGGCTCAACTTCATGAACATAACCTCCAGCAATTTGATCTGAACGATCATAACGTTTTGTCATAGGTACTGCAACATTATTTCTATCTGCTAAACGAATTACTAAACTATCAATCCAATTACTAGTAGTGCCATTTACCACAATATCAAGAGACGTTTTTGATACCGCTGCTAGAGATTCTTTTCTTGGAATTGCTCGTAATTCATCTAAGATTTCCCAGGGAAGTAACGCGTCTCTTTTACAGTATTCTAAAACCTCATCTGGTCTTTTTTCCCACTCTTCATCCATTTTACTAGCATCAATTTCTAATTTACGTAAATCTTCTCTTTCTGGAAATAATAATTGACTAACATATGATAATGTTTCTCTTTTAGGTCTAAGAGCCATTCTTGCTTCCCACCAAGCATCAACGAAGCAACGACCAATAATTTCCCATTTTCTAGAATTAAATCTCTTTTTAGGAACTTTATCTCCAGGTCTTTTATTAGATGCTCTTGACCAACCAAATAATTTTTCACGAGTTTTTTTATCTTCTTTTTTTACAATATTGTTTAATCTTTCTTCCAAACGAGGCAAATCAAAATTATCAATATTATATCCAGTTATAATATCTGGATCTTTTCTCCTAATCAAATCCGTCATTCTTTCCATAATTTCTATTTCTGAACCAATAAAAGTATACTCCTCCGGTATTTCTTTTCTTTGACCTAAAGTATCTAATTGATCAATAATTACAGCAGCACATAATATTCTATCATCTGCAATACTTGTTTCTAAATCAAAAGATGCAATAATGAATGGTGCTTGAAATGAATCAATCTGTTTTAAGTTATGAATATCTGTTTTTGCATAAATATCTACTGGAAAATTATGATCATTGATTAATTGACAATTCACGGAGATATGTGTACCTAAATCTAAATCATAAAATAATCTTCTATCATGATTAAAATCCGCATTATAAAATTTCCAATTATCAGCATTTTCTTTACGGAATTCTGAACGATCATTATGTTGTGATCCATGCATCATTACTTTCCATATTTTTTTAATACCAGACTCTGTCCATTTTTTCCCTAATTCATAAACTTCTGCAACATCATCTCTTTTTCTTAATTGTTCTAATCTTTTATCTATATCAGAAGGTTCCTCTTTATTCGGATATGTTATTTCCATATAGGGCTTTAATCCCTCTATTTCCAAGAAAATCGACTCTCCTGTTTTGCATCTTCCCCATAATTCGATAATAGAATCTGTAGATCTAGTGGAAATGACAGCAAGGTCGTACTGGCTAGAATACTCCGACACAAACATAAGAAATTGACTAAGGAACTTTAATTCTTGTACTCCCTTTTTAAAATTAATAGCGGAATGGTTGAAAACTGTATTTCATTAGGTGTATCAACTGGGAGTAATTTGGGTTCAAATTTTAGTTGATGGAAGTGGAAAAAATGAGTGATGTTGACTGGGACTCTCTTACATTTTCTTTGACCAAAACTGATTGGATGTATATGGCAAAATGTAAACTTGGTGATGCATGGACTCCTGGAAAAATTATGCCATACGGATCTTTTGAAATTGATCCTGCTGCTGGAGTTCTAAATTATGGTCAAGGAATTTTTGAAGGCATGAAAGCACATAGAACGATAAATGACAGAGTTGTAATTTTCAGAGCTGAACAGAATGCACGAAGGTTTCAATCTGGCGCTGATCGCTTAGGTATGCCTCCAGTACCAGAATCGATTTTCCTAGATGCTGTCGAACAAGTGGTTGCTGCTAATAAAAAATGGGTTCCTCCATCAGGAAAAGGAGCATTATACATAAGACCATTATTACTTGGAACAGGTCCGATTATGGGTGTTGCTCCAGCTCCTGAGTATACATTTCTTGTATTCGTAACACCCGTGGGACCTTATTTCAAAGGAGGATTAAGTTGTATTGATTTAATCATTACAGATGAATACCATAGAGCCGCCCCTGGTGGTTCAGGAGGAGTAAAAGCAATTGGAAATTATGCCCCTGGCATGATGCCATCAAAAAATGCAAAAAAGGATGGATTTGCAGAAGTAATTTATTTAGACGCAGAAAATCACGAATATATTGAAGAAGTTGGAGCAGCAAATTTCTTTTGTATAAAAAATAATGTAATATATACTCCTGAATTAACTGGAACAATTCTTCCAGGGATTACAAGAGATTCTGTTATTCAATTAGCCAGAAGTTTTGGATATGAGGTTATTGAAGAAAAGGTATCTGCAGAATTTGCAATGGATGCAAATGAAGCTTTTTGTTGTGGAACTGCTGCTGTGATTTCTCCAATTGGTTCTATTAAGCACGGCGATAAAAAGAAAGTATATTCTAATGGAGATATCGGTCCAATCACCCAAAAATTATACGATTCAATTTCTGGAATCCATAGTGAAAAAGTTGAAGATTCATTTGGATGGTTACATGAAGTCGATTTAAATTTAAATCTAGAAAAATAATCATTAATATTTTTTCTTTTTCGCTCTTTTTGCGGCTAAAGCCTTACGAGCAGCAAGTTGGGCTGCTTTATTTTGCTTAAATTGTGATCTGGCTCTTTTGTCACCAACTTTTGGTCCTTTTTTCCTATCTTCTTTTTCCTGTTCTAATTTTTGTGAATAGCTTTCTCTCCACACTCCTCCAATTACTTGCATCATCTCTTCCTTATTTTCAGTTCCAAGTGTTTTACAAGCAGCACTGAGAGAAATCCAGAGTCGACCTTCTTTTAGATTTGGACGCTTGGGATGACTAATCCCTTCTTCTCTTTTCATTTTGGTAATTCCTACTTTTCTAGCCGCCCACAGAAGGCCTTCTAAATCAGGATTAGGGACTGAACTATCAGTAGGCACTCTTCTTCCTGAACCTCTACTATTTTTCGAATTAAAATAACCCGGCCAAAGAGCCACTCTATCTGAATTATGTTCCATAAATATCCCCCTTCAATTAGAGTGAATGCATCAAGATATTTATGATTAATTATTCTTTAATTAAAGTTCCATTAATCACGCCATCTTGACCAGGTCTACTACTAATCCTTACTTTTCCTAATTCAGTTTCAACTACAGAACCTTTTGTAAGAATATTTCTTCTAACATAGTTTGGATTAGATTGATTTTCAGTCACTGTTGTAAATTTTACAGATTTAGTCGTACCATCTTTTGGGTTATTTACATTAATAATATTATCAGAAAGTACCTTTATTCTTGTTAATGCGCCTGTTTTACGGTACTTTTTACGCTTAGCTTCTCCAAGTACAGCAAATTGCTTCTCTGAACTTATTTCTGTACGTCTCTTTCCGCGCATCATTCGCTTACGACCACCTGATGGTTTACGCTTTGATACTCCATGCCATTGAGCCATACTTTTTCTCCCTCGCGGACTCGTCCACTTACTGCCCTTATTTCAATGAATTGGGTAAAACAAGGGAAGGTATGAAGGGCATTCTGCTTTCTGAGTGTAAATGTGTCAAAGGATTTGAAATTAAAAAAACGTAGACCGGTACGTAAAAAAGTAGTTTTACCACTCTTGAATGAATTGTCAAATACTCTTGGGTTAAACATAGATATACAAAATGCTTTATTTGAATTTGCAGATTATGGGAGTTGGAACTTAATATTAATCGATAAGCTTCCAATGGCTATTGAATTAAAAAACCCAAATGGTGAACTTGTTGCTTTTCCTACGTTGAAAGGAATTTTATCTTGGAAACCATCTCTTAAATGGATTAGTGTAGATCGTGGGGCTATTCCGTTTTTACTTAATGGAGCAGACTGTATGATGGCAGGAGTTCAAGATTGTGACCAGGAAATTATAGAGAATGATTTAGTTTGGGTTCGTGATGAAACTCATAAAAAACCAATTGCTGTTGGTTGGGCTTTAACTGATGGTATAAACATGATGAACTCAAAGTCAGGAAAAGGAATCTCTACAATTCATTGGATCGGTGATGAATTGTGGAATTTAGAATTATAAAAAAAATGACGACTTTCCCTGCCGATTACGACAGGGAAAGTCCGTTTTCACAACTAATTGAAATCTTTAATTAGACTCAATCTTCTTTGCGTGATGCTGCAATTAATGCTGCCCCAAGTGCTGCACTAACTCCTGCAATCAAACCAAATCCTGGTGTACTTTCTTCAGCTTCAACTGTTGTTGCTGAATCATCAAGAGGATCTGTTGTTGAGTTGTCTGCACTACCTGTGGATGCAGCTGGAACTGTAACTGAAAATTCTCCAGATGTCCAAGTTCCTTCAGCAGAGAAACATCTGCTAGATTGTGCTAAATCATCCCAAGCATCACCAAATGTTGGTGTGACTCCATCAAAGAAAACACAATCTCCAGAAGCAATTTCCAATGCACCTGTTAATTCTGTAACTACGTGGACCATTTCATCACCACAAGTTGATGCTCCAGAAGCACAACTCACAACCCAAGAGAATGTTGATTGAGAAGTTAAAGCCATATTAGCTGCATTTTGATCTTCCGCTGCATCTCCGTTAACTTGTAATTCCCAAGACCATTCGTGTGGATGTCCTGCTTTTACATCTGCGACAGCAGAGAGTGTTGCTCCAGCAGCATCCATACAATCTTGTGCTGTTGAATCATTTGTCATTCCATCACATGTAAATTCTGCAGAATCTACTGTAAATGTAACACTAAATGTCCAATCGTCTTCAACAACTGCACAACCTTCTGAATCTACTTCTGAACCAGCAGCAGTGCCTAAACATTTGTCAGCATTACAGTCTTCCACACCATCTCCATCTGCATCAGTACCTTCTTCACATTGTACGTCTTCAACTTCACAACCATCTTCATCAATAGTAGCACCTGCAGTAGTGTTTGGACATAGATCATCGGCATTTGGAACACCATCTCTATCATCATCTACTTTATCTTCATCTACTACACAATCTTCTGATTCATGATATGATACTGTAAAGTCATAATCATCGCCTCCTTCTGCACGATAAGCAAAGTCTGATTCTAATACTGTTCCATCAGCCTTTTCAACTGTAGATACACACCATTCAGCACCATCTACTAAAGAAACCCAAGTATTCCATTGAGGAAGATCTACGACTTCACCGTCTCTATCCCCTATAGGACCAAAGGTCATATCCAAAGTTTGTCCTGGTAAATCGTCAGGTGACATTGACATTTCTAAAGTAATTGATACAGTCCAGTTTGTACCATCATCATTACTTCCTTCCACACCTGTTACATCCGTAGTAATGGTCCATGCAACTTCTGCTGAATCAGCAGCAGCATCACTTTGACCACCTAAGTTCATGTTCCAAACATGAGATCTGTGTGCAAGTTGTAATTCTTCAAGTGCCATATCGGCTAAAATTCCTGCGTATTCAGATGCTTCTGAAGCATCAACTGTTCCGTCTCTATCGTCTGGATTATCTGCCATGTTTCTCATCATGTCTGGATATTCCCAAGTCATAGCTACACTAACAGTCATTTCATTCGTTTCTTCATTATGATTAACTGAAATAGCTACCATGTGCATATCTTCTGGAGGAGCTTCTTCGCCTGCGGCTGAGACTACTGATGCTAATCCTGATGCACAAAGCAATATTGCAATTAATACGTTCATTATTGTTTTTGTGTTCATAATAGGTACACCTCTATGCTGTAACCACGACAATGGTATTAGATATATACCCTCCGTAGGCACATATTTTAACAATATTATACAAGGATGGGGCATGGAAGCCATATTTAATCAAAAATATCGTATCGTCATACCCATTTTAATTTGCATTTTGTTATGTTTTAACTATCCTATTGCGATAGCAGAAACGGGAGAAAATATCACACCGGATTTAGAAAATACCCCTATAGAAAATTTAACATTTACTACTCCTAGTGAAGATCTTTCAGAATGGGAATTAAGTGTGTCGGTTTCTGAAGATTCTCAAAATATAACAAAATTAAAATTAGAAACTCAAATTTGTGTTTATGACCCTATTTTATGCCATGCTCCTGAAATTATTGATATGACAAATACTAATAATTCTTGGAGGGGGGTTATAACAACTCTAGAAAAACACTCTTATGTAAATTGGAGAATTCACATATTATATGAAAATGAATCTGAAATACTTATTCCAGAACGTTCGGAGGGGTATGCAAAAGTATGGAGTACCTGTTGGGAAATAATGCAAGATCAAGAAATAATTACTGGTGGGGAAAAATGTGATAATATCATTGAGGAAAGTAAAGGAAACATTAGTGGTTTTCCAATATTTAGTGCCATTATTTCAATAACTTTTGCAACTATAATTGTTAAAAAAAATCAATAATTATTCTTGTAAAACTCAATTATTCTTGAAATAAAATTTTTAGTTGCTATACCCCACGAATCTATAATTACTGAGCAATTCATAGAATCTTCAGATAAATGAGAGTCTGAGAATCCCGGAGACATCAAATCACTTTGAACCAAGGGTAAACTCAATCTTTCGGAGTTTATATTAATCTCTATTTGATTATTTTTTTTATGAACTAACAAAAACTTACCTAACGAAATCTTTTTTTTAGTAGATTTCATACTTACTTTTTCTGATTTAAATAATCTCAGTATTGCATCAAATAATTCATCTGTATTTTGATGATTTTGGCTTGATTCTGGTAACCCGGGCACATTTTCTAAATTGGTTTTCCCATATGCATCAAGAAAAGATAAATCTGTTTCATTTTGAGAAAATAAATCTTCAAATCCTTTAGATAGTTTCTTTTTAGCCATACTATTCACTCTGTATTTCTAGATGATGACTCTGTCCAACCAATTATCCTTCCATTAGTAGCATCAACTAACAATTCCACAGAAATATCCCATCCATCCTGTTCATAACTACGATGCAAATCAAAACTAACTGCGCCTTCATCACGATTAATCAAATCTAATATCTCATTTAAATCATCATTGGGTGTTATTACAAGATATCCTATTTGGGTGTCACCGCTTAATTCTCCGTTTGTGGCTATAATACCATTAGAACCTGATAATTCGGGAAATTTAATAGGGTCAAGTATTCTATTTTCTAATTCTGCTAAAGAATTTGTAATACTAATAGAATCTGAATTATGTGCTATTGATTGAGATTCATATAATCCTGAATCATCGATTTCACAAAAATCACTACCATCAATACTCTCTCTTATCTCAATTAACGCCCAGCCACTTTGATCTGCAGGGTCAACCCAACTAAAATTCCAATAAGTCATTGCACTATTTGTACGATCATCAATTGCACGCCAAATGTATGCACCGGCATCTAATTTAGTTATCAAATCTGAAGTAGGGTTTGTTTCATTAATACAGGTTATTGTTTCTTCAATAGTATATTCTCTTAATTCCGAATTATCGGGCATATGGACTTCATTATCATTATTCCAATTATGTGTTGGCGTTAAATATCCTTGTCCAGGGGCTGGCCTATTAGAATAAGTTTCTTTCCAGTCTACTAAATCTCCACCAGATGTGAAAGAAGTTTCCATTAACATCATTTGTAAATTAAATCTTCCTTGAGGGATTTCAAGATCAAAAAATGTTGTCCCTACTTGTTCTAATAATGATTTACTACATGAAGTACGATCTTCATCAAAATTTGAAATTTTAAGATCTACAAACTGCTTTACTGGCCAGGGTGAGTCTTTTGAAGCCCACAAATTGATTTTTGCTGAGCCAAAACACCGATTACTAACTTCTGTGTTTTCCAAATAAATTTTCCAAGTTTCTTTTCCGCCAACATCATCTGTACCAGCAACTGTCCAATTCCAGTTCCATTTTTCACCGGAAACTCCTTCCGAGAGAAACGCTCCATCGAGTAATTTATCTAATTCAATTGGGGCAAACGCCAGAGCAATTCCTGGCACCAAATTTTGTAATACTTCTCCAAAGTTTTCTAATCCATAAGTAACTGTTTTTCCACTTATAGATCCTAAATCTCCACCTTGAAATTCATATCCAATATCTGACCTTAATAATTCTTGATTTCGAATTTCAGTCCATGAATCAACTGAAATTTGTGCTTGATTATCATTTAAATTACCTAATGTAGTACTACTACACTTGTTAGCTATTGGAGTATTTGTTGCAATATCTACATCGTCAAAATTATATTCATATCTTTGTTCTAAAGTTAACCAATTTTCACCAAAAGGACCTGCTTTTTGTACTGCACCTAATTTAGAGTCATCTGGTTGGTTAGCTATCTCAATACTTCCTCCTTCAGTTACAGTTACACTTCCTGTACCTACATAATCGACTTCTATTTTCCCACACATTTGATCTGCTGCATCTAATTGATTGGCAATTTGTTCCACTAACTCGTCACCTTCAATTAATAAATTACCATTGCTAATGGAAAATGACATTGAGTCCCCATATCTTAATTTATCAGCAGTGAAAGGTTCTGGCTGAGAATAAACATACCAAAGTAAACTACCAATTAGCAATCCAACAATTACAATAGAAAATAATGTTTTTGGGTTAGAAAGGGTTTTTATTAGATTTTTTTCTATTCCTTCTTTAGAAATTTTTGTAGAAGTCATAACATTTGATTCCTCAAGAATCTCTGCTTCAAAAATTTCTTCTACAATTTCAGCCTTTTCTTCTATGATTTC
>DAGQ01000041.1:20432-23544 GCA_002498205.1 Euryarchaeota archaeon UBA596
GCCTTTTCTTCTATGATTTCAGATTCTTCTAAAATTAATTCATCTTCTTCTAAAACTTCTTCAACATCATCTAAAGATTCTAGACCTAATTCGTCCCATGAAATTCCTGCATCTAATAAGCGCTCAATTAAAAGTGATTTTTTACCCGAAATGGATAAATCATTATCCAAACAGAGCATGCGTAATTCCTTGTGACTTAAGGATGAAGGAGGCAACTCCACACTAGATTCATCATGTTCAGACATCTGTTACAATAATGTTGGCGACATTACTAACCTTTCAAGTCTGTTGCTAAAATCTTCATAGTAATATGTTATTTAAGACATATCATACTTACCCAAGGCTGAAAAAGGATTGTTTGTTCAGAATGTTTGGGTGGGGTTACTTTGCGATTAGCAATTCTTTCTAGAGGGCCAAGATTATACAGCACTAGAAGATTACAAGAAGAAGCCTTGAAAAGAGGTATCCACACTACAATATTAGACCCTTTACAATTTACATTATCAATCAGTAAAGACTCGCCACAAATATTACACAAAGGGCATAGAGTAAATTTCGATGCTGTGTTACCAAGAATTGGTCATTCAATTACCTCTCATGGTGTTGCATTATTGAAACAATTTGAACAATTAGACATTTACACAGCGAATTCTAGTGAAGGTATTAGGCAAAGTAGAAATAAATTATTAGCAGCACAAATTCTAGGTAGAAATAATGTTCCAATTCCAAAAACGGCTTATGTTAGGAATATCAATGATGTTGAAAGAGCAATTGACCTTGTTGGAGGTCTTCCAGTCGTAATTAAGGTATCAGAAGGTACTCAAGGAAGGGGAGTTTATCTCAGACATTTATACAAGGATGCAATTGGTCTTGTGTCTGCATTATTAGACCTTAATCATGAAGTTTTAATTCAACAATATATTCATGAAAGTCATGGTACAGACATTAGAGCATTAGTAGTTGGTGATAAAGTCGTAGCAAGTATGAGAAGAAGGGCAAGAGGGAAGGAGTTTCGTTCTAATTTCCACCTTAATGGGACTGTTGAAGCTGTTGATTTACCTCCTGAGTATGAAGAAATTGCACTTAGAGCTTCAAGAGTTTTAGGATTAAATATTGCTGGTGTTGATTTATTGGAGGGAAAAAACGGCCCTTTAGTACTCGAAATCAATTCCTCACCAGGATTAGAAGGTATAGAGATGGCATCTGGCGTCAATGTTGCTGAAAAAATAATTGATTTTTTGCAAGAAGATGCCAAATTTGTAAAAATAAGTATGGATCAATTACTTCTAACGGTTCCTGGTCATGGAATCTTACCTATACATTTAGTAAATCATCCATGGTTAGTTGGTGAAAAAATTGGCGAAGTATTCAAAGGATTTGGAACTAGTGCTTTTGCATTGTCTAGATCACGTCAATTAGTTTGGGCTCCAGAGAATGATTTAAAATTAAGGTATAATGATATTGTGATTTTTTATGGGGATCTACATCAACTAAGATTAAATTTAAAGGAAATATTAAATTATGAAATATTTAGTAATCGAAAAACAACTTCTAAATTAGAAAACTCGGAAAAATATGAAACGTATTGATTTAAACGTTTTTTAATTGAATTACGCGAAGCATTCAAAGCCTAAGATATCTGAGGTTACTCGCCATTTAGGCAGGGATGCAGTCGCTTAGCGACAAAAAGAGGGGATAAGATGTCTTTAGACTATAATCAAGAATTGAAACAATTATTAGACATTCAAAAAAAACTTAATGAACGGAATTTGCCCGATAGAATAAGTCGTTTATCTCATGTTTCTTGGCATCCGTGTTGGATTCAACAACTAAAAACTGAAGGGAAAAGTAACAATACAATTAAGTCTTATTTATGCGCAGCAAAAAAATTCTTAAAAACTAAAATCTCTCCAAATGAAAAAGAAATATCGGATGAGAATTTAGAAAACATAACTGTAAAAGAATTAAATTCTTACATTAATCCTGAAAATGGAAGATTAGATATTTGGTTACAGTCAATTAATGATTTAAAGGCATCTACAGTAAATGCACGTTTAGCAGCAATTAGTCACCTAATTGAATGGGTTGGGCATCATATTCCAGGACATATTATTAGACCTAGAAAAGGAAAACAAATTCCTAAAATCCTTTCCAATGAAGAATTGAAAAATGTTAGAACTGCAGCATTTAATAGTGAAAACCCTCTTGCACATCTAATTGTTACATTCCTGTTAGAAACTGGAATTAGAGTTAGTGAATTGTGTAGCCTAAATATTCATGATGTTGATTTTAAAGATAAAAGCGCAAGAGTTGTCGGCGGTAAAGGGAATAAAGACAGAATGGTGCTTTATACTGAACAAACAGATGAAGTACTAAATTGTTGGATGGCTTTAAGAAATAAAATTATATTAATTGATGAAGACGCATTATTAGTTAATTCAAAAGGAAAAAGAATTACGCCTCGTGGAATCCAAAAAATGATGGATAGGATTGCTGAAGATGCTAATATCTCAAAAAAGAGATTGTCTCCTCATGTATTAAGACATAATTTTGCCACTGGTTTATTAGAAAGAGGTGCTGATATCGTTTCCATTCAACGTTTACTTGGCCATGCAAATATACAAACAACTCGGGTTTATTTAGAAATTAATGATCAAACACTTAGAGAGGTTTACACTAGAGCACAAAGCAATTTAGAGAGAATTGAGGAATAAATCTTATTTTTTACCTGATCTTTTAGAAATCTTCTCTGGACCTTTCCAAGATTTTGAAGAGACTATCTTATTTCCTAAATGTCCAGGGATTGGACAAAATTTCCCACTTCTGCAACGGCTACATTTCTCTTTATTAGGTATCTCAACAACTTTACGAAGTCGTCCGTATTTTCGCCTTGGCATTAATTAAAGCAGAACAAATAAGAGCATAATAATTGCTTTATCTTTTATTCTTCTTAATCCTAGATAGCATATCTCCAACTGATTTAGGTGCTTTTATTATACCCTTCTTCGCTAATCTTGTTGCTTTTCTCTTTGCCGCCGCTGCTTTTTTAGTAGCTGCGGTTTTCTTAGCCGCTGCTGCTTTCTTAGCTGCATTCGCTTTTCTTGTTGCTGCT
>DAGQ01000122.1 GCA_002498205.1 Euryarchaeota archaeon UBA596
TTAGCATGTGATGATCAGGAAGTAATGTACGTAGCATATCAAGATGAAGGTCATGGAATCTCTAGATATGATTATTCTTCTGGAAATTGGTTGGGAACTCTAGATAGTTCTGATGGTATCTCGGAAGATGCAGTATGGTGGGACTCAATGGATTGGGGAGGAGGCATGCTAGTAGTCGGTCATTCATATGAAGATGATGGAAATGGAGGTATGTCTATAATTGAAGTTAGTGGGAATCTTGTTTATACAGGTACTGTTTTAGATCAGACTTTAGAAACCTCTTCTGTCAATTATGTTAGTAATGCACCATTTGGAAATGGATTTATTATTGGTAGACCTGGAGGAGACCAAGGATACAGTAGTATTGATTGGTTAGATAATAATGGACAATTATACAAAGGATATTTTGATAGTCAATCCGATTTCTTAAATGGCAATATTGAAGAATTTGCTGGAAATTCAAATAATTTGTATATTGTCACTGCTAATGACAGATTCGATGACCTTGGGAACTCAATTCTTGAAGGGCAATATGGACCTAACGGAACCGTCTCTTGGAATAGAGGATGGTCATTTGGATTTGATACAATTAAAGATATTTTATTAGATGATACGACAAATATGATGTGGATTACTACACAAGGACTAGGTTTATGGAGATTGGATATTAATAATAATAATCTTTCACGAATTTCTGCAAGTCTTTCACCAGATATGGATGGCATTTCATTAGAAAATAATCTATTAGCTGTTGGATTAACTGGAGTTGGTGCAAATGTTCCGGGAATTAATGTATTGGATACGAATACATTACAATGGGATAGTGGAGAATTATTACCAGGTTTACCAAGTAGTTTTATTTTAGATGCTATAAAACATCAAGGAAAAACATGGTTCGCTACAGTAAATGGAGTGGGTGTTTGGAATGATTCTACATCTCAGTGGGAAAATGCGTTAAGTGTCGCAAATGGGTTGCCTAGCCCCATTGTTGAAAAACTGTATATTCATTCATCTGGTGAGATTTGGATGGCTACTCCTGTAGGAGTTGTCAGATATGACCCTGTTACAGAATCATATATGCCAACAATTGATCGATTAAATGGACTTATTGGAAATAGAGTTAATGACATTGTTGAAGATAATGGAAAGTTATTCCTCTCCCATAATGGAGCAGGCCCTACAAGACCTGGTGCAAGTGCGTATAATCTAACTACGAATGATGTAGACTTGATTTACAAAATTGATCAGGTCCCAAGTAATACAATTACTTCTCTTTCCGCAGACTCTTGGGGTGTACACATAGCCACAGACCAAGAGCCTATTGTCCATTACAACATGGCAGATAATCAATTTGAGGATGGTGCATCAACATGGCAAATGGGTAATTGGCCTGCAATTGAAATGATAAGTGATGGAAATGATTTATTTGCTTTATTTGAAGGTGATTTAGTTAGAATTGATGCTCAAGGGATAACCCATTCAGTAAGGAACACTTGGTTACTTGATGATCAAAACGGAGATCCTTTATCATTTTCTGACATATCTTTAGGACCAAATGGCCTATTCTTAGTTGGGGAAGACGGAATGTATGGTTGGGGATTACCAAACTATGCTCCAATGGATCAAATAATTACGAGATATGCAAACCCTCTCTCAATTAATGTTGCTGGATTGAATTTAGATATTACTAATCAAACTCATCCAGGAAATCAAATAACTTTAGCTTCTTCTGCTTTTACGATTCCCGTAGATGAAAATTTAGGAGATTTCGAAGAAGGAACTATGCTTTATTCTGATTTACCTCTGGTATTATCAAGTACTGTAGGATATTCTCCAACCTGGATACATTCTGCGGACATGAAATATAGAGGAGAATGGGATTTATCTGAAACAAATCAAAACATTGGGGCTGAATTACAAAAAGTACTAGATTTAGCGACTATGAGTGTTAACGGAATGGATATTGAACTAAGATTGAAAACTACATTAAATGGTTCAATTAAAGTAAAATTAACTTATGATTGGGAAAGAATCCAATCCCCTGTAGAAATAATTAATGTTGAAGATCGACCTGATGACGGAGGAGGAGTATTAACTGTTGAATGGACCGCAAGTCCTGATCCTGATTTCAGTTCCTATTCATTATATATTTTTGAAGGAGATGAATGGAATGATGTACCTGATGCAACATCTTCAGTATGGGGACAAACCAAGATAGATGTGGCAACAAGTGATGGTAATAATCCATTAATTGACGGAGTAGAATATTTTGCTGTCGTAATTGTTACGTACGCTGATGGTTCTCAAGGAGATCCATCGAATGTATTTGGGCCTGTAATGAGTGATGATGATGTACCTGCTCCACCGATTTCTGGATTTGCAGAACCTAATGAAAATGGTGAAGATGGTGAATTATACGTAGAATGGTCAAAATGTGGAGGATTGGATATATCTCATACGAGGATTTACATATATACTCAAGCGATTACAAATGCTATTGCTTCTACTAATTATGTAGATGTTGATTATGATCTTGTAAATTCAACCGTATTAGAATTAGATGCTGGAAATGCATACTGGCTCGCATTAACTTGTGTAGATGACGCTGGGCAAGAAGACCTCGCTAATGCATTAATTATTGGTCCAGCAATTCCTACTGGAGGGATTGATGATGGAGTACCACCTCCAAAAATACTAGGCGTTAATGCATTTGATACACCTGATGATGAAGGAGGAAGAATTACAGTAGAATGGGTACCCTCAATTGCTGAAGATTGTGGGTTAACTACTGTTTATGCATTAGATGCTGAAGATTGGCTAGGATGGGATATTGATCCAAGCAGTGGACAAAATATTGTAGTTGAAGAGCCAGTTACTGCCACTACATTTGGAATTGCTGCAATTCTTACTGACTGTACTAAAGATAATGTAATTATTTCTTCAATTGATGGTGCTGCATTAATTGATGGTAAAAAGTATTACATTGCTGTAGTGGCTTCTGACAATTGGTTAAATGAGGATTTATTGAATGTAGATATTGTATCTGCTGAACCTTACAAACAACTTGATGCAGGTACTTTAGCACCTGATAGAATTGAATATATTGAGTCATGGGATGAGCCAAATGATGATGGTTCAGCAATTAGGGTGGCCTGGAAGCCTTCTCAAGCAAATGACTTTGCATATTACGTTGTATGGGCAAATAACCAACCAGTTAACAACTTAGAAGACTTGTGGAATTCAATAGGAGACGATGAACAAAATTGTGGATGTACAAGATTTGATCAACAATTCATAGGCACTCAAGAAGAAATTATTGAAATTAGACTGGATAAAGCAAGATATGGAGAAAATTCAAACTTGATTAATGGAGATGCAAAACAAGAAGAAATCAAAGCAAATGAATTATTATATGTTACTGTAACTGTACATGACATTAAAGGAAATGTTTGGCTTAATGAGTTATTAGAAGTTGATGTAGTTCCAATTAATAATATAGACGACAAGGTTCCACCTACAAAAATTACTAATTTAGAAGCAATAGATTGGCCAGAAGATGATGGTACAGCAGTAGGATTGAACTTTGATAAGAGTCCTGAAAGTGATGTTGAACAATATGCAATATATGCATCTACTGATTCATTTACATCAGTTGGATTTGGTGGACCTTTAGACCCTGTATTATTTACTGGACGAAACCCAGTACTTCCGCTTAAAATAGATAGTTTATCTGATGGAAAAGCAATTATTGCTGAAATGGAAGTTTTCTTAAGTGTTATTCCAATTGATTCTGCTGGAAATTCAATAACTGATGGCTTAGTTGTTAGTTCTGCTATTTCTAAAGATAATCGGGGGGACGACCCTGGAGCTTATCTTCCTGATGTAGAAAACGTTAGAGCAAATTGGATAATGGATGGAGCTGCTATTCAAATTGAGTGGGACGCTTTATCGAGTTCTGAAATCACGCATCTCGAAATTTATGCTTCAAAAGAAAATTGGGAAAATACAGATAATGCTGTATTAGTAGCAGAAATTGAGATCAATGAAGAAATATACATAATGAATACATTTGAAGGAGAAACTCTTGATAAGTTTTCAGATTGGTATATTGGAATTTCAGCTGCTGATGATATAACACACAGACATTTAGTTAAAGTAAATCATGTAAATCCGTATGGAAC
>DAGQ01000016.1 GCA_002498205.1 Euryarchaeota archaeon UBA596
TTAACGCCGAAAGTTGTTATTGGATGGGACAATAGACCTGATAATATTCATTTAACAAAGGCATTGACACAAGGTTTGGCAATACAAGGTTGTGATGTCCATTGGGCTGGAGAAATTGCTACACCCGGTTTACATTATTGCGTATTAAAATCAGGCTATGAGGGGGGGTTAATGGTTACAGCGAGCCATAATCCAGCACATGATTCTGGATTGAAAGTTTTTGATGAGTTGGGTTTCAAGACATATCCAGAAAGGGAAGACGAGATCTCAAATATTGTAGTGAATTTAGTTTCAGAAGATAGAGAATTAGATGAAGAATACTTAGAAACATTAAGTAAGCCCTCGATAGTATTTGATGGCAGTATAAAATATCAAAACGGATTAAAAAATCGTTTAGAATCTATACAAGAGATGTGGGATATTAAGTTAGAAGATGCAATAGGATTAGAAGTAATTCCATCAAATGGATTACTTCTAGATAGTTCCAAAGGAGCCAATGTTGATTGGTTATCGTCTTGGTTTTCATCAAATGGATTGACTAGTATTGAACAATCTTCAGAATGTTTACAAATTAATTTGAATTGTGGGGCTGGTAATTTTTCTCCTACAGATAAATGGTCTTGGGATGATTTAGAAAGTGAACATGTATTGCTAAATTCCATTAAACAAAATTTACAAAATATTGACAAATCAAAATCAGGTCAAATTATTGCTGCAGCTTTAGATGGAGATGCTGATAGATGTTTACTGTTTGAAATATTAGAAGACGGAACTGGAATTGGTGTTGTCGACGGAGATAGAATAGCAGACGATATTCTTCAGGCAGGTATTCTAATAGAACCACAAAAAGATTGGACACTAGCCGCATCGATAGAATCAGATCTTAGTTTAACATCTTCATTGAAAAGACTTTCAGAAAATATTGAGGATTTAGAAACAGCAGTTGGAGATAGGTGGCTATCTCTAGCATTATGTAAACAAGCCAAACCAGCTTTTATTCAATGTAATGAATTTCCAGGACTAATTGGTTGTGAAGATTCAGGACACATCGTATTACCAATTCTTTCCTCCCAAAATAAATGGGGATTAGTTGGCGACGGAGCCATGACTTTAATTTCCACAATATTAGCTAGGAGCGTATTGAAATCATTAGATGTTAATAATAAATTCACATCTGGATGGAAGTTACGTAAATCTGTAAAAGAAGTAGATAGGAAACTATGGGACGGCAATAATGAATTAAGTGTTCAAATACATGATTTAGCTGAAGAATGGTTTACTAATTATTCTAATTCTACAAAACTATCTAATGTTAATATTAATGGGTCTAAGTCATTATTATTACTCCAAGGAACTATAGAAAAACATCCATTTAGTTTAGGTATTCGTAATTCTGGAACAGAAGCTAAAATCTCTGTATCTCTAAGATTATCACCAGGATGTAAAGAACTAATTTCTAAAGATCCATCAGAATTAGTTGAGATATTATGCAAACATCTTTCAAGAAACATGTAGAGAACTATCATCTGATAAAATATGTTTATTTGTTTGTGCCAACCAAGTAATAATACCCAGTAATATTCCAGTTGAAACAAGCATTAATAGTAAGCTAGTAGGATCTAATAAAATTCTTACAGATAAGATTGCAGTTACCCATGCGAGGAATAAATTTGCTGCACCCCAAACCCGATAAGTCCGTAAATCTAACATGATGCCTGTACTCCAAACCGAAAGTGATAAGACAATAATTGCTAGAATTAAAAATATCAAATTAAAACTTTCAATTTCCTGCATTAAAATTATGATCGAAATAAATGTTAATGCGTGGGCATCTAAAGCCCAACAAGAAACCCATTTAGCCCATTCTTTTCTAACAGTTGAAATTAATATTAAACTTGCAGTTGAACTAATTGCACCAATAGCCCCGATTATTGAAACATACAATAGTAAGTTAGAGTCTATCCATGAAATAAGAACATAAAGGCTTACTAATATCATGATATTTGTAATTGAAATTACATTTGGCAAATCCCATTTTAAACATTTTTGAATCATCAATAAACATACCAATAATGTTGCAATACCACTGGAAATAGTTGCTATAAGAATTATCCACAAGATTCTTCCATTACCTCCTCTATGGTCAGGCAAATTTTTCTTTATTCTCATAGAATCAATCCTATCCCAGATTAAAATGATACCAATTAAAGAGAATTCTAAAAAGAACATGGGTAAATTATATGTCAATGAATTAAACTTTAACGGGTTAATAAAAAATGGAGGAGGAGTTGCAGCAAAAACAAATACTCCAATCACACTTGAACCTGCCAAACAATAACCTATCCATTCTATTGATGAAGGAACTCTTCTACCAAGATCATCTTTACCCCAAACCGCAAAAATTGCAAACAGTAATAATACAATAACTAAAATCAATAGCGACATCTGGTCTTCTAAAATCGCACCCGAAGAAACTCTTCCTAACAAGTATACAAGTGTAATACCACCCATTGAAACTGCAATGGGCAACTCAATACCAATTATATCAGACATATTCAAATCTAATTCTTTTGTTCTCCATCTTGAAGCCGCAATTAAAATTACTGAAAAAATTGCAGCGATTAGTAGCATTGCATTTGCAACACTTCCTGAGTCACTTAGTGTAGGAGAGAAACTAAAATAACCAGTAATTGCAAAAATAATACCAATAAAAAATAGCATTACTATCGGTTTATAATGAACATCTTGTAAAAGTAAATCTTCTCCACTTAAATTGGTGTTTAAGTTCTTTTTCTTCCGCTTTTCAATTAATTTAATCAATTCAGGATCAACAACATCAATCGACCCTCTTTCCGAAACTTGGATAATTTCTTTAGATTCTTCTTTGTTTACCATTTGGTTTAATTCTTCTAAAGTTCCCCCATCTTCAAGATGCTTTTTTACTAATTGTTTCCTTCTTAAGTTTTCCATTAATGATTCTCTTTTTGCAATATCTTTCAGTCCAGAACGTATTTCAGTTTGCATCACTAACATAACTGAAGAAATAAACAACATCACGAATGAAATTAGTAATTGCCAAGAATCTGTATTCGAGGATAAGACAATACAAGCAAGCAACATCAACCCATTTGCAACAGCAGGTTGCAAAATTTTCTCATATTTTCCGGCCCTTGGAAGATATAATCCAAGAATCAAACAAATACATAATAATTGAATCCACACTGAAATAATATCGTTAGGCCACCAAATTGAATAATCTAAATTTGTTTTTCCAGAAAATAAAATTGTTAATGTTAATGAAGCAGCAGAACCTCCCATTAAAACCATCAATATTTTTTCAATATCTTTTTTTGTAAAGTATGCTAAAATAATACCAAATATTGTAATCATTCCAGTCCAAAAAGCGTCAAAACCAAATCTGAATTGACATATCAAACACATTAAAACACATGCATACAGTAAAAATAAAGGCGTATCTTGATGCTTTGTTTGAATTTCAGCAATTATATGGACGCCAAATACCCCAAATACGCCTAAAAACAATCCTTCAACAGGCATTCCCCCAGTATAGGTTATTGCTGTCCATCCAAGTAATGAAAATAATAAACTTAAATTCCACAATTTTAAAGCACCAGAATCTCTACTCATTGCAGAGAATTCGGTCAATCCCTTGAATCTAGAACCTAGATTAATTCCACTTCCTCCTAACATTGTATTTACGGGATATTGAATTAGAATTGCTATTAAACAGAATAAAATTAAGTACCAAGGATCTAGAACTATCGGAATAAGTTCAGCTTTGATTATTCTTGAATCTGCAGCTGTAGCAAAAAGTAAGCACCAAATCCAAGGTCCTAGTACTGCAATTCCTGCAAGGCTAGGAGATTCTCTCCATATGGCTAAAATTGCCAAACCAGCGAAAGCCAAGATATTTGCAGATAATAATTTCAATCCTCCATCATCATTTTGATCAGCGGGAATTAGAATTGTAAATAGGGTTACAATAACTATACATCCCACCCATAACACAGTATCACTAACTGCAGTTTGATGATTTAGTAAAGTGATTGTAGCAATTGAGATTGCACCTAATGCAAATAATGAATAGTTAGCTAATCCAGAAACTACGCCTTCTGGGACTAAGGATTCTACAATGAATAAACTAACTATTAGCAAAGCGCCTGGCATATACATTGTTGCTTGTAATTTAGAAGATTCAACCCCCCTAACAATTAGATAAGACCCTCCAAATGCAGCAAGTAACATACTAATTTGAGCAAGTGCATACCCCGTTTCAGATCTATGTGCAGCGATAGCCATTAATGCCCCAATCATTCCAATTCCTACAGATACCCCCCATAGTCCCGGTTTTCCAATTCCAACAACATTGAATGCTTGTGAGAACCAATTCTCTTCTTTGTAAAATTGAGTGGCAATAATTGCGTTAATGATATTCACAAAAGTGAATAACATG
>DAGQ01000036.1:0-2662 GCA_002498205.1 Euryarchaeota archaeon UBA596
CCATCAGTATCAACACATTCAAACTCATCATCAGGGAAATAATCAGGATAATTTCCATCTAAATTATCACCACATCCATCACCATCTGTATCATAAGCTTGTGAAGGGTCTCCGGGAAAAGCATCTTTTGTATCAGTTACTCCATCATTATCTGTATCAAAATCTAATAAATGTACATTTGTACCGCTTGTAACTAATAATCCACCATAAATTGTATCTACGATTGCATCGACTCCTAGTGGATAATTTAATTGATTTTGATCTTTAACCATAGTTTGTGAATCAATAAAAAATAATTTATCTTGTGTACCTAAAATTAAAGATTCATCCATAGAAAATAATGTCGAGGAAATTTGTTCAAAACCAATATTGTTAGGATTGCTTCCTTGGCCTGTTACCCCTGTTATTGACAATTGTTGTCCAGGTAATGCATTACTATTGTAATCGTATGAAATTATCTTTCTACCATCGTATTCAGAAAAATAAATCTTACTTTGGTCTTCATTTGTCAATATAATGTCAAAAGTTCCAGAATAACCCGGTTCTAAAGTATCAGTTAAAATCATTGAATCTGCCTGATTGATTTCATGGAAATAAATTTCATCATCTCCACCGGTAATTATTGTCCCATCATCAAGAACCATTACCGCTCCAATTTCATTATCATGTTCATTTGTTTGTTTTGCGGTAGGTAATTCTAAATTAATATCGTATTGTACTGCTCTTTTACTTGCTTCAACTGCGATCCAAATATGAGGTAAATCTGGAATTCCGTCACTATCTAAATCGGCACCATCAGTTGGATCCCAAGCAACATCTACAACAGGTGTTCCTTGGAAAATAAATCTACCCTTTTCTCTGGCTGGGCCAACATCTACAATTTGTGCACCAGTTTCATTCCCAAAAACTACTAGGTTAAATTCTGAAAAATATGCTGCACTAGAGATATTTCCATTTGAATCTACTTCTAATTCCCATGCTTCTTCAAAACCTGTAGAAGTCAGACTGTATAGGTTCATAAATCCATTTTCACCCAGTGAAAGATAATTATTCTCTGGAGTTTTCCACATTTGAATTGGTTTTGAATCTAATGATAATAAGATCTCACCAGCATTTGTACAAGGTAACTCAGAACAATTGTTTGCATCAGAACCTGAGAAGTCTGCTGCATTTAATGCGGATGCTAAAGGCAAACAAGTTGCTGTTAAAAATAATAGAAAAATGCAATATCCTACTTTTCGCATGTCAGAGCCAATGGGTTCTCATCTATGAATCAGACGGAACAACAGAATTATGGAAAATCTATTCTTCTTCTAATTTTTGTTCTGCGATTTCTTCTTTAGCAATATCTGCTATTGAGGTCATAGGTATTTTTCCTACTTCATTATTCTCTTGTGGAATTAAAACATTATTTGCAGGTGTCAAAGTTGCATCAGATGGTTTTAGTACACGGGCTTTAGCAGGCATCAATGTTGTTGTTTGTGGTTTCAATACTGTTGTTTCAATTGGCCTTAGCGTTGCTGAAGCAGGTTTTAGTGTAGGTGTGTCTAATCTCTTTAAACTAGCTACATTTGCCTTTTTAATCACATTATCTATGACTTGTTCCCTTTCTTCAATTTCAGAAGATAACATTTCAATAATTTGATCTGCATCATCTAATGTATCTTCTAATACTTTCGAGATTTCTAATTCATCTTCCTCAGTAATTGAACTTTCTTCTAATTCCTCAGTAATTAATTTAGGAATCTTAAATTCTGTTTCTTCCTCAATTTCTTCTGAAGTTTCAACAATTACTTCAGATTCTAATTTTGGTTTAATTGTAGTATGGATCGGCTTGGGAAGAATGGTTGCAGTAGATGGCCTTTCTTCTGTTATAGGTGACCTAATAGGTTTCAGGGTTGGTCTCTGAGTTCCAACTGGAGCACCACCTAAAATTGGTGTTGATTTTGGAACATTTCCAGCTAATGTTTGTCCACCTAAACTTTGACCTAGTTTTCCACCCAATAAACCGCCTTGTTGTTGTAATGGATCTACTTTATCTCCCGCAATTGCACCTAACCAGGCTTGACGCTTAGATAATAAAGCATCATCAGATTGTAGTTGGTCCATCACATCTTGGGCTTCTTCTAGTTTCTCTTCTTCTACGCCAATTTCGGCTTCAAAGTCAGTTCTAATTTGATCACGCATCTTCTCTTCAGCCATTTCTCTGAATTTATCCATTTGTTCATTAAGCATTTTAAGCCTGTCTCGGATTTCTTCTCTTTTAATTCCAAGTTGAGACTCAATTTCTTTTCGAATTTCTCCTTCTCTTCTCCTAACTTCAATAAGTGCTTTATTACGCATAATTTCTTCAAGTTTGAGTAATTGTTTCTCAAGATGAGTAGCAACTTCTTCCATTTTTCTTCCACGGAACTCTTCTAATCTTGTTTCCATTTCAACTTCTAATTCAAGACCTGTTTCTTCACGTAGTAATTCTAAATCAGTTTCTCTAGTGATTCTTTCATTACGCATTTGTGCGTCTATTTCAGAAAGTATAGATTTCTTAGAAGCATCTTCTCTTGCGTCAAATTCAAGCTCTAATTTTTTAATCCAATCTTTACGCTTACTTTCGTAATTTTCAGATAATGCTTCTCTCAAGAAACTTTCTTGCTCATATCTAAAT
>DAGQ01000036.1:2981-3230 GCA_002498205.1 Euryarchaeota archaeon UBA596
TGCTCATATCTAAATTTAGATAATTCATTTTGCATTTCTGCTTCTTTAGATAATTTATAAGAATGGAACTCATCATCAATTTTCCTATCCATTTCAGATTTAATGTTTGAACGTAATTGTGAATCTATATCATCAACATTTTGTTGAAATAATAAATCATATCTTTCTTGTAACCTTGATTTTCTTTCTGCTAATTTTTCTGAATAAGACTCACTTAATTCTCTCTCAATTAAAGTTCTAAGTTCTTCT
>DAGQ01000125.1:0-16631 GCA_002498205.1 Euryarchaeota archaeon UBA596
GACTTGTAACATCAACCCATTGGCAGTCACTATCTCCTTTGCCATCACAACCATCTTCATATGTTGCGTCTTCTTCCTCAACGGAAGTTATTTCACACCCTTGAGGATCACCGCCTTGTCCTAAAACACAACCAATTTCTTGATCAGAAAGAAGTAATGTATCTCCAACCCAAGACATATTATTCCATTCTCCGTCTTCCCTATGCAATACATCGTTTAATCCGAATCTAACTGTTGTCTTTTCTACACAAGAAGAACCTATGTCTTCAAGAGCATCTCTTTCATCAGTGGAATATTTACCATCATTTCCTTGTGCACTAGGTGTTAATGGGTTTGTTGCATCATTTCCAGGAATCTGAGACATTAATTCATCAATGTCTTTTCTTACTTCAGCAGCTTCCGAACCATTTACCCATCCGATACCCCAAACATCAGCACTTTTCCAATCATCATTAATTGTAATATCAAAAAGAGCATGAGTATATACAAACATATCTTCAAAAGTAATGCCTTCACATTCAGCTACTAATTGATCCTCAGGTGATTGCCTAGAATCAGTATTTTCAACGAAGTTTTCGTTATTTAATTCAGTAGTATTTCCCGTTAATAATGAAACACTAGAAAGTACCATAATTCCTGCCAAGATTAATGGCATCCAACGGTACAATGTCAATTTATTATTCATTGCCATGGCTTACGGACTTGACTGCCCTTTGATAATAGTCTTGGTCTAAATATGCAAAATTTGCCTTATGCGGCTAATTTGTTAAATCTCCATATAAAAAATGAAGAAGGAATAAAAGTCCAACAAATTGTTGCAATACTCAACTGCCAAATTGGTAAATCTCTAGAAATATTCTCTAATTTTGCTTCCAATAATAATTGATAAAGCCCGTTTGGTGAAAACATATCTACTTTTGAACTAAATAAAGCAAATTGAGAATTATTGGTATCAGTTGCATCTACACCTAGAAGTGTTGCTAACAGTGCTGTAATTAGTAACCATATCATTGTAAATAATAGCCATGTACCTACACCTAAAGTTACTGCAGAACCAACATCTTTTGCAATACTAGAAACTAGTAATTGAATTGATGCATACCATAATAATACTAATGAAGTAGCAAAGATGAATAAAATTATTTCACCAATGGTTGGAAATACATTCATTTGTTTGTAAATAAGTAATATTGAAAATAATGAAATAATTATTGTTGGAAGTGCAACGGTTAACCAAACTCCAAATAATTGAGATAAACCAAGAATTGTTCGACTAGTGGGTTGACAAAATTCAATTGCTAATAATCCAGAATTTTTTTTACGACTTATTCCATCAAATCCAATTAAAACTACGCCTAAAGTCGCAGAAAAGAGTACGAAAACACTTGTTAAAAATAAAACTTCAAAGGGAGTATTAGCGGAAACATCTGCAGGCAATTGTGCATTTTGATCTGAAAAACCCCAACTTGCACCCCCAATAAATAATAATAAAATTGGCATTAAGACCATCATTCTAATAGTAAATAAATTATTTTTAATTTCCATTTTGGATAATTTAAATAATAGTTTGAGTATTTCAATATAATTATTCATTTTTTTCACCCATTTTTACCTCGAAGAGACATTCCTACCTTTTCAACGTCTAATCCAGTTACAGCAGATAAAATTTCTACAAGTTCAATTTTTTGAGATCTAAAATCAAATGGAATAATTTTACTTGATACAAAACATTCTAGAATTTCTTGTTTAGTTGTAATGTCCCATCCACCTTTTGGAGAATTAATTTTTATTGTAAATGAATCTCCTTCTTTATATTGTTCGTAATTTAAATTTTCAAATTTATTTTTTGAAAATATTTCTTTTATATTTGCAACTTTAGTTGGAAACTTTAAAATCAAGTCATTATTAATTCCATATTTATCACGAATTTCTTCAAGATTACCTTTTTCAATAATTTCTCCTTCATGCATTAAGATTACTGAATCAACCATTCGTTCTAATTCAGCTAGTTGATGACTTGAAATTAGAATTGCTTTACCTTGTTTCGCTAAATTTTTTAAAACCCCTGCAAATGCTTCTCTCGCAACAGGATCTAGTCCATTCATTGGTTCATCTAAAAGTAGAATGTCAGGACTTCCAATTAATGCGCATGCTAATGATAATCTTTGATGCATACCTTGAGATAAAGAATCTAATGAATCGTGTGCTTTAATTCCTAAACCTACAAAATCCAAAAATTTTTCAATTTTATTATTTTTCATATTTCTAATTGTAAATAATCTTTCAATCACTTTAAATGGAGTTGAGGAACCATACCAATGAACATTTTCATGCATCATTCCAATCATTTTTTTTGTCCAATTAGGACGAATCATATTTTCTAATTCTTTACCCTTGAAGACAATTTTCCCCTTATCGGGAATCAATAGCCCCGCTAGTAATTTCATCAAAGTTGTTTTTCCTGCTCCATTCGGTCCAACTAGGCCAATTATGTTTCCAGAAACTAGATTCAATGAAATATTTTTTATTCCCAATCCCCCAATTTTATTAAACGGTTTTAAAAGTGTAGGAGAGGCTATTTTATGGTGGTAATCAATACCCTTTAGCTCAAGTAATGCCTCTGCCATTAAACGGTGTGATTGAACAATACATGAAAACCCCTCTTATCGTTGTAATTACTACAAGCCCTTTTCTCTTAGAATGATTACCAATGGATATTGAGATGTTAAGTTTAGTTGCATGGATTATTCCTATATTTTTTTCATTTTTACTCACATTATTGTTATTTACAGATAACAATAAGGGTTTAAAGTTAAGGATTAATGAATTGAGAGAAATACTCGGAAAATTACTTTTTGATCTACTACTTATTTCACATCTATTACTCTGGGTAGTACCATTTAACGGACTTTTTATTTTTATTAGTTTTATTTTACCTTTTCAAGTAATTGATAAAAAACAAAGAGATAGTTGGTCTTCAAGGTATAAACCAAGGACATTTTTTTTAGGCCTTTGGTTAATTTTAATTTTATTATGCGCATCTATTCCAATTTCTGATCCAGGCACTCCAAATGAATGGGGAGACCCAATTATTGTTGATGATGAGCGAGTCTCATTTTGGCCAGCATCATCTCAAAATGTATGGTTGTTGGATAGAAATTTAGACTCACCTGCGGTTGTAACTGTATTACATCAACGAGTTCCAGCAACTTTTTGCCCCTGGTTAGTAGATCATTCAACATCATTTATTGTTGAAACATTACATATTGATGAATCAAGATTAGAAGAAACAGCAATACGTTTAGGTTTAAATCCAGATGATTTTAGACTCGAAAAAATAAATTCTGAATCTAAACATACTTATAAAAATTCAGAAGAAACTGTAAATTTATCCTTGGTAGTTAGTAAGAGACAAATTATCACAGACTTTCCTTTTGAAAATACTGTGGTTGGTGAACTCATTACTGCCTACCAAGTCAATTGGGGTGGAGAATTACGAATTATTACAGTAACACAAATTGGTAATTCCAATAGTAATGATCCCTGGGCTGAAGAAATAATACTTGAATGGTTAGAATTAGGCGTTGATTCTAATTAATATTTTATTCCCAATATTTCTGTCAAAGTCCAAATTTTCATCATCTCCAATAATAATTAAATCATTTTTCTTAGAGATTTTAACCCCGACTTTTAATCCTAAAGTTGAGATGTGTTTCGATTTTTCATCATTAAACATAATTGCAGATATTTCACCACTTTGACCGTTTTTTAAAGAATTTAGAATTACAATATCTCTTTTTGGATTAAGATTATTTCTAACTAAATCACTTTCAGCAGGAGGAATTGGACTACCACTTGGATCAATTTCAGGATCACCTAATAATTCTGATAATGCAAATTCTAACTCATCATCCATAGCATGCTCCATTCTACAAGCGGCTTCATGAGCGTCTCCTTTGAAACCCATTACATCAATTAATAGACATTCTAAAAGACGATGTCTTCTTTTTATCTGCCTACCTATTTTTAAACCATTATTAGTGAATTTAACCCCTTTATATTTTTCATAAGAGACTAAACCTTTTTCAGATAGTTTTTGAATCATTCCAGTTGCTGAAGCATCTTTAACTTTCAAACTATTAGCTAAATCTTTAGTTCTAACCGACTTTTCTTGATCAAGTTCCCAAAATTCATATAATTTTTGTAAATACATTTCTTCCGCTTCATTGACAAAATGACCGCTTCCCATGTTCAAACCCTACCATTTCATTAGATAATATGATTTACTATTGTTCAGCAGAAATTCTAATAGATCCATCTTCATAGTAAATTTGAATATCATTAGGTATTTTTCTAGTTAATGCTGAAAGAGCTTCATAAATTTCTTCTTGCTTTACATTAAATGCTTTTGCGGCTTTAGGAGTAGACCAAGGAACACTTTCAAAATCAGATTTACATAACCAAAGATATAATTTTGATTCTAGTTTTGTTAGGTCACTCAATGCCATCTGACTCATTACCTCCACACGGCGTGAACGATTAAATCTTGTTAATCAACTTAGTAATTTAGTAATACAGGTTTCTGCATCAATTTCATCATCTAATAAGGACTTTAATGTTGATATAAAATTATTATCTTTTCCCATTTCAGCTAATTTATTATGGAAAATATATGTGGAATTTACTCCTTCAGACACCATATGCATTTCGGCTCTCGCTTCCTTAAGATTAAGCCCGGAACCTAATTTTTCTCCAAGTCTACGATTCCTCCCATAAGGAGATGCTGCAGTAACATATAGATCACCTATACCAGCAGGACCAAATGCTGTTGATGACTTTGCTCCCATTTCTGAAAGTAATAAACAACCTTCAGAGAAACCTTTGGCAAAAATTGCTGCTTTTAGGTTATCTCCGCCTTTTTCTGTTACCTTCTTTAAACCATCAGAAATTCCACAAGCAACTGCAACTATGTTTTTGTAAGCACCCCATAATTCTGCTCCAATTGGATCATCTGTTGCCTCAAGCAATAGATGTTCTGTAGTTAGCCTTTGAACTAATTTCTTTGCAACTAATTGCTCTTCGCAAGCAATTAAAGCTGTAGTAATTACTCCCTTTGCAACTTCAGGTGCAATCGTTGGACCAGTCATAACGGCTACAGGATTTAATTTATTTTCAGCACGTAATAATTGAACAATATTTTCAGAGATAGATCCTCCGCTCGGCGTGAAACCTTTCGCTAAATCAATCAAAACATGGCTTGGACGAAGGAACGGGATCAAATCTTTTACAACATCAATTATTACGGAGGAAGGGAGTGCTAATACAATAATTTCAGCATTTTCTAGACATTCTTCTATTCTCATCGTAGTATACATTTCTGATAATTCAATATCTGGTAAATATTTTTCATTTATTGATTTTGATGTAATTGACTCATAAACTTCATTTTCTATGGTCCATCCTGAAATTTCATGTTTTGCATCCATCCATGTTTTGGCTAAAGCAGTACCCCAATTACCTAGTCCCAATATTGCTATCTTTGACATCTAAAATGAGGTTGGGCTTACTTTTGGTTATGGATATTGTCATTAATTTGTATAATTTTTCGCGAATTCATGAGTGTAATAGTTTTGACCATGAGGCGCGTCGCTATGTTCAAGCAGGGGTAGCCGAGCTTGGTCAAAGGCGCTGGGTTTAGGTCCCAGTCCGTAATGGTTCGCAGGTTCAAATCCTGCCCCCTGCATCTCTCAAAAAAGTTAGTAAAATAAGACTAAATTTTTTCACAATTATGCTTTTTTTTTAACGAAATCAAACTTTTCATTAAATTTCCTGCAGATGTAGGGTATTCAAACATGCGAGAAATGATTAGATTATTTAGTTAAATTAGTCCAACGAATAATGACATAACCAACATAAGAGATGCTGGCATTGCCCTAGATAAACTATCTTCTTTGATCCTTAAATGACATATGACTGCACCCATCATCAATATTGCCATAGAAATAGCGGCAGGACCAACTAATTCGCTTTTCCAATACCCTGCTAATAATGCAATAGCCAGAGCAATTTTGGTTGCTCCAACTACATATACTGACCAATCTGGTAATCCATAAACAGCAAACTCTTCTTTGATATTAGTCGCATTACCTGCTCTGTATGCAGTTTCCCAATTCGGCCTAATTAACCAAACTGAAAATATTACGCAAGCAATAATCAGTTGCAATACAAGAGAAATAAAATGCATAGTATCCATCACCATGTCATCAAACGTCCTTGTATGAGATATATAATTGTTTAATTATTAATAGAGTGATTTGTATTATACAAGGATAGCTTTCTTGTTAATCATATAACTTACATCGGATTGGTAATTTTATGATTGCAAAATAGAAAATATAATGACACATTTCTTTTTTAGACAATTAACTTTTCAAATTATTGAATAAAAACATTATTTTATATATTATTGCACAATATATCTGTTTGGTGAAATAATGAAATGCAATATTGATGCTAGAGGTAAAGCTGTCCGTCTAAAACTCGGAATTCTAGGAATATTTGCAGGAATAATTCTCTCATCTGTGTTATTTTTTACGAACTTAGAACTGGCTTGGGTTTGGATTTTTCCAGCTGGAGCAATAGGTGGTGGTTTATTTTCAGTATTTGAGGGATGGTCTGGATGGTGCGTAGTAAGAGCGATGGGATTTAAAACACCAATTTAATCAAATAGTTTACTCAGTGCTTGTTCTAAATTTCTTTTACCTCTACATTCGTGGTAATAAATAGTGATATCAATAGGACCCTATTACGGTTTGGATTTGGAACTATGGGCGCCGACAATTTTGCTGATGGCGATGAAAATGAGCATATTGTTCCAGATTATAATAACGACACACAAATTAGTACTGAAGAATTGCAGGAATTTTTTGATGAGGATGAAGATGGTATTATTACCACAGAGGAATTTATTGAAAAAGTAGAAGATAAAATTGATAAAGAAATAGAAACAATTCGTAATAAAAGATTAGTTAAAAAGAATAGAAGATTACTTTCAGGTATTGAGGATTATACGTTATTAGTCGGAATCGTTTTTACGGCAATTTATTTTGGAATGTTATTAACAATGAGTAGTGCAGTTTTAGGTGATTCAACAGAAGTAGACCATACTCTTTCTGAGACATTATTGGATACTGGAGAAGTTTGTGATGTAATTGAAGATGCTCCTTGGTTGAATATTTATTCTGATAATGATCGTCAGGTAATGGTTGTTGAATCTTATAATTTGAATTTAACAAAAACATATGAATTACAATGGGAAAGAACTACATTGGAGAATGGTATATTGGGTTCAGGTGAAATTACAGAATATGATGAAAAATTTAATCTCACAAGAAAAGCCGAAATTCCATTTGGTAAAGATTGGCATGAAGGCGAATACAAGTTTGTTGCAGAATTATTCGAATCAGAGAATTCTTTAGAAATGAGGGTTTCAGATTCAGAAAGTAGTAATGAAACAACTAACTCTAGTAATGTAGAAAATGGTACTTCAAATCAAGGAAATGAAACAAACAACACTTCAATATTACTAAATGGTTCAAATAGCGATGTAGAAGTTGAACTTATTAAGCATTCAAATCAAACAATTATGGTAGCTTTAGATAATGTTGAATTTAAATTAGAAATGGAAACCGTTTCAGGGAGTTTATTCCCTTGGGTAGAAAGTGAAACACAATTATCAGCCAAAGTTACAGATGCGGGTGCTAGGGTCTGTTGGGGTACACAAGATCTAGGAAATTGGGCTTGGGGTCTAATGGGTGCAGAATTAGGAGGAGGAAGAGAAACAGCAATGCTTACTGGTGGTTCAGCAGGGATTCCAGCATGGTGGATGGCATTTGTATCATTATCATTATCTGTAATTACTTTATTTATTTTATATCCTTTAATTTACAAAGTATATCATCAAGATGCTGATGACAAATTAACAAATGAACAAATCGAAAGAGTTGTTGAGCTATCCCTAAAATATAGTGCTAAAAAATTGAAAATAGATATTGAATGGGACATATTTAAATTTAAGGTTAAAGAGCTATCAATTGATGTTTTAGTTGCTTATAGAACAACAAATTCTACCATCGCTTCAAAAATAGACGTTAGAGCAGAAATTTTGAAAGAAATTTTGAACGAGTTCGGACTTTTTAGAGTTTTTAAACCAGTTTTATTAGTTGTAAAACCAGTTGGAGAAATTACTGGAGTTGATTTTGAACATTTAACTAAAGGTGGTTTAGATAATTTTGAACCTGATACAATCGATTCAAATCAGTTAGTTGAAGATTATACCGATTTCTTTAAAGATTTACATGATTTAAGTAAGATTGAAGATACAATTAGAGATTCATTACATAATTTCTTTAAGATTAGAAATATGACAGATAGAGGAACAGCGGTTCTTTCTGATGATCATGCTGTTTTTGTTAGAGTTATTTTCCGTCCAAACCAACGTTTTGCATTTTTCAGGTTTAAGCAAAGTTCCACAAATATTGAAGAACAACTTAGAGAACAATTAGAAAGAGAATTAGGGTCTCAATTATCAGAAAGAGAATTAATAATTAGTGCTAGAAATGAAATTGCTACACTTTCAGATCGTTCTCAAGCTGGAAGAATTGAAACTAGTGAAGGAACTAAGGGTAGAGTTGCTGCAGTAGCTAGACAAGATGGATTCGCAGGAAGGGTATTGCAAACGAAATTCTTTGGAGATATGCTCTCAACTGTAGAATATACGGCACAAGAGAAAAGAGAATTTATCAACAAATGGGGTTTTTGGGGTTTAATTGTATTTGTTTGGATTCCATTTATGGCTTCAGGAGTATTAGTTGGTGCTGTACTTGGAATGTTATCAAGAATGAAATTTGATAGAGTTTTATGGGCAACTTTGATTGGAGGTTCAGCTGCTTCAATTACTTGGGCATATACTGCAGAAGGAATTGTAACTTTTATGCATAAATTTAGGCTTGAAGCAATAATTCCTATTGCAATTATTGTATTTATTGGTATGGCTGTTTTACATTTAAGATCTACAAGGGCTAGAAGGCAAACTGAATTATTTGAGGACACAATGCTAGAGTTATTTAAGTCTGATATCGAATCAAAATACGGATTAGAATAATTTATCTTTTAGCATTTTTAGGTCTAAAAACATCAATAATATCTTTTTTTGTTTCTATGTACGGGCCTTCAATCAAGTCAATACAATATGGAATTGCAGGAAAAATTTCATCTATGGTTTCTCTAATTGCTTTCGGTTGACCTGGTAGATTAATTATTAATGAGTTACCACGAATAACACCTACTTGCCTACTTAGTATTGCAGTTGGAACATATTTTAGAGAGATTGTTCTCATCAATTCTCCAAAACCAGGTAATTCTTTATCGGCTATTGAAATGGTTGCATCTGGTGTGACGTCTCGTTTTGTTGGTCCAGTCCCTCCAGTGGTAACTACTAAAGAACAACCTTTTTCATCTGTTAGAGTGATTATACATTTTTCAATTTCTGTTTGAACATCAGGTATTATTATTGAATAACTTGACCAAGAAGAATCAAGAATCTCAGAAAAGAAATCTATGATTTTTGGCCCTCCTTTATCAACATATTCTCCCTGAAATGCACGATCAGAAACAGTTATTATTCCAATGTTGATATGTTCGCCAATAGAATTCTCATTTCCTCCATTGTGTATTTGAAAATTCATAAAAACACCATTTATTTTGGTTCAGTCTTTTCACTTGATTCAAAGACCATATCATCTAACTGAACACCTTCATCATCATTTACTAGTTCTTCTTCACATTCTAAATCTTCATCAATATCAAGGATACTTTTCACATGTTCAAATGTCTTTTTTAGAGGAACTAAATGCACTAATGGATCACCGGTTCTAGTTAATGGAATTGTAGCTATACTAACAATTATGCCATTACAAGGTGCAAAAATATCATCTGTTTTGTGTCCAAAAGGGTCTGTAATATGGGCAATTAATTGATTTTCTTCCACCAATTCCCCTATTCCAATCAAACAATGGAGTAATCCTCCTGAGGGGGCTCTAATCCATCTAGATTTTCTTACTAATACACGAAAATTTGGTTCTTTAATTTCTCCATCAACCATTTCTAAAGATCTTAGAACATTTAGCACTCCCGCTAAACCATCTTCTACATTTTTAATTTGAAATGAATTTGAAGAACCGGTTTCAAGTAAAATAGAAGGACATCCATTGTCTGTAGCTTCTCTTCTAATAGTTCCTTCAGATCCTAGAGAATGTAAAACAATATTTGTACCAAATGCTTTTGCTAAATTTTTACAAATTTCATTATCAAAATTAGTTCTAACATGATTTAAATTAATTCTAGTTCCAGGTGCAGTATGAATATCAATTAAGTAATCCGACTTTGGAATAATAGATGAAAATAGTTTATGAGCTAATCTTTGAGAGTGATTTCCATTAGATCTTCCCGGAAATTGACGATTTAAATCTCTTCCATCTGTTGTTCTACGCTGTTTAAGTAATACAGATTCTGGATTCGCAATTGGAATTAGAATTAGTGTACCTCTTAGTTTTTCAACATCAATAAAATCATCTTCATTATTTGGAATATGATCGTATCCATGAATAAGAAAATGTAGTATACTAACCCCATTTAATTCATCTCCATGAATTGCTGAAGTAATAGAAAGAGTTGGTCCCTCAAAAGCCCCATGGAATATAAAACAAGGAATTTCTAATTTTCTTCCCAGAGGGTCAATTCCAACTTCAATCACAGTTTCAACACGAGAGCCCGCTTCAATTAATTCTCCATTAAATTCAAATTTATCTCTGGAATCATTTCCCGAAGCCATGTATAGGCCAAGACCTATTACATTTTCTCTTTTGCTAATATAAGGTTTAACAACTCGTCCCGATTTGGCACTAAAAGGGAGAGAAGGTGATGACTCAAATTAAGATTCAGACTCCAGATGATTGGCATTTACATTTTCGTGACGGGGACATGTTAAATGAAACAGTTCCCGCAACAGCGCGTTGCTTTAAACGAGCAATCGTTATGCCAAATCTAGTACCTCCTGTTACTAATGCCAAAATGGTTGAAGAATATCGTCATCGTATCTTAGCAGCACGCCCTGAAGGAAGTAAATTTGAGCCTTTAATGACATTATATCTTACGAACGGAACAACTCGTGAAGACATCATAGCAGCAAAACAAGTAGGCACTGTCGCTGCTAAGTTATATCCCGCTGGTGCAACCACAAATTCAGATGCAGCTGTTAAATCATTGGATCCCCTATTCCCTATTTTTGAGGAAATGCAAAAACAAGGTATGTTACTCTTAATACACGGTGAGGTTACGGATGACCACATTGATATCTTTGATCGAGAGAAAGAATTCATAGATAGAAATCTAACTCGGATTGTTGCTACATTTCCAGAATTGAAAATCGTTTTTGAACATATCACTACTAAAGATGCAGTAGATTTTGTAGTCTCTGCTAACGACAATGTTGCAGCAACTATTACCCCACAGCACCTATTACTAAATCGAAATGATATGTTAGTAGGTGGTATAAGACCCCATAATTACTGCTTACCAGTATTAAAACGTAATATCCACCAACAAGCTTTAAGAGAAGTTGTTGCAACAGGTAATAAGAAATTTTTCTTAGGTACGGACTCTGCACCTCATGAAAAAGACAAGAAAGAATCTGCTTGTGGCTGCGCTGGTTGTTATAGTGCCTGGAGTGCAATTGAATTATACACTCATGTTTTTGATGAGCTAGATGCATTGGATAAACTTGAAGGCTTTGCTTCCCACCATGGTGCTGATTTCTATGGTTTGCCTAGAAATCATGGAACAATCACATTAGTGAAAGAGGATTGGACGATTCCAGAAAAGATAATCCTGCCAAATGGTAATCCAATAGTTCCATTTTTTGCAGGCCAAAACTGTACTTGGAAATTAATTGATTAATTACTATGTTTTAGAGGGTAGTCACTGCTCAGACCTTCAGTGCTACGTGCACAACACACTGTTTCACCCCTTGAAACCAATGCTCATACCAAGGAGGAGAAAAATTTCATGCTAAAGTGAACTGTCCGAGATTGTATGTTGTACTCCCATCAATAACCCGTACAGTGAATGTTGATTGAGTTGAGCCATCACCTGAGATATCAACGCCATTCTCAATCAAAGTGATCGTCTCTCCAATCTCCCACAATGAGTCATCAGTTCCAGTTTGTGAACCGATGAGGATGTTTCCGGCAAGTTCGTGAATATTACCATCACCATCTTCTAACTCAATTCCAAGGTTATTAATTGAGATATCAGCATCAGCGCCATCTAGATTCAGCAAAAACAGATTATCATTTCCATCTGTTGTAATAGCATCAGCATGATCGTTTACCGTCACTGAAATGGAATTGGCGGGGCCAGGGTTGTTTGATTCAGCAAGCTGGCTAGCCCACCAATATTCGCTGAAAACAGGTGCTGTGCACCATGATGGAGCGTTAGCAGATTCCTGGGCATAGGCATTCATTCTATCCAAATCCCAGTCAATATATTGCTGGTCTTCCATTAGATTTAGAATGCTTTCATTCCAATCCTGAGTAGTTTGGTTCATTGACCCTTCACCAATTACAATTGGACCTGGGAGTGTTAAGCGTTCACTTTCTATGTAAATCCCACAATGTCCAGGGTGTGCGCCATCAGATGAACCATCTGAACCCATTACAGAAGATCCAGATGCATCAAACCACATCACCCTACCTGAGACTTTTATTGGAAAACAGTACTCCTGGGCTAAACCTTTGAAGAAACATACTTCCTCATCTTGAAGATCATAGACATGACTTTCGCTTGGATGTGAAGCATTTTCATAAGCATACCAACTGAAACAAACGTTTTCTGTGGAATCCCAATGAACATCTATCTCAGCATCTGGATTAGCTGCAGCTTCTGCTATTAATTCGTTACAAGCAACTTCAGTTGAGACCAAGACCCTTTCTAGAGTCGTTCCATTAAATCGAAATCCATTGACAGATGTATTGTCCATGAAGCCAATATAGCCTGCCGGATTTGGATCATTTGGGTCTTCTTCAATGTCTACTACATCTTCACCTAGGCAACCAGATAAACTAGCGCAAATCATAATCAGAGTAAGGGTCAAAGCATTCTTTCGCATGAATGTAGGTGGAAAATGAAACTGTTAATACCTATCGCCGCCGAATCCCCCTTACTTTATACAGTACGAAGCAGGGGGTACTCACTAACTACGTATGTACGTTATAAATAATTTAAAAATTGTAAATTTTACTATATTTTTCATTAATATAATTTAAAAACGGTTCTGATGAAGGAGGAGCTCCAGTTGCTTTTTCAATTAAATCTGAAGGATTGTATAACCTTCCTTTTTCATGAATATTTTTTCGTAACCAATCTAAAATTGGAAGCCAATTTCCTTCTTCAATCATTTGATTAACATTCCCAAATACATTTTTCATTTTATCAAATAATTGTGCCGCATATAAATTTCCAAGAGTATAAGTCGGGAAATAACCAAATGCACCCATAGACCAATGTATGTCTTGTAAGACACCTTTTGTATCATTTTCAACATTTAATCCAAACCACTCTTTAAACATACTATTCCAAACTTTAGGTAAATCATTAACTTCTAAATCTCCGTTAAATAATTGTTTTTCGATTTCGTATCTCAAAATTATATGTAAATTGTATGTTACTTCATCTGCTTCAACTCTAATGAATGAAGGTTCAACCTGGTTTGCAATCAAGTTCATTTGAGCAGCATCAATATCTTTTGGGAAATCTGGAAATTCTTCTTTAAAAATTGGTAATGTATATTTCCAAAATTCTTCTGTTCGTCCAATTTGATTTTCCCATAAACGAGATTGAGATTCATGGACACCTAATGAAATTGCAGTTCCTCTAGGAGTTAATGCGAATTCATCAGGTAATCCTTGTTCATATAGGCCATGGCCAGTTTCATGCATAACAGCATAAAGGCATGAGAAGGGATCTTCTTCATCATATCTGGTTGTAATTCTTGTATCTCCCGTAGAAATCGATATAGAAAATGGGTGAGCTGAAATATCCATTCTTCCCGAGTCAAAGTCAAAGCCCATTTGTTCTGAAACCTTCAAACAAAAAGATTCCTGTTTTGATACGGGAAAAGTCATATCTAAATTAGCGATATCTTGTTTTTCCGCCATTAAAATTTTGTTTAGAACTTCTATTAAACCTGATTTTAATTGAGCAAATAATGGATCCAGATAATCTACAGTCAAACCAACTTCATAATCATCCAATAATGTGTCATAAGGTGTTTTTTCATTTCCTAGATAACTAACTTTTTCTCTAGCAAGTTCTACCAATTCAGTTAATATTGGTGCATACATATTAAAATCATTATTTTCTCTTGCTTTAGCCCAAATTCCCATTGCTTTTGAACGAGTTTTTGTTAATCTTTCAATAAACTCAACAGGTAGTTTTGTTGCCTTATCATATGTTCTTCTAATTTCTAAAACATTAGTTTTTTGATCCTCATTCAGATCACCTAAATTTTCTTCTAAATTTGAAATCAACTCACCTATTTTTTTACTCGTAATTGTTTCATGTGCACGCCCCGATAACCAAGCTAATGTTTCAGCTCTAGCCTTCGCACCATTCGGTGGCATCATCACAGATTGATCCCAATTCAATTGGCTCTGAATAGCCTGAATTCTTGAATATGTGCTTACTTCTTCAATAAATTGTTCGTAACTCATCTTTCCGCCCAAACCTCCCCAGAAAAAAGATAATATTGAGTATTTGCTTTTTTCTTTAACAATTAATACAATAATTCAAACATAAGATTTCCTTCGGTAGTTTGTGGGGAGAAAACAAAAGAGAGATTCAAAAGAAATTTTAGATGGTGAAATCATCGAAGATGATAAAATTCCCCAAAAAAGAACTTTTGACGATTTTTTAAATATTGCTGCAAAGACAGTTGTCAATATTTGCATGGAAATAAGACGCCATGAATCCGTTTTAGTAATAGCAGATCCCTCTACAAGTGAAATTGGACAAGAACTTTACAAAGTTGCATCTGAAATTTCAGATAATGTTCTGTTGGTAATTATGCCATTTACTAGGCATCATGGAGATGAGCCACCAGTTTCAGTTGCTGAGTTAATGAGAACTCAAAATGTTGTATTAGCACCTACAAAATTTAGTATTACTCATACAAAAGCTAGAATTCAAGCATGTAAAGATGGTGCTAGAATAGCAACTATGCCTGGAATAACTTCTGAATTATTTGCTAGTGGAGGCATGCTTGCTGATTTTAATGAAATAAGGGATACAATTAGTAGAGTTGGAGTCCATCTTCGTAGACGTAGAAATATTAGAGTAACTTCACCTGAAGGAACAGATATTAGATTTGATGTAGATCCTAAAAAATGGAACCGAGAAGATAGCGGGATTTGCAATAGGCCAGGCATGGTAACAAATCTACCCGCTGGAAAAATTTTCAATAATTTAATTGAAGGAACAGCAAAAGGAGATTTGTATATCGATGGTAGTTTTGATTCAATGATACTTAGTGAACCTCTTAGATTCAAGGTTAATGATGGAATTGCTACAGATATTAAGGGTGGACCTGAAGCACAAAGAGTTAGACATCTTTTTGCGGAAGCTGCAAATTTAATGCCAGCTAAAGACCAATCTTCAGTTTGGACCATTTCACAATTTGGTTTCGGTTTAAACCCTAAATCAAAGTTAATTGGAAATGCCCTAGAAGATGAAAAAGTAATGGGAAGTTGTTATTTTAGTATAGGTTTAGAAGGTAGTAAACTTGATGGAAATCATCCTGGAATTTTGACGAGTGGTATAATTAAAGAGCCAACAGTATTTATTGATGGAGAACCATTAATTATATCTGGAGAATTACAATTATAACTAGTTATTAAAACCACATAATGGACAAAATCTCCAAGAATTACTCAGACTTACTCCGCAGCCTTTGCAAATATTACCATTAGGAAAAGTTCGAATTATTCCATTTGTATTTATGTTGTTTATAGGCTCTGGAAGGGAACGTTTTTTTGGTTTAGGTAAATTAGGAGATTGTATGTCTGAGTTAAAATTACTCTGGCTATTATATGACCTGGTTGGAATACTTTTTTTCACAAGAGTCGGTTCTTCAATTGGTTGAATTTTTGGAGTTGGAATTACATTAGAATTTATTGGTTTTGATTTAGGGATCACGGGAACTATTTTTGGAGTTGGTTTTATTTGATTAATGGACTCAGAGGTTTGATTATATTCACTTTTTTCACTAATCCAATTATTTGTATCAAGACTATCTTTTTCAAGATCTTTCATAGATCTAGGCTCTTCTTTAGGAATATTGACAGGTTTTTGTAATATTTCTGGTTTTACTAAAGGAGTAGGCTCAATAATATTGGTTTTTTTCATAGGTGGTTTTAATGCCATGGGCTCTTGTAAATTAGTTGTTGATGAAATAGTTTCTTGCACTTCATCTTGAGGTGGAATAACATTAATTGGATTTGATTTAATTTCTTCTTTAA
>DAGQ01000125.1:16961-22816 GCA_002498205.1 Euryarchaeota archaeon UBA596
TTCTTCTTTAACTTCTTCTTGAATAGTTGGTTGTGGAGTTATGAGTTTTGGAGCCTGTACCGCTTTAGCTGATTTTAAAATTGAAATAGCTCTTGGCATTTGCATATTTTTTGTTTCAATTAATATTTCAGCTAATTCCTTACTAATCTGAATTAAATCTTGAATATTTTCTGAGGGATTTGCAATCATATTATCAAATGCAGTGACATATTTTGCTAACTCGTTGTTACCTCCAGTGACATCTCCAATAGCGTAAATTTTTAACACATTCATAGGATCCAAAAATAACTCTAATGCAGAAAATTGTTCTTCAGTAATATTTGGTTCTACAGACCCTTCGTTTGGATTAAGTCCAAGAAAAATTTGTAAATTTTCTGTAACCTTTAATAGTTCAAGAGGCCCAGTAAGTATATAGTAAATTTCCCCAGATTCTACTTTTAATCTATTACTCCCAGAATCTAGATCAAACGTATCTGTTAGTAGCAAATCAGAAATTTTATTTAAAACAATTGTAATACAAGAATGTCTATTTGAATTTTCTAATTCTAATAATATTTGACTTGAATCAGTAATTCCAAAATAAGCCGCGGTTTCATCTACATTTATCCCACTTGGTAACAAAGCACCCTCTGGGACATATTCAGACATAATCTACCCTTACCTGCCGACTGCGGCCTCCTTATTGAGGCTTGGCTTTTGTTATTATTAGATTAAAGATGATTCATTAATGGAGTTCTGTTCGCCTTACTATGACCGCAACAAAAAAATGTGCATTATTGATTGCGGCAGGTCAAATTCCTGAAAAAATTTTCAAAAAGTTATGTACTGATGAAAAATATTCAATTGCAATAGATGGTGGCTACAATTCTTGTATTAATTCAGGATTTATTCCTGATGTCGTAATTGGTGATTTTGATTCATTAGATCAATCATTAATTAATGAATCAGTTATTTCTATCCATCAAACTAGCCAAGAGGAAACAGATTTGTTTAAGGCAATAAAATGGACTATTTCTAAAGATATTAAAGATATTGAAATCATTGGAGTAGAATCTGGTAGGAGTGACCACATTCTGGGGACTTATGCAGCATTAGCCGAATTAAATCAAGAAGAAATGCTATCCATTAATTTACGTATTCATTTGAATGATTTTGTCGTAACATATATCCCTCAAAATAAAAATTTTGAATTTAATTTTGAGAATGAAACACATTTATCATTATTTTGTTTTTCCAAAAGCATAGTTTCACTAAAAGGAGTCGAATGGGAGTTAGATCAAGAAAAAATGGATTTCTCAACACGGGGAATTCACAATTATTCAAAAAAGAAAAAGGTAGAATTTTTTATTCACAGCGGAGGTCCCGCATTATTTTTTATTCGTAGATAATATCTATTGGAAAGGAATCCACATATTTGCATTTTCATCCCACCAATCTATTTGACCATCAGGGTGTTGTCTCCATAAATGTCCATAATCATCTCTATGTGTGGGTAAACCTTCCGAATTCATTCCAGGTTTTGAGGTTGAAAAATCACCTTGCATATCATCACCAAACCGCTTTAAAACAAGAATCGAAATTAAGAATAATAGAAGCATCCCAATACCCGTAGCGATATATCCCATATATTCTGATTCAACTTCTCCACCACTTCTAACAGGCCAAGATGAAGTCACACTTTGGTTCCCCCAAGTAGATAAATTTTCATCACCAATAGGAGGCATTCTGACAAGATTAACACCATTAGTTGCACTAATTCCTTCTGAATTAGTAACATTAACAATTATTCGGTGAATTCCAGGTAACCACATCTTACAGTTTAATTCTAAACCTTCAGTATCATCATGTTCTGGAATTGTTGTCCATGTAATCAGATTTTCACTAAAATCAGTTCCATCAGTAGGTTCTATTGTGATGAAACATAAACTACCAATTTCCATGTTTTGACCTGTCACATTAAGATTAAAACTTGGTGCAGGTTGATTAATTATAGAGAAGTTATTCCAAGTTTCGAGAGAATATCCTAGTGAATTGTGATAAATTAATTTTAAATTATATTTTCCAGCCGGCCAACTACTACAATCTATTTCATCATTATTTGGAGTATTTTCTCCAGGTTCAATAGATGGAGAAACCCATGGCGCTCCTAAGAATTGAACTTCTCCAGTTTTATTGTATCTATGCCCTATTTTATCTAAGACATTTCTCTTTACTTTACATTCAGATCCAGTATTAAAATTATCATTTACGGTCTTCCCTTCATGTGTTGCAATCACATTTAGAGCAACAAAGGGTGTTTCCATTCCCACCATTAAATTATATTCGCCAAGTTGATATTCAGAAATTAATTCACTAGTTTCGGGGTTTAAGAATTTTAATGAAACAATATATTTCCCTTCTTTCCAAGCATCAACAAAAATTGATCTTGATAACGATTTTTCGTTTGTTAGTGTAAAATTATCCCATTGTATTATTTCAATTTGGTTTGGATATTGATCAAAAGTTGTAATTAATTTTGCAGAAACCGGAGTTTGTGATTTAGTGGTATTCACATTAAAAACAATTCTTAATTGATCAACATAACCGTCATTATCGATGTCTTGTTCCCTCGTTTCATAATTTACAACAGTAAAATCAAGATCATTATTTGCTTCTACAGTTTCAACTATGTTAAGAAGTGGTAAAATTAAAATTAATATACAAATGTTGATACTAAATCTGTTCAATAAAATCCACCTCCTTCGTTTCATCATTTTCTTCAAAAATCCTATTCACTATTACGGCAAACAAAAAGATTAATCCTGCAATAGCATAAGTTGCCCAAGAAGATAGAGGGTTACTACCCATTATTGTCATAGCAGCTTTAATTTCTCCAAAAGAATTTGAATAACCATCTCCATTATTATCTGGGCATCCTTGAAAATCAATAGTAGAACTTCCTGAATCAGAGGGGCAATCGTCTCTTAAATTACCTACAGGGTTATCTCCATAACCATCACCATCAGTATCCAACCATTGCCAAGGGTCATTAGCAAAGGCGTCTGCTTGTCCTTCTGGACTTGCTAACCATTTTTCATCAGGATCAGAGTATCCATCATCATCTAAGTCTAAACATCCTCTCCGATCTAGTAAGCTAGTACCAAAAACTGTTGGGCAAGCATCTGGTTCATGTCCCGAAAGATTATCTCCATAACCATCACCATCTGAATCTACCATTTGTGAGGGTATATGTGGAAATTTATCACTTAAGTCGGACCATCCGTCACCATCAGTATCTATGCATCCAAATCTATCTTCTGTACTTGTTCCAGGGATTTCTATACAATTATCTGGTGTAATTCCAACAGGGTTATCTCCATATCCATCACCATCAGTATCCATCCACTGTGTTGATTCAAGAGGGAATGTATCTGCCATACCTAATGGGTGCGTAAGCCAATCATTATCAGGATTAGAAGCCCCATCACCATCAGTATCTGGGCATCCCCATCTATCTCTGTAACTATCACCTTTTGTTAAAAGACAACTATCTGGTTGCCATGCATTTTGAGTTTGATTATCTCCGAATCCGTCACCATCAGTATCATACCATTGACTTCCTTTAGAAGGAAACGCATCTGCAAAACCTTCTGGATGTGAAACCCAACTATCATCAGGATCGGAATAACCGTCACCATCAGTATCTGGGCACCCCCACCTATCCTGATTAGAAAAGCCTGAAGTTTCAATACATGAATCACCTTGAAAACCAGAATAATTGTCTCCATATCCATCGTAATCCGAATCTAGATATTGTGAATTTTCATACGGAAATGAATCTACTTGAGAATCTTGATTGCCTTGATTATTTCCCCATCCATCTCCATCAGAATCACTCCATTGTGTTGGATTTTGAATAAAAGCATCCCCAGTTTCAACCCTCAAACCATTTTCATCAATTTCAAAAGTATAATTATCCCCATATCCATCTTTATCAGTATCTTTCCATTGACTGAAATCATTTGGAAAAGGATCTGCACCATTATCTACAGTCCAATTGGAATCACCATCAGACCACCCGTCTCCATCAGAATCTGGACATCCTGGCCTATCTTCTGAAGAATAACCGATTATGTGAGGACAAGCATCTTCTAATATTGCTCCTTCAACATATTCGCCGATTCCTGTTTCAACATGTATCGCTTCCCATCTTGAATCATACCAGTTATCACCTAATCCATCACCATCAAAATCACTCCATTGAGTATGGCAATACATCCCACAGATATTCTGAGTTGAAGGATCTTGAGGGGACCACCAAAAAGCATCAGCACCATCAGAAATAGTCCAAGGTTCAATTGAGTATAGGGTACTTGGATCGCTATAACCGTCCCCATCAGAATCAGGACAACCAAACCGATCTTGAAATGACTGCCCAAAAAATCCAGGGCAAGAATCAGGGTTATTTCCATTCGGATTATCTCCATAATTATCGAAATCAGAATCTTCCCATTGTGTACCATCTACAGGGTATCTATCTCCTTCATCAGACCAACCATCTTCATCACTATCCAAACATCCATTTTTATCTTCACTGCTTTTTCCAAAATCATTAGGGCAATCGTCATCTAGATCTCTAAATCCATCACCATCTGTATCTCGATATGTTTTGTCAATAGTTCCAGTAATAGAATAATCAAATTCATCTTGGTCACAATTATCTAAAGAGATTACTTCGGTATAGTACGTTGTTGGCCCTGTAATACTACCCCATTCGGATGCAGAAGGAACAATTGAAACTGAAACTGATGTAGATCCCGCACTTCCAAAATCACTTTGATAAAGGTTTGTTGAAGCTGTTGAATCCCAAATTTTAACTCTTCCTTCCCAATGATCAGTTCCAAAACAGCCAAATAAATCAAAACCATGGTCACCAGTTGAAGATGAAACATCAATAGTTAATGTATCGCCACCCAAGATATCAATTTTCCACCAATCTCTGGAATCTCCCTCCGCGTCTACATCTCCAGAACTTGTACTTCCATCAGTCAAGACATTAGCACTTGCTGCATCATCATCTGCCAAAGCAGATGGTGTAAAGGGAATTAAAAAAATAACAGCAAGTAAACAAGCCATTGTACGCTTGATATTACTCGCCATGATTGATGACCTCGGTAACTTCATTATTAACCAATTGATGCATATATATTAAAAAAATATAACTTTCGTTAACTTATTCACATACTTCATGTGTACAAATTGGCGGAATCCAATATAATTTATCATCAGGGTTAAATGTATCTAATTGTAATGTGCTACCCTCACCTTCAACAATTGTGACTATCGATGAAGTTGAAGCAGGAAGGTAATCTTCACCTGTTGATAATAATGTTAATCTTAAAGTATGACCAGCCATTATTTCAGCATCTAAAGCTATAAATTCCATATTTGCAGTGATTGTTTCTAAAACAGGTAACCAAGTCGAAGATAATTCCTCCCCACCTTCATGGTAGCGTAAATCCATTATTGCATGGCCAATATGAATACAATCATTACCATCACAATCCTCCAACAATGCATAAAGTTGACCACCTACTGTTGAAGTAGTTACTTGAACATGAAGTCTAGGCATTCCTTGGACATAAATATCCTCAGTTAATGGGGATGTTTCGAATATAGGACCTGTAGAAGCATCAGGTAAGACCGTAAGACCTCCCGAACTACTCATATCAGATCCTAAAGTAAAAATTAATTCTTCAGTATCAGAAGCAGGATATCTATCTTCTATTCTCCAAGCACCATGATTAGATTGTATTTCAACATGTAATAAGGGCTGATTGCCTTCTCCTTTTAGATACCAATCAAACCATTCTAGT
>DAGQ01000125.1:23132-23489 GCA_002498205.1 Euryarchaeota archaeon UBA596
TAAATCTTGCATCCAATCAAATCGGATCATTTCAGGAAATGCTTCACCACCTCTGCCCCCCATATCAGAACGGTCATCTAATTGTACTGCTCTATCTGGATAATCATGATCCCATTGACCAAATAGGCCCTTTGCTTCTATGCCCACATCTTTAATCCGGTTTATCGTTGGAATTGCCATATGAGGATCTACGTTCCAATCATGCATTCCTTGAATTAAATAAACTGAACCATTGTAATTTTGTAATACTCTTTCAAGGAAATATCTCTCAGCCCAATAGTCTCCAGCAATTTCAGAACCAAACATATAAGCCGATACTCCTGTGCCAGGACCTATAATGTAATCAGGACATAAATT
>DAGQ01000082.1 GCA_002498205.1 Euryarchaeota archaeon UBA596
CTGAAGAAGAAGTTGCTGAAGAAGTTATTGAAAATACAACAGATGGTGATGATTTTGAATCACAATTGGCAGGAATTACTTACAATGCATCTGAAGAGCAGGCGACAAAAGAAAATGGAGAGTCATCAACTAAGGATTTAAATTCTGAATGTCCAATGTGTGGTGCTTCTGTAGAACAAGGCGCATCAAAATGTTCAGTTTGTGGATTTACTTTTTAATAAATTAACAAGGAGTCCAAGCGGGAAATGGATTTGATCCATTTACGTTATCTACTATTGCAAGCACTCGACAAGGCATATTAATCAAAAGTTCAAGTAAAGGAGTCACAGTAAGTGGCATTCCAATTGATTCTCTACAATCAACTAAAAGTGTAGATTGAGGGCCATATCTAGAGATCCAATCTAAAAGTTCAGCCTCATTACCTTCTGGCTCTATTCCTGTTTCATTACACCTCATAGTCCTCATTTTATTTCCAACACAGTTTGGATCTGCACCCCAATACCACAACATACCTTGCTTAAAATACTTTGAAACTAATTCAACTTGAGTAATTGAAATCACAACTGGTCGATTTAACATCGGCATTGGTTGCCCACTTACCCAACGTCTACCTTCCTCGACCATGGAGATGCTATGTGCATCTATTTCAAGAGGCTAACGCTTAACTGTTTTAACTAAAAATTTAGGGAAGCATTGATGCACCTCTTGTGTTTAAACATGAATGTGACGAGTGACGTTAGTGGTGGTGCAGGAGGTGAAACACCCCAAGCAGGAGGACAAATGATGTTCCTTTTGTTAATGATGATCATGATGATGATACTTATTGCAAATGAAAATGTCAGAAACTCTTTGATGGGTTATGCAGACCCCATATTACAACCAATAGTGCCCCAAAATTCAATTATTTTGATGGTTTTTACACTCGGTTCAGCAAGCATGGTAATTAATACAATACTAAGATCGTTTTTCATGGACCCTGTTGCTCAAGCACATATTGCACACAGACAAAGAGAAATTGGAAAAATGGCACAAGAAGCCAGACTTGATCAAAACAAGGTTGCTTTAGATACAGCTATGAAAATGAGAGAGAAAATGTTGCCTGACCAAATGGCCGTTCAGATGGGTGCATTCAAACCAATGATGTTCACAATGATTTTCATAATTGCAATTTTTGCCTGGCTTGCATCATCTGTTGAAAATTTTAGGGTTGATTACATTAGTTTACCATGGAATCCAAAATGGGGATTAATTGATGATAAAGTCATGTGGTTCATCCCTGTATGGGTATTCGCATATATTTGTATGTCTGCACCATTAGGTAGAATCATTGATAGGCATATAAAATTAATTAGATACAAATCACATCCAATTGTATTAGCCGGTAAATCAATCAAAGAACCATTTATTGAAGATTTTAGATCATTCAATGAAAAAAATAATACTTCAAGAAGTGGAAATAGAAAAAGATCTGGCACGAAAAATAAAAGTAATAAATCCAAACAAAATACAAACAATTCAGTAAAAATTGGAGGAGAATGTGTGGTTTGTGGAGGAGTTGAAATCGAAAGAACAAATTCTGGAAAAATGAGATGTATTACTTGTAGACATGAATGGAGATGATTAAATTACAAAAATCACTATTAGTGGACACCCAGGAAGTGGAACTACAACATTAGTTTCAATTCTTGAAAAGAAATTCAACTGGAAGTCAATTAATGGGGGAGAAATTTTTAGAAGCTCTGCAATTAAAAAAGAAATGAGTCTCGTTGATTTTGCAGAATTATGCCTTATTGATGATAAAGTAGACAAAGAATTAGATGAAGAACTAATTTCAATCATGGAGAAAGAAAATGGTCCCGAAATTATTGAAAGTAGACTTGCAGGACATTGGGCTAAAAAAAGGAATATAAAATGTAAAAGAATTTGGCTCAAAGTAAATGAAGAAATTAGAGCTGAAAGAGTACAAAAAAGAGAGGGAGGAGATTTATCGCACGTACTTTTCTCTATCAAACAAAGAGCTGAAAAAGATGAGTTGAGATTTCAAAAATACTATCAAATCTCATTAGAAGATATGAATCCATATTCATTAATCATAGATTGTAATAGTATTTTTCCAGAAGAAATTGCAGAAAAGGTTATTGAACATATCAATGAGGAATAAAAATGATTAATATTAATTCTGAAAGTGCCCCCACTGAATTAAATGGATGGAGTAGGGATTTAGAATCAAGAATGAAAGCCGGATTTATATTACTTGATAAACATCCAGGTCCAACTAGTCATCAATTATCTGCTTGGGCTAGAGATCTTCTAAATTTAGACAAATTAGCACATGGAGGAACATTAGATCCTTTCGCATCAGGCGTCCTACCCCTACTACTCGGAAAAGCGATGAAACTAACTCCATTGATTTTGAAACATCAAAAAACATATATTGCAAGTTTCAAATTAAGTTCTAAAAGTGATTTAAATGAAATTAAAAAAGCAATAAAACAATTCACAGGCAAAATTTACAATGTACCCCCAGAAATTTCTGCAGTCAAAATCCAGGTCAGAACTAGAACTATTAAAAAATTAAAAGTTTTAGATTTTGATGGTATTAATTTATTGTTAGAAATGGACTGTGAAGCAGGAACTTATGTAAGAACACTGGCAAGAGATTTAGGATTATTTATCGATAAGAAAATTATCTTAAAAGAATTAAGAAGATCGAAAAGTGGAATATTTAATGAAGAAAAGTGTATTTCAATGACTCAATTATCAGACGCACTTTGGAAGTTTAAAGAATTAGGTGACGACTCAGCAATGTTAAAAATTCTTAATCCAATCGAAGAATTAGTAAGAAACTTTCCAAGAATAATAGTTAAACCATCTGCACATGAAAGTATAAAAAATGGCGCTACGATTATGATTCCTGCTGTAAGCCACATTAGTTCAAAAATAAAAAAAGGTGAAACTGTAGTTATTCAATCGAATGAAGGAATAGTACTAGCCATAGCTGAAGCTAAACTTGATTCAGCAACAATAACAGTAAAAGAAAAAGGCTCTGTCGCCCAACCAAAACATGTTTTCATTTAATTATGCTTCTTCGTATTCTTCGTAAATCCATTCATCAGTTTCTAATCGAATTTTTAGTAATCCCATTACCCCACATCCTGCCTCTTTTAACCCCGGTCCCCCAACCATGAAGCAAACTTATACCTGAGAAGTTTACTTTTATGCTTTCTGCTTTCAAGAAAGATTATCCGCCTAACGTATCTTGTATTTGGCCATATTCATTACTTTATTCTTTGAATTTTCTTTGGACCAAAAAATAATGCTAAACTAATAAAAATAAATCCAAATAGAATAAAAAATGAGATTAGTGGGCCATCCATTAATCCTCTAGTATCTAAAGAGGAAGTGCCATCAAGGTCTTGACTTTCAATAATTCTGAAATCAAGCATTATCTCATTATTTAATTCGTTAGACTCCTGAATCAAATCATTTGAATCAACTACAACTTTAATTACATAGTCACCTGGAGAACCAGTTAAATTCCAATTTGATAATTCAACTATTTGACTTGAACCAGCCGCTATTGATGGTATCGTAATATTGCCTATCATCTCATCACCTAAATAATACCTTACAGATACAAAAGTTGCTTCTTTAGTTCCATAATTTTCTATTACTGTTGAAATACTTACAATCGAATCTGAAAGATATTCATTATTTCCAACAATAAGTCCTTCATCATCTTTGATAATAATTGAAATAGGCTCAAGTTCTGATTCTGTGAAAGTATTAACAGTGATCTTATGAGTTGTAACGTAATCATTATCTGAAAGTAGAAGATTTACTTCAACAACCCCAACATCTATGGGAGATAATGTAATTGTATTGTCGGAATTAATTACAGCAATTTCATGATCAACATTAAAGTCTAATTCTTCTAATAATGTTTCAGAATCAAATAGTGTCCCATTAACAATTAAAGTTTTCCCAAATTCGATCCAGACTTCATCTGGGAAATCAAGAATTACAGGTGGATCATTTACTTCTAAAACTTCTACCAAAAATGAATCTGTCCAACTATTACCGGATGTATCAAAAACATTTACAATTATTTCAGAAACCCCATATGAATCTTCAATTTGAAAGATCTTTAAATGCCCGTCTTCAACTATAGCTTCAACAACTCCAATTGGATTGGTAGTCACCGAAAAATTAAGTTCATCAGTTATAGTTCTGTCATCAATACAGCTATCCCTAAGAGGTATGATTTTATATTGTCCAGAATCTTCTACAAATGAATTGTTACCTATCAAATCATCAATCTCTAAACATTCAGGATCTTCATCCCATTCAGTATATTTAACACCTTGAATGGCAACCTCCTCAACTTGGATTACTGCATCGCTTGAAGAACCATTAGAGTTCCAATAAATTTGGATTCCAATCGCAAATAATACTTGGTTTGAAAAAGATAAGAACAACTCATCATCTAAATTTAAACTTATTTCAATATTTTGAGTTAAATTATTTATTTTTTCCTCGTGAATTAAGTCTGAACCTAATTGCAATTTAATCCAACTATAATCTGGAGATATACCGCCTAAATCCCCAACAATAGAACCTGAAAAATTTAATATTAAATTCTCATATTCATAATTACTTTCCAATTCTAGAGTTGTTTCTGCTTTGACAAAATCAAATCCACTATCTGGTAACTGGTAAACAACTCTTATTGCAACTCCATCAACTTCAAGTTGTGCTTCATCACTACCTCCTACCGATTCATAATTTAATTTGATAGATGATGAAGAAATTGAAGTCCAATCCCAATCATAAAACGAATCTAAATCAAAATTAATATACGGACTCGATAAATAATTTAGTTCTCCTTGTGAAAAAGTACTAGAATAAGATTGCACCATAAATACACCTGCATTGGAACTAATACTGATTTCAACCCTATCATCATTAAGTCCATTTGAAATCCTAAAGGAGGTTACTAAAGATACACTAATTAATGGGTAGTTTTCTATCGAACTAAAATCAAAGCCAGTAAGATCTATATCTGGTCCTGAAGAAATTGAAAGCAATCCATCGGGGCTTCCCACTGCAGATTCATGACCAGAAGTAGAATCGGTAGACCAAAATAATAATTCTTTCAAGTTTTGAGATCTTTGATGAGTTAAACTTAGTTTCCCATCTGCAATCATGGCATTTGTATTTTGAGCTTCCAAATTAGAAAAACCAGATTGTGTTTCAATCAACCACTCATTCGAATCATTAAAATCTCCTTGAGGTAAAATTTCAATCTCATTAATTAAATGAATACTTCTAGAAGAAGCCATTGGAGCTAAAAGAATCAATAAAGTCATCAAAAATATAATTTTGTTCTTATTGACTTTTAATCTCACCATGTCAAGGGGAACATTCTAAACCACTTGAATAAAACGGTCCGAAGTGTAAATTTGACCTAGTTTGTCGATTGTTTCAAATAACTCAAACATTTCGAGTGCTTTACTAGATGGCTGTGATAGTGTAGAGGTTAGCACGGTGGGTT
>DAGQ01000117.1 GCA_002498205.1 Euryarchaeota archaeon UBA596
GAAAGAATTCCCAACTCATTCAGAGAAATTTTTTCAATAGGAGATGCATTAGCATCTACCCTTGGATCACTAGTGTATACATGACTGACATTAGTTGCAATGACGACTAATTTTGAATTGAGTTCCTTAGCCATCTTAATGGCAACTGCATCTGTAGTATGTCCAGGAACAGTCCCTCCCATAATTGTTAAATCATAATTTTGAAAAGAAATAGAGCCATCTTCTATAGATTTTGGAACTGTTTTATTTAAATTTTGGATATTTGAAAATAAATTTATTATCTCTTTTGCATTTTCTCTAGTTGCATCAATCCCAATGATATCTAATTCATATTTATCATTCATCCCATTTTCTTTGGCTTTTGAAATATTTCTTCTTGCTAATTTACCTCCCCCTACAACAATTAGAACATTCATACCTAAATTAATAATAGAACTAATTAAATTAACAAAATTTATTTTCCAAGATTCAATTTTATCTGAATCTTCATCAGATAAGAGGCTGCCCCCCAAAGCAATTACAATTGAATCATGCATGACATTCAAACCTCAACACTCAGCGTAGAGGTTATTGCTTTATCTGTTAATTCTTTACCATTAGAGGAATTAAGAGAATATGTTGCACTTAGCCGACATATTCACAAGGGGCATTATACGACCAAGGCTGAGGGCGTAGTATGGCTGACGATGAAGAAAAACAAAATAGACGCCTAAAGTTAAAGTTTAATTTAGAAGAATTAAGAAAAATGAAAGGTTCTGGCACAGAACTTGTTACGGTTTATCTCCCTCCAGATAGACAAATTTCAGATGTAAGGCAATTATTACAAAATGAACATGGTCAAGCTGCAAATATCAAATCAAAAAGTACTAAAAAAAATGTTCAAGGTGCAATTGAATCCGCACTTTCAACATTAAATAATTTTAAAACCGCTGGTGAAAGAGGTTTAGCAATATTTGTAGGTGCTATAATTGTAGGAAATAATAAAACAAGAATGATTAACATCACAGTAGATGATCCTCCAGATGAAATTCAATCAGTTAGGTACAGATGTGATTCTACATTTGAATTGGACCAACTCGAAGATATGTTAATTGAAAAAGCATCGTATGGTCTTTTTGTGATTGATAGATCAGAATCCTGCTATGGAATTGCAAGTGGAAAAAAAATACATGCTCAAGAATATTTACCATCACAAGTCCCATCAAAACATGGGAGAGGGGGGCAATCAGCACAAAGATTTGAAAGATTGATTGAAGAAGCGGCACATAACTTTTTCAAAAAATCTGCAGAAAGAGCGTGTAATTATTGGCTACCCTTAATTGCCGACATTAAAGGAATTATTGTCGGAGGTCCTGGAGCAACAAAGGATTATGTAGTAAATAGAAATTATTTCCATCATGAAATTCAAAAAAAGATTATTCCTACAAGATTTGATGTAGGGTATAGTAATGAAAGTGGACTTAGAGAACTTGTTGAAAATGCTGGCTCTGTAATGGAAGAAATTGAACTCGATGGAGAAAGAAGAATTGTTGAAAAATTCTTAATGGAAGTTGTCAAACCATATCCAAAAGCAACATATGGCGAAAAACTAGTAATTGATGCTTTAAATCAAGGTGCAGTAAATACATTATTATTATCTGAAAATTTAAGAAAACAAATCTTAATTCTGGAATGCAGTTCATGCAAACATAAGTGGGAGGCCAGCATAAACAGAATGGATCCACTTCCTCCTTGTCCTTCATGCAATAGTGATGGTGAAGATATTAAAGAAATAAGTTCAAAATCACTCGTTGAGGAATTAACAGAAATAGCCTCTAGATCATCAGGAAAAACCATATTAATTTCAACAGATACTGAAGAAGGTGCTACACTCTATAGAGGCTTTGGAGGCATTGCTGCAATGCTAAGATATCCAATGAGTTGATGTTTATGAAATTATTAAAAAATAAAATTAAATCTATTTTTGGAACTGTATTTGAAAACCAAGGATTAGAACCTAAAGAATTTGAACATTTAATTCAAACTCCAAGAGATACAAATGTTTGTGATCTCTGTATACCTTGTTTTTCATTAGCAAAAATAATGAAAGAAAATCCAAAAATAATTGCTGAGAATCTTGCTAAGGAATTCAATGAAATAATGGGAACTGAAGTAAATGTTGAAGCATTAAATGGCTATGTAAATTTTTTATCAGATTCAAAATGGTTAGTAAAAAAGATATTTGTAGATAACTATTGTTTTTTCGAACAAATCAATAAAAATAAAATCTTAATTGAACATACTTCAGCAAACCCAAATGGGCCATTTCATGTCGGGAGGGCAAGAAATGCCATATTAGGTGATGCTCTTGTTCGATTAAACAGAGATATAGGGAATGACGTTATTGCTGAATATTATGTAGATGACATGGGGAAACAAGTTGGTATTTTGTCTTGGGCTTTAGAAAATATTTCTAGTGAAGAAGTTAATCAAATACTGAAAAGTAATAACATGGATGATTTGAATCCTATTTGGAAAAACAAACAAGATCATGTTAGGGTTAGATGGTATCAAGCTGCAAATATTTTGAGAAAAGACAATCAAAAAATTGAAGAAGAACTCACGGAAATAATCAATAAATCAGAAGAAGGTGATGAAGAAGTACTTCAACAATTCAAAAATGCTTTCCAACCTATTTTAGATGGAATGTTAGAAACATTGTCAGAATTAGGGATAAAATATGATTCATTCACTAATGAATCTAAATTTATTATTGATGGCACTGTAAATGAAATAATGAAACGGTTAGAAAAATCAAATCTTTATGGAGAGGCTGAAAACGGAGCCAAATTTTTAGAATTATCAGGAAAGGGAGTTAGTGGAAAGTCCACTAAATTCTTCTTCCAACGAGGAGATGGATCAAGCCTTTACGCAACAAGAGACTTAGCATATCATCAATGGAAATGGGGGGTATCTGAAAAACTAATTAATGTTCTAGGTGAAGACCATAGATTACAGTCAAAACAAGTATCTGTTGCATTAACTGAATTGAATATAAAATGTCCAGAAGTAGTATTTTATGCCTTTATAAAATTACCAGAGGGTAAAATGTCTACGCGTAGAGGTAATGTTGTTTTCATGGATGATTTGATAATTGAGGCTCAGGAAATGGCATTAAAAATTCTTTCAGAAAGAAAAAGTAACTTGAATGACGATAAAAGATTGAAAATTGCTAAATCAGTAGCATCATCTGCAATTAGATTTAATATTCTAAAAGTTTCACCTGAAAAAGGATTCACATTCAAATGGGAAGATGCATTATCATTTGATGCTGATTCTGCACCATTTATCATGTACTCGCATGCAAGATCTTGTTCCATACATGAAAAAGTAAAATCATTAGAATTAAAGGAAGTTGATTTAGAAATTTCAGAAATAGAAATTAATGAATCTACTTCAAGACTTTTACGAACAATTTTAAGATATGAAGACGCAGTTGAAAAAAGTGTTTCAGAAAATAAACCAAACCATTTTTGCTCATATATGCTTGAACTGTCTACATCTTATAATCTATTTTACAGAGACTCACCAATCATTAAAGATGAGCAGATTAATAAATTCAATTATAATGTAAGTGAATACTCACGTAAACTACTCTTTAGAGGATGTAATGCATTGGGCTTAATACCTTTAGAGTCTATGTAGAGTCTTTTTCAAGGGATTTTTCATATTCTTCTAACAAGGTCCTATGTGTAAAGATATCAGAATCATCAAGAGTAGAAGCCCTAATTTTTGCACCATAATTTCTTAATGAAGTTAATGCATCATCTATACTATCTACTTGAGCTGTGAAACCAATTGGTGGCCAACCGCAATCAACTTTTTCTTCTTCAATATCGCTATGTTCAATCCATGCTTGACAAGCAGGCAAATAGCATAAAGCATTCATTTCAACAACGTCTGTCCAAAATGTTCTTTCATCACAAATAGGACATACTTGTGCATACATATGTTTCAAAGGAACTGCTTCGGAATCATCTGAATTTAAAGTCCACATTACCAATTGAGCCTCTTTATATCCTGAAGACCAGTTATCACTTAGTTTACGCTTTAATTTATCAAGAGCAAGAGATTCCTCAGAATAGATTCCAAGCCCTACGATAACTCCTTCAATATTAACAATTGAGGGGACAAAAACGAATTTTATATCATCCAATTTTATTCACCCCACCCTAAATATAAAACATAAGAACCAAGAATTGTGCCTGTAACAAATAAACTTTCTTCGTTAAAACGAGACATGTCATCAAGATATGTATGATATTCCCAAGAACCATCACCATAACTACCAATGATATCTTTACCTATTTTTTTAACAAAAGGACAATGATCTGAGCTACATGCTACCTGTTCATCTGTTTGATAAAAATAACCTAATTCATATTTTGAAGATATCTCTGGATGTTCTTGCTTAAATACTTCAATAATATTAGAAATATGGACAATATCTTCAATTCCGTTTCCATAAAATAAAACACTATTACCTCTATTTTCTAAATCAATATCGACATGAGGCATATCGAAATTAACATAGAGTCTCAGTAGTTCTGATAGCTCTATAGAATGCATATCAACATACGCTTTTGAACCATGTAATCCTTCTTCTTCACCCCCCCATGTACAGAATTTAATTGTATAATATGAAGGTCCTATTTCATTCGTCAATAAGCTAAATTGCCTCGCTAATTCCAAAACATTGGCAACTCCGCTAGAATCATCAACAGCACCAGGGGCATTATACACGGTATCATGATGACCTCCAATTATTATTAATTCATCCGTTTGTCCAGGTAAAACACCACAAGGTACCCTCACATCCATAGTTCCATCATTATACATATCAGTAAATAATTTCAAACGTACATCATTTTGATCTTTATTTCCAAAAGCATTACTTAATACTTCAGCAACATCATTTGATACCATAATAAATGCAATATCAGTAGGCATAGTTCCTAATTCAGTTACATCTACAGTTTTGAAAAAGGGAATACAAGTCCCCTCAAATGAAGGTATCTTGCAAGTATTTCCTGAGGTTATAACAATAATTAATCCGGCTAAACTAGAATCTCTAGCTTTTCCATAAAATAAAGTATTATCATTCACGCCAACTGATTCTAGCCATAACATTCCAACTTGACCACTTGCATTATCCCAAAGAGAATCATCAGAACCGTCAGATAAATTTACAATTGTAAATTCGTTCTGCCAAAATTGAATATCTCTACTACCAGAATATCCCTGTAAAACAAAATCGGTCATGTGGTTGAATTCTATGTATTCTGCATTAATATCTGCAGTTCCACAAGGAGTCGGGCTTTGAAGACCTAGAGGATACTGTCCAGGAATACAAATACCCATTTCTGGTTCTGAAAGAATATCAAACATAGGTACACTAAATGTTTCATATTGTAACATTAGCCCCATTTCTGTGAAATTTTGTTGTATTGCATCTACTGTAGCTTGCTCTTCTATAGAGCCTGACAATCTACCTGGATTTCCTAAATCGACCAACATTTGAGTATATTCCCTTGCTCTTGAACTATCAAATTCAACTAAATCATAATTAGGTACTTTAGAAGAAAATTGATTAACAGTATAAATTCCAATTCCAGCAGAAGATAAAATCAAAATTAAACCGATAAAAATATGAAAAGCAGAGAATACATATCCTCCTTTAGTCTCCCATGTTTTGTCTTTTAATCGCCTCCAAAACTTATTTTGGTTGTATAATGGTATTTTAATTTGAGCTACACTAGAATTATTCTCCCTTAATCTAGCAATTAAATCATTTTTTTTACCTGAAACAGGTAAATTTTCTTGCTTAAGGATTTCCTTCAGTTCAGAGACCGTGAGTGACTCCAAATCCTCTGCCATATAGAGATGCTGAAATTTCATTATTATGAACTCATCCTAAATTAAAAGTAAAAAATTTAGATTTCATTACCAGTCCATCTTTTTGAGATATTATTATCTATTTTCAATTGATCTAAAATCCTAGATACGATAAAATCAATTAGATCATCTATAGATGTTGGCTGATTATAAAAACCAGGGCTTGCGGGTAAGATAACAGTATCCCAAGAAGATAATTTTAACATATTCTCAATATGTACTGTAGCCAATGGAGATTCCCTCGGCACTATAATTAATTTACGTCTTTCCTTCATTGATACTATAGCACTTCTTGTCACTAAATTATCTCCAATTCCAGCTGCTAATTTTCCTAAGGTTGTACCACTACAAGGCACAATTACCATTGCATCTATTTTGGCAGAACCACTTGCGGATTTTGCTGCGATATCTTCATTATCCTCTAAAATGACGTTTTCTATTGATTTAATATTTTCAATTTCAAAATTACATTCATGTTTCAAAGTCAATTTAGCAGATTCTGTCACAATAACCCTTAAATGGATTCCAAGATTTGAAAGAACTTCAATTAATCTTAAACCATATACTGCACCTGAAGCGCCTGTAATTGCAACAATGATTTCACCCATCAAACATTTGTAAATGATTCTCTATTTCAAACCTTGTTTAAAATTAATAAAAAAATAAAACCATATTTCTGAACATATAACCGATTAATACGTACATAATTTAAACGCTAGATTGTATTCGAAGCATAATGATGGAGTCTGAGGCACTACCAAGAAAATTCTTAATCCCAATTGTAATTTTAGTTGGTTTCGCACTACTAATTCCTGTTGGCAACATGATGAATAATCCTGGTGTTGACGATTCGGAGGAAGAAAAAATTAACAGAACAGTCATCATTGCTATATTTTCGTTATCATTCGCCCTATCAGGTCTTTTAATCATCATAATAGTAAACAACCCCCCTGATTTTTCTATTGATGAGGAGTTAAATGAAAATTCGATAAGTTTTTCAAAAAGAGAAGAAAAACTAGACAGGAAATAAAAAAAAGATGGGCCCGCCCGGATTTGAACCGGGGTCTAAAGCTCCCAAAGCTCCAAGCATAGCCAAACTAACCCACGGGCCCTAATAGACAGCCGACATTAATTACAGTCATAAGGATTCAGATATTATTTTCCACTTTTCACCATCTAATCTAAGTAACAAACCTTCAATTTCACAAGTTTCTATAATCTTTCTTGCATTTAATTTTATATTATTTTTTTTCAAAAAAACATTTAAATCTAACAAATTTAATTCTCCTTTTGAATTTGGAACTTCATTAATAATAAAAGGTATCAAATCAATTAAATTATCTGGATTATTTTTTTGTAAAGAGTTTTTATTTTTATCTCTAAAATCATTTCTTAATTCTTCTGGAATATTTAATTCAGAAACTAAATTATGTAGTTTATTTGAATCATCAACCCTACTGAAAATTTGTGGATTTTGTTGTAAAGCGCCACACCTAGGACAATTAAACTTTGATTTCTTGTGCTTACCGAAATAAAAATTACAATCACCACAAAGTATTACAACATATGAAGGTGTTTCTTTGGCCATTAGTCAACAACTCATATGTTGAAATCTATTTCATCATCCCTCTTAGGCCCTCTTGGAACGGGTGATTTTGATTCTCTTAAATTTAAATTTTTAATTTCATTTGCTGACCTAGTTAATCCTCTACGAACCCTGCCTACTTGATCTGAATGTTGAAAGGACATGGTTTCAGGCAAAATCAATGCTGCTAAAGCAACGCCGTGATGATCAGGACCTGCAGTTACCTCATCGACTGCTATATCAAATTCAATCACTTCTAAATCCCTACTTGCTAATTTATTTCTAAAATTCTTTCTCAATAATTCATCAGTAACCATTGAATCATGTTGAGTAGAAAGTGATGCTGTAATTGAACATTCATCCCCTTCAGGAGTTTTACAATGTGCCCAAGCAACTCCTGCAGAAGCAACTCCTCCATCAAAAGAGTAAGCTATTGCTAAATGACATTCTACTAAACTCCCCATAGGCAATAGTTCTGGAGCTATTGGTTCAAAACCCATAGGTAACATTGCACCCTCAACTCGAATCAATCTTGCATCACCTAGTCCTAACTCTACAAGACCTTGATCGTAAGCATCTTCCTGATTCTCTCCCCAAGGAGCTACAGCCGTCATCAGCCAACCAGGACAGCTAGAGATATTTGGACCTCTCATCATGTAACGGGTAATGTTAGGGGTTCATGAATGCACCCACCCTCACACCCACAATGTTGTTTGACAAATCACGAATCAAATATTTCTTAATCATGAGTCAAACCATAATAATAATCGTTTCGATTTTTAAAATCATTAATGCTCAAAATGAAACATACTGGATTTTAACAATCGTACTGTCGTCTTTAATCTTTATTTTTATCTTTTCACTTTTTGAAGAAAAAGAAAATATAAAAAGCTCTACTTCCAAAGAAAATATAACAAAAAAAGGATTGGAAATAGAACTTAAAGATACAAAAAAAGATGATATACCCGATGTTTTAGAAGATGGTTGGGATTTACCACTTTAACTAAAATAATCTAATTGTTTCTAGATTTTGGGGTGAATAAGACCTAACCTTGTATTTTTCTCTAAGTGCTCTACCTAATTCACTACATTTCCTATAATCGCCATGATGGCAGACAATAGCATTAGGTTTAGGATTTAATTGATCTACAAAATCTAGTAACTGTTTTCTATCTGAATGGCCACTAAACCCATCTATTGTGATATATTCACAGTTTACTTCTAAATTTATTGTTTCACCTTCATAAAACATTTGAACTTCACTAAAGCCTTTTTGAAGTCTCCTCCCAATAGTCCCCTCTGCTTGGTAACCAACAAAACATAAAGCATTTCTCTCATTTGCAGCCCAATGCCTAAAATAAGTCATCACAGGGCCTCCATTTAACATTCCACTAGTTGCTAAAACAATACAAGGAGATGGATCAATCAATAAAGACTCCCTCATCTCCCTACCCTGAACTTTTCTAAACCATGGAGCACTAAAGGGATTATTTTCATCATCCTTTAGTATTGAGTTTTTTAAATCCCGTGTTAAAAAATCTGGATGTGAAGCATGTATAGCAGTAGCTTCTTGTATCATTCCATCCAAATATACAGTACAGGGTTTAATTTCTCCACTTCTAAATAACTCATCAATAGCAATCATCACTTCTTGACTTCTACCCACTGCAAAAACAGGTAAAATCATTTTACCATTCCTTCCAAGTGTTCTTTTGATAATCTCTTGCAATTCAGATGTTGCTTCTAGACGTGAAGGTTGGAAATCTCCTTGTGCACCATATGTAGATTCTATTACTAATGTTTCACATCTTGGAAATTTTACATTAGCTGCATCAAATAACCAACTTTTTTCAAATTTAGAATCGCCAGTAAATACAATATTATGTTTTCCTTCACCTATATGGAAATGACATGCAGAAGATCCTAAAATATGTCCAGAATTTGACATCGTCATTTTTATGTCTGGAGTTATATCAGTTGTTTCTTTCCAATTTACATCAATCACATGTTTCATGGCTTCTCGGACATGTTCCATCTCATAAGGGGGGGATTTACCCTCAATCCCAGCAACTTTAAGATAATCAGATTGTAAAATTAACATCATATCTCTTGTTGGCGGAGTACAATAAACAGGCCCCTTAAATCCATATTTGAATAATACTGGTAACATTCCGGCATGATCTAGATGGGCATGAGTTAAAACTACAGCATCAATTTTTTCTAAAGGTAAAGCTTCTGGTGCATTAAAATAAGGTAAAGGGTCTGTAGTTGATGCAATATTTACGCCTACATCAATCATAACTCTAGATTCATTAGTTGTAATTAAATGGCAAGCCCTTCCAACTTCTCTATAGGACCCCAAAGCAGTTAATCTACCCCAAGAAGAACCTGATAGTTTTGGTCTGAAGATATTCCTTCCGAAATCACGTAATAATTTTCTTCTTTCTTCTGCATGAGATTTTCTAAAACCTCTGATATCAACAACAGTCTTACTTTTCAAAGAAGGCGTCCTCTCTACTTTGACAATCCACCCTATTTTATCTCTCAATTTAGTGATGTTTTCTCCTCTTCTACCAACTGCCGTACCTGGTTCATCACAAGTCAATGTCAATTCAGAAAAACATGGATCAAAATAAAATTCATTTAGTCCGGCGTCTTCAGGAATAATAGATTTTATCTCACTTATTGAATCTTCCTCAGATAATAAGATACTTTCATCAGGCCTAATTACCACTCTTCTTTTAATCGCTTTTGCAATTTCTCCTGTCAAACCGCTTCTAGATCCAAACCTTTCTGGTTCATTAGTTACTATTGCAACTGTTGCTGCCTCTAAATCAACTTTATACTCTAAATCTTTAGGAACCATTTTTGATATTTTACTTTTTACTTCATGAAAACTAAGCCTCATTTAATCACCTTATCCCAAATCTAAACCCACTTTGGAGTTGCCCTAAAGGCGGGCCAGCCGGGAAATTTATTTTAAAGATGCAATAATTTTATCAACTTCAGCATCAGAAAGTAAAACAAAGCCTTCTGACTGAGTAATGTATGCTAAATCCATTCCGTTTCCAGATGCTGCATCTCTTTGTCCGGAAGCAAGTAATGCTCTTGCTGCCAATTTAATAGCATCATTTTTATTCATGCCTTCACGAAAACCGTCTTCTAAAACACCATACATATAGGGTGAACCTGAACCTGTTGCACAATAAACATCAGGGATTGAACCTCCAGCGCCATCAATACTATACACGCTAGGGCCTGAATCATCAACACCAACAATTAACAATTGAACCCAATAAGGTCTCCCCAACAAGATATTTGCAGTTAATGTTGCTGCTCCTTTTACAGTCATCGAATGACCTCTTTTCAACTGATAAAGAGTAGTTTCGGCGTTTAATGTTCTAGATAAACTTTGAGCATGACCTACAAGACCTGCAGTTGTCAGTGCTAGATTCGGAGCTATTTTGAATAATTTTTGAACACTTTTATTTGCTATAAAATGACCCATTGTTGCTCTATGATCTGCACCAACAACTACTCCGCCATCATAACATATTCCTAAGGTACTAGTTCCTGTCTTTAATTTATCCATAGTTGATTCCATTATATCACCAGAACGAGCCACTAATTTGATGATGCTCTTATCCACCCCTGTACAGAGGTGGTTTATCAACCCGACGAATAAAGTAGACTAAAAAAGTCAGATTTATGGGTGATTTGAACAAAAGGATTGAAGACTCATCATCAAACAGGCATGACGTGGATGATGACAAACAGTCTAAACTTCCATTCGGGGAAGAGGACATTAATGCACTATTTGATGCAGAAGAAATGAAAGATAGCCAAGCCATCAAACCATTTTCAAAAGCTCCTTTGAAAGGCGTTGTTATGCCAAGTTTAAGCAGCAATACCAAACCAGTTAAAAAAACAAATATTATTTATCATGATTTAGGTTTACTTTATCCTAATGCAAATATTTCAAACAAAGAAGGATTCATCATACATCGGGCAAATTTACTTGGAAGTGAGGGAGTTTTTCAATTATTTAATTGGGTAGCAGATGGAGATATTAGTGTCGTAGATCTAAAGGATATTTTATCTGAGGACAATACGCTATCCGAAATTATTTCTAAACTAAATCAATTTGTGATTGAGGATTTAGGTGGAGAAATACTACAATTATCTGAAACTAGATTACTTATTTTACCCCCCTCTTGCAAAGGCATGAAAGGTCTTGAAGATGAGGCTTTCATGAATTAAGGTGATTTAATGCAAGAATCTCCAATAGAATCTTCTTGCCCCGTTTGTGGTGATGAAAATAGTTTGAAAATGATTGCACACTCTACACAAATTGCATACTTTGGAGAGCATACACAAATTACACTTTCATGCTCTACTTGTGGATTTAGACAAACAGATTTTATTCCTGCAGAAGGAAAAATTCCTGGAGTTTGGACTTTAGAAATCTCTTCTGTTGATGATTTAAATGCTAGAGTTGTCAGAGGTTCGAACTGTACTGTAGAAATTTCTGAATTAGATTTAGCTGTTTACCCTGGAATTCATTCTTCTGGATATGTTTCAAATGTTGAAGGAGTAATAAATAGATTCGTTGATGCTATAAATATCACAAAAAATCAATTAAACCCTGAAGAAAAAAATGATCTTGAAAAATGTAATTCACTCCTAGAAAATATAAGTAATATGATCGGGGGGAAAATACCAATAAAATTAACTCTAATATTTTCTGATCCCATGGGGCATTCTAAAATACTTCATGAAAATGCTATTTTCAGAGAACTTTCTGAAAAAGAAGTTGAAGATTTACTTTAAAAATTGTTTAAGATTTGGAGGCTTCCAATCATCAGGCTTTACAACTTTTCCATCATCTCTTTTCAAAACCTTACCATCAACTAATTTAGCCATATTTGAACGGTGAATTTCAGAAAAAGCATCATCAATTACATGTTGTAATCCGTGATTAAGCACGCTTCCTGCCAAGATGTAGGCTATATCACCCAAAGCATCTAAAATTTCTAATAAATCTCCACTTCGAACTGCATCTGCATATTCCTGAACTTCTTCTTCAAGTAGTCTTATTCTTAATTCACCTAATTCTTTTTCACCCAAAGTGGGGGATTGTGAATAAGGTATCTCAAATGCTTCATTAAAATCTTTTAGCATATCACATTCAAAGCGCATAACAGGTGCTGATAAAGGTAGGTCTTAGAATTAGCGCAAATAAATTGAAACAAATTTGAATCTACTATTCCCTACCAACTATCTAGTAAAAATTATATCAATCGATTAATTCTTTCCTCTTGACTCTATTAGTAAATATTGTAGCACCAAGTAATGCTAAAATTCCAATTATTCCCGTAAACCCTGGAACACCTTCACCTGTAGTTTCATCTACCACAGTAGGTAAACCAGAAGTTGCATCTAAATTCACAGTAATCATTGCAGCTAAGAAATTAGCACCATCTCCGTAAGAAAGCATTAATTCCACTGTTTCTGATGTGTCCGGAGCCATAATTACCAAAGCACCAACTGTTGCTTCACTAGCATTAATCATTTGTCCATTTAAATTTACAGATACGATATCTCCATCAGGATCACTACATAATGCAATTAAGTAATAATTTCCTTCTGGTAATGTAATTGTTAAATTTGTTGGAACTGTAGGAATCCCTGAAGGAATTGCAGACAATAACAAATTATTATTTGCAACAACAATACCTGCTGTTTCAAATGCATAATATATGTCACAAATTGGGGGGGAGTTAGGTTTACTTTGATCATCATTAGGATCTGTACCCTCTCCAATTTCAATTAGATCCGGAACTCCATCACCATCAGTATCCGTATCAAGACCATCACAAATCCCATCACCATCTAAATCCGCAGGATATTCTTCTTCCCACAATGGATCTGTTCCACACTCAATCTCATCAACATCATCCCAGCCATCAAAATCTGAATCCGTATACTCAATACATCCATCGTTATCTACATCAGGTCCAATGGATGAATCTTCATCAGGACATTCGTCATCTAAATCTCTTATTCCATCTCCATCAGAATCTATTGTTGACTGCTGAGAAAAACACGTAGAAATCTCCCTTAATTCCCAATTATTTATCATTAATTTGACATTAATACAGTAAAAACCATCAGGAAGATGAGGGAATGAAATTGTTTCAACATTAGTTGTTGGAGGTGCAATTAAAATAAAATTCCCTACCTCGGGCTGTACTCCTGCAATTCCAACTGTATATACAACTTCGTAATATTGACCAGGAGTCATTTCATCTATCAATATATCAACAACACCAACTCCATTTAATCCAGTATTTGCAATCACATCTAATGTTGCATCATCATTAGGAGCCATTGGATCTGTAACTGTGAAATCATGATTTAATTCATCAATAATATCACCTGCAGATGTCAACATTAGTTTCAAACTATAATGCTTATTTCTCTTACCCTGATCAACAGTTAAACCTGAAATTGAGACCAATTCATTAGTTGAACAATAGTCATCAATAGATCTTGAATCAATTAACTGATTTGAACCTGAGATTATCATAGCGCCAACATCATCAAAAACCCAATAATCCAAATTATAATCAATAGGGTTTGTAATATACCTGAATAACTCACAACCTCTATATTGAAATTTATAATCCATTCCAGAAAGTACCCCATTTTCATGATCTGAACTAAATTCAATATGACCAATTTTTCCTACAGCAAAAGATTCAGTATATGCATCTACAACTTCAAAACTGGCGACATTAATTTCTGCTACAATGTAATAACCTTCTTGTTCTATGTAAGAAGAAAAAGGATTAGAGATTATTTCAGTTGGCCAATTAGCA
>DAGQ01000130.1 GCA_002498205.1 Euryarchaeota archaeon UBA596
GCTTCTTCCATTGCTCCTCTTGCATTCCCTACTGCATGAGAAGAAATAATTGGACGAGAGAAATCAAAAGCCTTCATTGCATTTATCCAACCATTATTCTCTTCTCCCCCAATTAAATTTTCAACAGGAACATGAACATCATTAAAAATTACTGAACGCGTATCTGAGCATCTTTGCCCCATATTCTTTTCTTTCTTACCAAGCGTAACTCCTGGCGAATTTGCATCTACAATAAATCCACTCATGCCCTTATATCCTGCAGATTTATTTGTATAAGCTAAAACGAAAAACCAATCCGCATAACCAGCTCCTGTAATCCACATTTTTTCACCATTTAGAATATAATTATCACCATCTAATACTGCAGTTGTTTGAATTCCTTGAACGTCGCTACCTGCTGAAGGTTCAGTAACACAATAAGAAGCTAAACAGCCCTCTGACGCCTTAGAAAGATACTTTGCTTTCTGTTCCTCTGTACCCCCTGTAATTATTGGATATGAAGCTAATAATGTACTTCCAGCAGCAGTTGCAAACCCTGGATCACCCCAACCAAATTCTTCACTTATTAGTGATTCCTCAAAAGTACCCATTCCACCTCCGCCATATTCTTCTGCAATTTTAATAGTAATTAACCCCAAATCGGCTGCTTTGGAAATTGCTTCTTTAGGAAATTCCCCTTTTTCATCCCATTTTTCAGCATTTGGCTTAATTTCCTTAAGTGCAAATTCTCTCGCTAATTCTTGTAACATTAATTGTTCTTCACTCAGAACGAAATCAACCATGTACCCCCCAAGAAGGCAATACACAAAAAACCCCCCCAAAAAGAACTTTCAGTTTGTGCTTTGTGGGATGTAATATGAACCTTGCCAAAAATGCGTTTGCTATAGTTCTAGCAGCTGGAAAAAGTAAACGATTGGGGAGGCCTAAAGCATTACTAAAATGTGGTGAAGAAACTTTGATTAAGTTCATTGTTGATAAATTAGAAAGTATAAATCTAAAAGTTGTAGTAATCACTAATTTAGAATTAGAAAAATTAATTGCTAAATCTCTTAAATCAAATAATTCTAAAATAATTGTACCAGAAAATACAGAATATAGAACTGGTAATTTGATTGCTGGATTAAATGTAATTAAAAACCCTGAGAAAATATTAGTAGTTCCAATTGATAGACCTGGCTGGAGTTTAGATACATTGAAACACTTACTCAAAATGAATGTGACTTGTTGTCCTGAATTTCAAGGTAAAGGTGGACATCCATTACTAATTTGCAAAAATGACCTGGAAAAACTATCTAAATCATCAATTGACACTCCTTTGAACACTATTTTTACGACAAAAAGAATTCTTGTAAAAGATCAATATTTACATTTAAATATTGATACTCCTGAAGATCTAATTTTATTTAAAAAATTCATAACGGAAATTTAATTTGAAATTAGATGGGTCTTTCAATAAAGAGTCTTACGGACCACTATGTGCCCACGAGTTCTCAAATGGACTAGTTCAAAATTATTACAAGGGTACAAAGTAGCAATGGCCACAGTAATTAATGCTACAGGTTCTGTTCCTGGAAAACCGGGTGCAAGAATTGCTATAACTAACACTGGTGAAACATTTGGAACTGTTGGAGGTGCTGGTTTAGAATTTAAAGTTCTTAAAAAATTAAAAGAATTAATTGAAACGGAAGAATCGGGAGGAATTATAGAAGTATTTGCACTAAATAAAAGTGCTAAAGGTTTTGAGGTTGTAGCATTAGATAGTTTATGCGGAGGAAAAGTAACTATTTCAATGGAAGTCGTTTCACCAATGCCTCACATCTTGCTATTTGGTGGTGGACATGTTGCAAAAGCAATTATTTCAATTATTGAACCACTAGGCTGGAATTACTCAATTCATGATTCTAGAAAAGAATACTCAAATAATGACTCATTTCCTTCCGCAATAGAATTACATTCTAACGAAGTAAATGAATTTATAAAAAATGAAAATGAGAGTACTTTACAAAGGTTTAGTGACATCTTATTGCTTGGACATGATTGGAAAGAGGATGAAGAAAGACTAATTGGTTTGCTTAAACTATTAGATAATTCAATTATTTTGAGGCCTAGAATAGGAGTAATAGGAAGTAAAGCAAAATGGCATTCATTCGAAAAAATTGCATTAAAAAACGAAATAAAAAAGAAACATTTAGATCAAGTTACTTGTCCCATTGGAATAAACATAGGAGCACAAAGTCCAGAAGAAATTGCTATAGCAGTTTGTGCTCAAATAATTTCACAAATTAAGAAAAAAGATATTAATGAACCAAATTGGAGAGAAAAATTAAAACAATAACTTATTTTAAAATTTCATACATAATTTGATTCTTTTCTTCGAGGATTGTTCTTTTTAACAAAGATTTATTTTCTTCTGTAAATCGTTGGGATAATGCTCCTTGTAAAATTCCATCATCTAATTCCCAAATAGGGAATTTATCATCATCAGATAACATTTCCAAATCTACAAAAATTCTAAAATCTGGAGAAATATCATAATTCAATTCTCCTAATCCAGCATATTCCCACCAATCCATAACTTCAGTGATAAATTCAAAATCACTATCTATATTATTCAAAGAAAATGATAATTCTTCGCCGATTCTATTTCCTATTTGTCTAAACATCAAATTTAAATCAATTCCTAGTAATCTTAAATTTGATACCGAACCATCTGATAATTTTCCTCTTGCTTCAGAAATAGTATTTCCAACTTCCTGTAAATTTTCGATCTTAAAAGGAGTGTCAGAAGAAGGTAATTCTTCAAGATTTAATGCAGAAGAAATCTGCTGTAGAAATGAACCTTCTCCAATTACCAATTTTAATGGATCAGCAATAAATTCTTCAGTGAATCTTTTTACTGCAGTATCAAAGTTTATTGATTCTTGCCATAATTTCTCAATTAAATCTAACTGGCTATTAGCAAAGTGTTTTGATTCAATAAATAATGCTGCATCATTTCTTCCCTTGCCAACAGGATTTGATTCAACATCAAGAAATTGTAAGATATTTATATCATCTTGTAAACAAAGTTGAGAATTTAAATTCTCAGAATGTCTTAGAGTAATTGAGTCATCTAATTCATTATAAAATTTTAAAGTACGTTTATCTAAACATGCGACTACTTCACAAACGATTCCTTTTTTGGCAGCGATATTCAAAGAGTCAATTGCACTACTTTTTGTTAAATGCAGTATTCCAAAACGACCGAGTGAAAGAAAAATTCTTTCCTGTGCTGATTGAATCATATTATCTATTTTAGTATACAGATGAGTACGTCCTTTAATTACACTAAATTTAGGACTTATCGAACTATTGTTATTGGAAAATGATTTAGATGAAGAATCAGTCTTTGAGTCTAAATCTTTCAAACCTTTCTTAATCATTGAAATTTGTTGCTCCTTTAGGTTCATTAAGTAATCAGCTGTTTCATGTACTGTTTTTGAATTGAATTTCATTGGCCTATCTGCAGTAGCACTAACTATTCCTTTTTCTTGAAGTTTAGATAGAGTATTATATGCATCTAACCTAGATAATTTTAATTCTTTAGCCAAGTAACTTGCTTTCCTATTTTGTCCTTGATTTAACATACAGACAATATTTGCCTCTTTTTCATCTAATCCAGCAGTGATGAGTAATTCTTTCCATTCGATAATAATCACCCCACACTACTTAATTTAGACAAAATTTTCGCAACATGTCTTCTAGGCCTAAATAACCAATCATAAACGTGAACAATTTCACCTTCTGGATTAATAATAAAGCTGGATTTACCTGGGAATTTACCTAAATAACTTGGAACATCGTACATTTTTCGAACATCTCCCATATCGTCAGAAAGTAATGGGAAGGGCAGATCCAATAAATCTTTGAATTCTTTATGTGATTCTACAGAATCACCACTTATACCAATAATTTCACAATTCACGGACTTGAATAAATCATATTGTTCTTTAAAGGATAAGCAACCTCTTTTACAGGTTGGAGAACCATCTCTTGCATAGAAAAATAAAATTACCCACTTACCCCTATAATCTGATAAACTTATTTCTTCAGAATTATGGGACATTAATGTAAATTCTGGAGCGACCTGCTTTAATTCTTGAGTCATAAATTACACCTCCAAATGATGCCCCATTCTTTTTGCTTTGGTTGATAAATAAAATTTATTTTGCTCATTAACTCCAGCTACTATACTTTGTCTCTCAACAACCTTTATTCCATTACTTTCCAATGCTTGAAGTTTTAAAGGGTTATTGGTTAATAATCTTATTTTCTTCAGCCCTACAGATTCCATCATCGTTGAAGCAAAATCATAGTTTCTATCGTCTGCGGGTAAATCAAGTAATAGATTTGCATCTAATGTATCGTGCCCTTGATCTTGAAGTGCATATGCTTGTATTTTGGAATAAAGTCCAATTCCTCTTCCTTCTTGCCTTAGATAAACAATCGCACCACAACCTTCTTCCTGAATTTTAATCATTGCTGATTCAAGTTGCGGGCCACAATCACATTTTAGAGATCCAAATGCATCGCCAGTCAAACATTCTGAATGAATCCTAACAATTGGTATCTTGTTAGGGTCTGAAAGATTTCCTGTGTAGAGTACTGAATGCTCTTTTCCATCAGGACCAGTGAACGCCCTAATTCTAAAATTACCATACTTTGTAGGCAACTTAGAATCAGCTTCAATTGTGTTTAGTGAACTCTCGTTTTTGGTTTCCAACATGAATCGGACTGTACATCAATCATTGATAAAGAATTGTTTATTACTGTAATAAAAATTAGTACGAAATATAACAAAAAATTAGTCACGGTGTTAAACTGTACATTATATAGTAAGTAACAAACCCTCTCACATGGATGCAGGTTTTGACATAGGTGTTGCTGCATCTGTGAAAATTAATAATTCGATTTTAATTGTAAAAGAAGGTAGAGGAAAATACAAAGATTTGTGGGGTCTTCCAAAAGGAAGAGTTGAGCCAACAGAATCTTTAGAAAAAGCAGTTTTAAGAGAATTATTTGAAGAAACAGGACTTATTGGAGAGATTAATGGAGTAATCGCCATAAGAAATAAAAATGATTTTGAAAAAACTAGTGTATTCATTTGTTTTGATGTTATTCCCTTAAGTGAAAATATTGTAATCGACGGAAATGAGATTATCGATGTGAAATTTATTCAACTTGATGAGGTTAAAGACATTAACTGGGTTAGTCCTGCCATGGAACATATTGTTATTTCATCGCTAAAAACAAAAAGAGGCCTGAAACTTTTAGATGTTTCAGAATCTATAAATTCATCATATACACTCAGCATTCCAAATGATATTGATGAATTTAAACTGGAGGTACTAAGATGAGCTCTAGTGTATCACCTAAACGTGTAAGACATCTAAATGATGAAAAAGTAAATCCAAATGGTGAGTTTATACTATATTGCATGATCTCTGCACGTAGATTAAAATGGAACTTTGCATTAAAATATGCTGTGGAAATGGCTAGAAATTTAGACAGGCCTTTACTAGTTGTAGAATCATTGAATATCGATCATAAATGGTCAAGCGATAGAATACATAATTTTGTAATTAATGGAATGTTAAACACTCGATCTAATTTTGAAGATACATCTGTAACTTACATTCCTTTTGTAGAAACTAAACGTAATCAAGGAAAAGGAATCCTGAAAAAATTAAGTGAATTATCATCCATGGTGGTAATCGATGATTTCCCAACTTACTTCCCAAGAATTGTAGTCAATAACGTTGCAGCGAAACTATCTGTTAAATCTGTAGCTGTGGATTCAAATGGAATACTACCAATGAATCTAGCTGGAAAAGAATGTGTAACGGCACATTCATTTAGAAGGTTCATGCATAAAAATGTATTAAATTATATCGAATCTGAGGTTTACGGAGAAAAATTACCCATTATGACTGATTTAAAAAAATTGTCTGAGGAAAACTTACAAACAATTGCCAAAAAAGTTGAATGGGAATTTACGCCTCTAGAATGGTTATGGAGAGCAGCTCAAATAGATGATATTGGAATTAGTGCTTTATCTTCTATTGAAATTAATCATAGTGTTTTCCCTGTAAGTTCTACAATTGGTGGAAGCAGTAATGCATATATTAGAATGAATAACTTCATTGATAATAAATTAGAAAAATATTCTGAAAATCGAAATAAACCAAGTGAGAAAGCTACTAGTGGATTATCTCCTTGGCTACATTTCGGCCATATTTCATCTCATGAAATAATTCATCAAATTTTGACAAAAGAAAACTGGGATCCTGGTTTAATTGATGATTCAAGAATAGGAAGTAGAGCAGGTTGGTGGGGACTCTCAGAATCTTCAGAAGGTTTTCTAGATCAATTAATAACTTGGAGAGAATTAGGATTTAATTTTGCTAATTTTAGAAGTGATCATACTGATTGGACATCATTGCCAAACTGGGCTCAAGATTCCCTAATTAAACATTCATTGGATTACAAAGAAGAAACATATTCATTTGAAGAGTTAGAAAATTCAAAAACATCGGATCCAATCTGGAATGCGGCTCAAAATCAACTGATTAATGATGGTATAATTCAAAATTATTTGAGAATGTTGTGGGGTAAAAAAATCCTACAATGGGCTCCTGATGCAAAAACAGCAATGGAATGGATGATTAAATTAAATGATAAATGGGCCTTGGATGGAAGAGATCCAAATTCTTACACTGGAATCTTTTGGGTTTTAGGGCGACATGATCGAGCATGGTTTGAGAGACCTATATTTGGAAAAGTTCGTTACATGACATCTAATAGCACCATGAAAAAATACAAATTAGACAAATATTTAGAAATTTATGGTTAATGTGGTGTCATGAGATTTTTTACATTCGCCAGATTCATGAGACAGATTTTAAGAAAAAAGCCCGCGGATACTGATTGGATACAAAAGCAAGGACTTTTAGCAGTAAAATTAGCCCAAATATTCGCATTAAGACCAGACATTATTGGTGATGAAAAATGTCAACAACTACAAATCTTATACCAACATGCTGCGTCAATACCTTCTGAAAATTTACATAAAACAATCGAAGAGAAAGCACCGAAGGATTTCAAAGATAATTTTAGTTATATTGATGATCAACCATTAGCGTCTGCATCCGTTGGTCAAGTTCATAGAGCCACTCTAAAGAATGGAGATGAAGTAGTCATTAAATTTATCAAAAGTTCTAATGCAGAAACATTTGAAAAAGAAGTTAAAAAAATGAAAAGGTGGTTAAGAATATTACTAATATTCACTCCGAAATTAAGAAAGGTTGGAAATCCAATGGCTCTATTAAACCATGTATCTGATTATACAATTAGAGAATTGAATTTAACAAATGAAATCAAAGGTGCTAAGGAATTAATGGAAATTAAAAAAGAAGTTTCTAAAGATTTTTCTATGGAGTTACTAAGATTTCCAAAATATTATGAAAAATTATCCAATAAAGATATCTTAGTTTCTGAGTTTGTCACTGGCGAATCTTTAGAAGATGGAATTATGAATAAATCATTGTCTTGGGAGAAGTTACTTGAGTTTTTCAGAATTCATGGTGCATTCATTTTTGGAATAGGAGTTTTTCATGGCGATTTACATCCAGGGAATTGTATAATTGATTCTAAAGGAAGATTTGTCTTTATAGATAATGGGGCCATATGTTATGCTCCAACTCATGTACACAAAACCTTATTCAAATTCTTTGAACATTTATCAAAACAAGAAATGAATGAAGCATATCATGCACTTCTAGGTATGACAAATTTTGATGTGAAAGGTAAAAGATTGGAAAAATATATACAAGAAATGACAAAAATTTATGACGGTTTCGAAACTAAACCTGTGGGTGAACAAAGTTTAACAAGAATCATGATGAAAACAGTAAAAACTGCTGTAAATGTTGCTAAAGCAGAATTTGGAGAAGAAGCATTTCCAATAATTAGAGCACTTATGTATCTTGATGGTTTAGTAATTAGAACACATCCAGAAGTTGTTTTAATCAAATCAATGGAACCTTATCTAATCGAATTTAAGAACAATTTAAATTTTTAAAACATACACAAATTTATCAATAAAAAAAAGTACGTGATGCTCATGGAGGAATCAATTAGTTCAGATGTGGTAATAGTAGGTGCTGGCCCAGGAGGACTCGCAGCCTCTCTTTTACTAGCACATTCTGGACTTAATGTCACTGTAATTGAAAAATCTGATGCTGTTGGCGGAAGAACAAGATTAATTCAAAAGGATGGTTTTACTTTTGATAGAGGGCCAACTTTTTTTCATTTTCCTGAGGTTTGCGAAGAAATATTTCAAGCAATTGGGCTAGATGCTCACAAAGAATTAGGTTTAATGCCATTAGATCCAAGTTATCGACTTGTATTTGGAGAAGGTGGTTCTATTGATGCTACATCAAATTTAGATTTAATGACTGAAAGAATCAAAGAATTATGCGGTGAAGAAAATGCAAAAGGATTCGAAAAATATGTTTTAGAGAATAGAGAAAAATTAAACAGATCTAGAAATTGTCTTAATACTCCTTGGACTGGATTTTCAAACCTAATCAGCAAGAGAGCATTTAGAGTTGCAAAGATTCTAAAACCTTGGAGATCAGTAGCTAGTGATCTTGCTAGAATTTTCCCTGATAAGCGTATGCAATTAGCAATGTCTTTTCAGACAAAATACCTAGGAATGAGTCCATTTCATGCTCCAAGCCTATTTACGATTCTAGCATTCCTAGAATATGAACATGGTATTTTCCACGCAAAAGGCGGACTTGGTTCAATTACTCAAAATATGGCAAGAATTGCTGAAGGATTGGGTGTAAATATCATATTAGATTCCACTGTTGATGAAATAATTTTAGATGGGAAAACAGCAATTGGAGTTATAGCCAACAATAAGAAATATCTAGCTAAAAATACTGTAATAAATGCAGATTTTGCTACCGCAATGACAAAATTAATTCCAAATAATAGAAGGAAAAAATGGAGCGATAAAAAAATCAACAAAAAGTCTTATTCATGTTCAACATTTATGCTATATCTTGGAATTGATAAATTATATGATCAACCACATCACCAAATTTACGCTTCCAAAGATTATGAACAAAATCTAAAGGATGTTACAGAACATAGAATCACTTGGGATGATCCTTCAGTTTATGTTCAGAATGCATGTATTACAGATCCTTCATTAGCACCAAAAGATAATTCAACATTATATGTTTTAGTTCCAGTTCCAAATACCCTGAAAGATTTAGATTGGGGGACTCATAAACAAAAATTCAGAGACTTGATAATTAAACAAATGGAAAAACTTGGATTTGATGACTTAGAATCACACATAGTTTCTGAAACAATTGTAACTCCTGAAGACTGGAATAATAGCGATATTTACCGTGGAGCGGTTTTTAATCTGGCACATAGTTTAGATCAAATGCTTTGGAAAAGACCACAAAATAAATTTGAAAATTTCAATAATTTATATCTTGTTGGAGGTGGAACACATCCAGGAAGTGGATTACCAACCATTCTGGAAAGTGGAAGAATCACTGGAAAATTAATTTGTGCTAACATGGGATTAAATCCAGATTGGAATGGCGTGAGTAACTGGTTTGAAAATGTCAAAAAGCCTAAGATTGCGAGAGGGATTTAATTGGACTTAATCACAATATTATTTTGGGTTTCAAGTATTTGTATTATGCCTCTATGGGTAATGATGATTGCTTTTCCAAAACATGACCTTACCAAAAAAATCATTGGAAATCCTCTTTGTCTTTCACCAATGCTAATATGTTATTCAATTGCTGTAATACCAAGTATACCCAATATTTTGATGACATTTTCAACACAAATGCCTACTCCCGAGATTGTAAGTGATTTATTTGATGATAAAAATACTAGACTTTTAGGGTGGTTACATTTTCTAGCATTAGATACTCTTGGAGGTAGATGGATTTGGTCTAGAATGCAATCTCAATCGAAACCATTAATTCAATCCGCACCAACATTATTTCTTTGCATGATGGTAGCACCATTAGGTGTTCTAATCGGATTAATGATTACTTTGGAAAAAGAAAATCAAGTCCATTCAGATTGATTTAGTCTGACGCCAAAAGATGCTAAAGCAAAACTAATTTTACTTGCAAATCCAAGTCTTAACTTATTGGAGATAATATCTCCTTCTCTTCTTTTAGCTTCTTTAAGAATTGCATCATATACCTCACACATCAATCTTGGTGAATGTTGAGAATCATGATTTAACATTGGAATTAATTTCATTGCACTGATTCTAAACTTTTGAGTTTTTTGTAAAAAATCTGAAATAAATTTTTTCCAGCTCTTTGGATTGATTTTCGGGGCTTGCATCAAATTATTATAATCAATTCCATATGATTCTAATTCAATCAATGGTATGTAGGATCTACCTCTCTTGTAATCTTCTTCTATGTCCCTCAAGATATTTACCATCTGCAAAAAGATTCCCATGTCTTCAGCATATTTACGTGCATCATCATCATCATAACCATAAATTTCAATTAAGCATAAACCAACAGAAGAAGCTACTTTACGACAATAAGAATACATTTCTTCAAATGTTTGACAACCAACATGGAATAAATCTTCTTCCATTCCTAAAATTAATTCTCTTAAATTATCTATATCTATTGAAAATTTGTTTACTGTATCTGCAAGAGCAATGAAAATTGGATCATTTAATGATTTAGGATTAATCTCTAAAATATCTAATTTTTCTCTAAACCACAATAATGCTTTTATTCTGGCCATTAATTCAACATTACTATATTCTTTTGATTTACCATATTTTAATTTTAGTTCCTCAAATTTTAATTTTGATTTAATTTCGAATTTTTTATTTTCTTGGATTTTTGGAAGCCAATCTCCATCTACTATATCATCTACTCTTCTACAAAATGCATAAAGTGCATTCACAGAGTTTCTTTTCTCTTTTGGTAATGATTTGAATGAGCGTGCGAAAGAAGTTGATGATCTTCTTACAATATATTCACAGAAATTATAAGATTCTTGAATTGAAGGGCGTTTATTTTGTTCGGATAGAAAAACTGAACGTCCCATATGCATCTTGAATATGTTACAGTTTATGAACGATGGTATACAAGAAAAAAACAATTTTTTATCGAAAGAAATTTTCTCTATATAATTCTAATTCTTCAATACTGCCTTTAATATCATCTAATGCACGATGGCCACTATTTTTACGATACTTTTTACCTTTAGGATACCACCTTCTGGTTAGTTCTTTTATCGATGTAACATCAATGGAACGATAATGTAAAAATCTTTCAAGTTCTTGCATATGGAAAAAGAGAAATAATCTATCCGTCCCAATGGTATTACCACATAATAGTGCAGTATTTGGTTCACAATATTTCGCTAAGAAATCACAAGTCATTCGTTCTGCTTTTTCAACATCAATTGATGATTTTCTAACTTTTTCTATTAATCCGTTTTCTGTATGATGAGATACGTTCCATTCATCCATTTTATCTAATTCTTCTTCAGGTTGATTAATTACAATATTAGGACCCTCTGCAATTATTGATAATTCTGAATCAGTAATAATTGTTGCAATTTCAATAATCTTATTTTCATGAGGGTCTAAGCCAGTCATCTCTAAATCAATCCAAACTAGCAAATCATCTCTCAACGACATCAGCACTGCTGATTGAAGATGGTTTGATTAGTTGTCGGTACTAATCTAATAATTCAGCATCTTCTGAAATGTAAGAGTCTTCTTCGTTAAAAGGCATAGATATCATTCCGTTTTGCATTCCTGCAAAAACCAATACAACTGCAATTAATAACCCAAACATTATACCAGATACCATCAATACTGCACTTGAATCAAAGAAACCGCGTTCTTCTGTGATTATAACTGGTTCACTATCTTGAATCGTTATGTGAACAATTGCATTAGCTGATGCATTATCACCTAATATTGCTCTAACCATTAATGTTTGATTTCCAATAATTGTATTACCCGGCAAATATTCTAATCTTTCTACTAACATTTCATGAGTAACCGAAACTTCGCCCTCACCTGCACTGTAATCGGGATGATCCATCCAATTATCACGCATATCCCAAGTTCTCCATTGAACTAGAACAGGATCGCCTTGTAATGCAAAATTTATCTCATCGCCCGCATATACGTGTACTTTATTATCCATGCTTTGATTTGTAAGTAAAGTTACATTAAGATCTAAATTAATTCCATAAACTTGATTTGCGGCTTCCATTACTGATGGAAGTGAATTTACATGCCCATGCCCATAAACATTATTTTGACGATTTTTAGGCAATAAATCTTCAGCACAGGGCTCATTTGCAAGCATGTATGCACACTCTCTGTAAGTTGCTGTTTCTTGCATAATATTCCTAACATCAAAGGGAGATATGTCTGGGTTTGCTTGATACATCAAAGCCGCTACTCCTGCTGCTCCAGGAGTTGCCATACTTGTTCCAGAAAAAGCAACATAACCATCTCCTGAATTAGCCTCAGGGGCATTGACACTTGATCCTACAAAAGCAACATTAGGTTTTAATCTACCTTCTTCTGTAGGACCTTGGCTAGAATAAATTGCTATCGGATTTTCTCCAGGATCACCTTCATTTTTATCAAGTGCCCCAACAGTAATCACATCCTCTGCAGAACCTGGAGTTCCTATTTGAAAACTTACAGCACTATTTCCTGCAGCAATAAATAATGCCACACCGGCACGCATCATCTCATTACCCATTCTGTTAACTGATTCTTCTTCAGAACTTGTCCATTCAATAGCCCCTGGACCACCTAAACTCATACTAGCAGCACGAATATTGAAATCATGCTTCTTCTCAACGGTCCACTCCATTCCTCTCATTACTGTAGCAAAAGAACCTGAGCCACCTTCATCTAACACTTTTACACCGACTAACTGTGCTTGTGGAGCAACTCCCACATGAGCATGATCAGGTGCTCCTGTACCTGCAGTAATCCCTGCACAATGAGTACCATGTCCTTGATCATCATAAGGGAATATTTCTGTACCATTTTCTAAATCTGGATTATTTACAGGATCATAAAATGCTATAATTTTTGGATCATTTGTTGAATTATCATCATCTAAATCATCTAAACCTACGTGCATTCCATCAATTCCTGTATCAATAATTGAAACTACACTACCTGCACCAGTATAACCAGTATCTTGCCAAACTTGGGTAACACCATGACTCTCAACAACATGGTCCATAGCAGTTGTTAATCGCCCATCTAGTTCTACAAATACCACTCCTGGAAGTTCAACTAGATCATTAATATATTCTAATGGAATTCTACCTGCCATTGAATCAATTAAATGATAACGGAATTGTGTTTGAAAATGTAACCGTTCCTCTAACATTAGTTCATCTGCCTCAGTTGGTGTATGATCAAAATCTACAATCACACTAATTGTATTTTCTTCATCTAACCAACCTCCGCCGCCTCCTCCTGCAGCTGCAAGTGGGATTGCATCATGGATTCTATCTCTATTTTCATCCATATTTGTTGTTTCCCACCAAGGTATTTCTTGCACATCTTCTACTACTTGTTCAGTAATAGGAGACATTGCAACAACAACTGGAGGTATTAAAAAAAGTAAGACAAAAATCAATGCAATAGTTCGACTGTAGGACATAAGCAACATGCTATTGGAGATGGCCTGTTTTTTAGATATAACGGAATCTTGTAAACACTACACAAATAAAAGAGTGTTTGTAGGAGAGTTTATGCTAAGACGTTTAAATGCAATTATTCTTGTATCAATAATGGCTTTTTCATGCCTTAGTGGCTGTATCGGGACTGATGAGATAGAAATTACTGAAACTGAAATTGATGAAGGGTGGAGACCATTTAGCGTCGTTGCTCCAATTGATACTGGAATAAATGTATATCACGACCATTTTAGAACAAATGAAACATACCCTCAAGAAGTATTGGATGGTTTAGGAGTTAATAAATGG
>DAGQ01000072.1 GCA_002498205.1 Euryarchaeota archaeon UBA596
GTAAACCAAATAATAGAACAAGGCGTTGATAAGTTAGAGATGCCTTCAATCTCAATCGAGAGATATATGGAACATGTTTCTGGTCCAGATTTCCCGACTGGTGCTTCAATTCATGGTGTAGAAGGAATTATTGACATGTACTCAACAGGTAAAGGTAAATTCCATGTAAGATCAAAGTGTGAAGTTTTTGATGATAATAAAGGTAAAAGAATTATAATTACTGAAATTCCTTATCAAGTTAAAAAAGCAGACATGCTCGTCTATATTGCAGACTTGGTAAGTAAAGGAACTGTGATTGGAATTAGAGATATTCGTGATGAGTCTTCAAAAGAGGGAATAAGAGTAGTTATTGAAGTCAAAAACAATGCGGACCCTCATGCAGTGTTAAATCAATTATTCAAAAAAAGCCGTTTACAAGAGTCATATTCGGCTAATATGATGGGTATTCTAGATGGTCGCCCAGTACTCTTAACATTACCTTTAATGTTACATACATATGTTGAACATAGGGAATCTGTAATTGAAAAACGAGCTAAATTTGAATTAGATAAAGCCGAAGCAAGAGCACATATTCTAGAAGGATTGGTTAAAGCACAAGATAGAATTGATGATGTAATTGCAGTTGGTAAAGCAAGTGAAAGTAGAGAGCAATTTGAGTTGGTGCTAAATGGAAAAGAAAGCATAATCAAAAGTATTGCCCCATTTGATTTTACAGTACCTCAAGCAAAAGCTATTGCTGAAAGAAGATTATATCAACTTAGTAAATTAGATGTTAATAAAGTTCAAAATGAATTTGAAGAATTGCAAGTAATTATTGCTGACTTGAAAGACATTATTGATTCTAGACTTAGAAGACTGAATATCCTATTAGATGAACTTAATGAAATGGTTGAAAAACACGGGGATGAAAGGCGTTCATTCATAGATCCTATGCCATTATCAATGGATAGAGAAGACCTTGTGGAAGAAAGAGCAATTGTAATTACGCTTTCAGAAAACAATTACATTAGACACCTTCCAACTGAAGCATTTAGAACTCAAGGGACTGGAGGTAAAGGACTGAAAGGAGTCACCACCAAAGAAGAAGATAGACCTCAAGCAATTATTACTTGTTTCAGTAAGGATAGGTTGTTAATTTTTACAGATAAAGGTCGTGTTTATGGTCTCAAAGCTTGGGAAACTCCAATAGCAAGTAGGCAGGCAAAAGGCAGCCATATCCGAAATTTATTAGAAGGAATCAGAGATGATGAGAATGTTGTTAGCATATTACCAATTTCAAAAGAATTAATTGAGGAAGTAACAGAAAAATCACTAAATGTTAAAGTTGGAGAGGGTGAAAAGAAACCTGCTTCTGGATATTTCTTACTCTTTTCCACCAAATGTGGACTTATTAAGAAAACAGATCTTAGAGAATATGTCAAAATAAATAGAAATGGGAAATTTGCAATTAAATTTAAAATTGAAGATGATGAATTAGTGAGTGTACGTTCTGGAACTGAGGAATCTGACATCATACTAATTTCAAACAAAGGTTTCGCATCTAGATTTTCATGTGAACAAATCTCATCTACAAGTCGTAATACATCAGGAGTATGGGGTATAAGAACTGGCGAACGTGGAGACGGTGGACATGTTGTGGGAATGATTGTTACGTCAAATTATGAAACTCAAATCATTACAATCACCAAAAATGGTCAAGCAAAAAGAACTAGAGTTGGCACTGCAGAAAAAATTCCAGATCTAGACGCAAATGGAATCCAAAGATTGAATGATGACGGATCTCTTAAATTTATTAATGATGGATACAGAAGAACTAGAAATGGTGCTAAAGGAATCACAACAATGAAGTTAGATGAAAATAATGGTGATGAAATAGTTGCTGTAAGGCAAATACCCAATGTACAAGATAATTTATTTTTATTAACTGCTAAAGGTATGATGATTAGAGTTAAAGCAGAAGATACTAAATTTACAAAAAATAGATCCACTAAAGGAAATAAAATTATGGAATTGAGAGATAAAAGTAAAACTAAATTTGAAGATCAAATTATTTTTGCTGCTAGAATCCCTGCTGAATTAATTGATGAAGAATTAACAAGTACTACCAATTCATCTGAAGAAGAGTAGTGAAGTTCAAACACTAGAACATTCTCTGAGTTAATGTCCTGAGGCAGTTCTTATGAATGAACAAAATTTAATTTACGACTGGAATATTATTAATTGGGAATTAAATCGAGATGATTCTAAACATCCACATAAAGTATGGTTTGATGATGAAACATTAAGAGACGGATTACAATCACCTTCTGCCAGAAATCCTACAATTGAACAAAAAATTGAATTATTAACATACATGGAAAAATTAGGAATTCAAAAAGTAGATCTTGGATTACCTGGTGCTGGACCATATCATATCGAACATATTGATGCAATGCTTAATCACATTGTAGAAAATGATTACAAAATTAGACCTGGGGCGGCTGTTAGAACAGTAATTTCAGATATTGAACCATTAGTTGATTTACAAGCAAAATACGAAATTCAAATTCAAGCAAGTGCATTTCTTGGAACGAGCCCTATCCGCCAATACGCTGAGAATTGGACGATGGAAAAATTAATTTCAACAATGGA
>DAGQ01000081.1:0-3494 GCA_002498205.1 Euryarchaeota archaeon UBA596
AAAAATATGTTATTTTATGCCCAGTAGAAACACATCATTTTAGAAAAAGCGCTTACTGTAATTGATTGCTTTTTCCAGTGGAAATGAGGGGGTAAAATCGCGTATATTAAGAACTGTAGCGTATCGTTTTGCTTACCCCGTGAGAGTGAACTTATGCATGCTAATGAGATTAAAGCCCGTTGGATGACTTTTCTAGAAGAGAATTCTGATATCGGTGCCTTAGCTCTAAATTGGCCAGAACAAAGAAGTTTAGTGGTTTCTTTCAGAGAATTATATAATTTTGATCAAGATTTTGCTGAAATATTAGTGAATAATCCCAATTTATTTTTAAAATGTGGAGACAACGGGTTAAGAGAGATTTGTAAAGAAAAAAATTATCAAATTAATCCCCAAATTAGAGTAAGAGATTTACCTCCGGATCAGCGAAGAGCAGTTCGAGAAATTAGGCAAGACGATGTCGGGAGTATGTTAGCAATCGATGCAATAGTTGTCAAAATTAGTGCAGTTAGACCCAGAGTTGTAGAAGCAGCATTTAGATGTTGTAATGGTAATTGTGAAGCAATTCAAATGGTATATCAATCTAATGAACAAGAATTGATAGAGCCAATTATTTGTGACCCAAATACTGGATGTGGTGCAGAAAAACCACAAGCAAGATTTGAGATAGTCCCCTCTCAAAGTGTAATGGAAAATACTCAATTTATAGAGTTACAAGAACCTCCGGAAAAATTACGAGGAGGCGTTCAACCTGAGAGATTAAGATGTTTAATTGAAGGGGAAATAGCAGGAGAAATTTTACCAGGAGATCGTATTGTAGCAAATGGAGAATTATTTGTTCGTTCACAGAAAAAAGGTGGTAAAAAAACATCTGTATTTGACATTTTTTTAAGGGTGAATTCATATGAGCAACGTAATACTCCATTTGAAGATGTAAAGATATCTGTTGAAGATGAGAATGAAATTAAAGAACTTAGTTTTAGGGAGGATATTTACGATTTATTAATTAGAAGTATCGCTCCTTCTATTTTTGGTTATAATAATGTTAAAGAAAGCCTTCTCTTACAGGTTTTCGGAGGAGTCGCAAGACGAAACCCTGATGGTACTCGTCAAAGAGGAGATATGCATATTTTATTGATGGGAGACCCAGGAACAGCGAAGTCTCAATTATTGCATTACATGTCTGAACTATCACCTAGAGGGCAATACACTAGTGGTAGAAGTGCTTCTGCAGCTGGGTTAACCGCAGCAGCTGTTCCAGATTCATCAAGTGATGGGCGTTGGACCTTAGAAGCAGGAGCTCTTCCACTTGCTGATACTGGTTTAGCATCAATTGATGAATTTGATAAAATGAATGATGGAGATAGGTCTTCAATTCATGAAGCAATGGAGCAACAAACAATTAGTATTTCTAAAGCAGGAATAAATGCTAAATTAAGAACAAGGTGCTCTATTTTAGCAGCATCAAATCCTAAAGGAGGACGTTTTTTACATCCCGATGAAGCAGGACCCTATACTAGACAAGTAAATTTGCCCCCGCCATTATTTTCAAGATTCGATGTTATTTGGTTAATGGCTGACACCCCAGGTGAGGAATATGATAGAAAAATAGCATCACATATTTTGGCTAATCGTCAAACAGGGGTAGATGAATTTTCTATTGAACAAGGTAATGAAGTAGATCCAATGTTAGACCCGACAAAAGAATCTACAAAAGATCACGAAGGAAAAGAGGTTTTGAGTAGAGAAATGTTTAGAAAATATGTTGCTTATGCAAAGAGGAACCACCATCCTGTATTAAATGACCATGCAAGAAAAAGGATTATAGATTATTATACAACAATGAGAGGTAAAGTTACAGACTCTGCAGATAATCTTGAAAAAGGAAAAGATGTTATTACAATTACCGCTAGAGCTTTAGAAGCACTATCTAGAATGACAGAGGCTTCAGCCAAAGTAAGACTTTCTGATATTGCAGAAGAGGAAGATGTAAGAAGAGCATTACGTCTCTTTGAAAATTGGAGACATGAATTAATGGGTGATAATTTTGATGAAACCTCAATCCAGTCAGGTAAAACAGCAGCTTCTAGAAATTTACAATCACGAGTTATAAAAATTATTGATGAAATTTATGAAGCAACAAGAACTCATGCAACAACGCTACAAATTTTAGAAGCTACTAGAGCAGAAGGTTTCGATGATGATAGGGTTATAGGTTATTTAGAACAGGCTAAAAATGCAGGTAATTTATTCGCCCCTGGAGGATATGGCACTTGGCAATCAGCCTAAATCTTTGAATCAATATTATTCATAAGTTATGTCTGGGATTATTATGGCTGAGGAACCAGTTGGAGAAATTTCAGATATTAACACTCTAAATCCTCAGCAATTGGGCTTTATGTGCGGTTTAGAAATTCATCAACAATTAAAAACAGGTAAATTACATTCTAGGGAAGAAGGTAAATTATTTGATTACACCGTTGATACTATACCTCCTAACTTATTTAGAACGAAAAGAAAGCTTAGAGCAGCAAGCGGAGAAGGCGGTAAAATAGATATTGCCGCAAGATTTGAAACTAAAAGAAATAGAAGTTTTATTTATGTACAATCCCCAAATTCAGGCTTAATTGAATTAGATGATCAACCGCCTTTAGAGCATGATAGGGATGCCGTAGATATTTCATTAGTTATTTCAGCAATGTTAAATGCACATCCCGTAGAAACACTTCAAGCTATGAGAAAGACCGTAGTTGACGGTTCAAACACATCGGGATTTCAAAGAACAACTTTAGTATCAACACATGGGAATTTAAAAACTGATACGGGAGATGTAGGGATTTCATTGATTTGTCTTGAGGAAGATAGTGCGAGAAAACTTTCTTCAGAGTTAACACCAAATGGAGAAATAGTGACCTGGAATTTAGATAGACTAGGAATTCCATTAGTAGAAATTGCTACAGAACCAGAGATTATTACTCCTGAACATGCAAAAGAAACAGCAATTGCATTAGGTGGACTTTTGAGAGATACCAGAAGAGTTAGAAGAGGGCTAGGATCAATTAGACAAGATCTTAATGTTTCAATTGCATGTGGTGATAGAGTTGAAATCAAAGGTTGTCAAGATTTAGAATGGATTCCCATGATAATACAATTAGAAATGGCAAGACAATTGCATTTTTATCGTTTAGCAAACACCCTGAGAGCAATTTTAGAAATGCCTTTACTTCCGCCCGATCGAAGAAATACTGAAAATGAAATAGAATTAGAAATATCTAAAACAATGATTGATGAAATACCCTTAGAGATACATAATGTTGGAGATGCATTTTCTAATTGTGAATCAAAAATGATAGAAAAAACAATTTCTGATGGTGGAGTGATGCTTGCAGTAAAATTACCTTATTTAGCAGGAAACCTTGGTTCAAAAAGTTTAGATTCTAAGGGAGCACAATTACCAAGACTTGGTAGAGAACTAGCAAGTGCTGCAAAATTAGCAG
>DAGQ01000081.1:3780-4891 GCA_002498205.1 Euryarchaeota archaeon UBA596
TCCCAACTACCAAGGCTTGGAAGAGAATTAGCAAGTGCTGCAAAATTAGCAGGAGTTGCAGGAATTTTTCATAGTGATGAGTTACCGGCATACGGAATTACAGCGGTAGAAGTTAATTTAGTTAAAGAATCATTGAAAGTAGAGGAAAAGGATGCATTTGCACTTTGTTGTGCTCCAAAATGGCAAGCAGAATTAGCTCTAGAATCAGTAATTAATCGAGCAAGAATGGCTTGGCATAGGATTCCACAAGAGGTTAGAAATGTCGTTATTTCCAAGGGGGCACCGGAAGATGGTACGACTTCGGCAATGAGACCTTTACCAACAGGGGCTAGGATGTACCCAGAAACGGATGTACCTACCTTTGAATTAACAGAATCTTATTGGAAAGAGATTTCTAAAAGATTGCCATTATCACAATCTGAAAGAATAGATAGGCTGAATTCATTTCAGATTTCTTCCGATCAACAAAAACAATTGGTTTCAAGGCAATTAGATGACGAATTTTTTGCTGGGGTTAGCGGTAATTTAGATACAGATTTAAAAAAATTACCTGCTAAAGCTTGGGCATCAATGTTATTAGAAACTAGCCGAATACAAATCGCAGAAGGCGTTGGAATTGATATTAATCAAGTAAGTATAAAGATGCTAGCGGCATTATTGTTAGTAAGGGAATCAGGAGGAGTTACTAGAGATGGGCTTGTTGATTTAGGAATCAACATGATTCTTGAAGGAGGAACTAATCTGGACGGAGAAGTAACTAATTTTATAGAACAATCAATGAAAAAAGCGGAAATCTTAGGATTAAAACCATCTGATTTAGGGTCGATAGAAGAAGTAATAGATAGGATTTTAGAAGAAAGAGCAGATTTTGTTGCAGAGAGAGGAATGGGGGCGATGGGGCCCTTAATGGGAGTAGTAATCAAAGAACTTGGGGGCGGAGCCGACGGTAAAATTATTAGTAAACTGTTAAGCGAACGTCTTAGAGGAAGTTAATATGTTTGAGAAGATAGGAAAAATTCAGATTATTTCTTTGGTAGTTTTAGTTGCTGTTATAGTCGCTTTCCCCCAAATAAATAAATTCTGGCTTGAATCAACAGAAGAAGTACGTTCA
>DAGQ01000040.1:0-123 GCA_002498205.1 Euryarchaeota archaeon UBA596
ATCATCATAACCTCTACACTTATCCAAATCATCCCCTACTCCATCTCCATCACCATCTTGAATTTCATTAATTTCTTCTATAATTTCTTCAGTTTCATTCAATATAATATTCTCTGAAAAATC
>DAGQ01000040.1:489-5143 GCA_002498205.1 Euryarchaeota archaeon UBA596
GTTTCATTAATTTCTGTTTCATTTATGACAGGGTTATAATTGCCAAATAACATTGAAAAATCATATTGATAATCTTGGTTACTAGAACAATTTTCATAACAATTATCCCGAGTAGGATGCAGTTCTAAAAATATTTGAGTACCATCAGGAACCAAAGAAACATTTCTATTTATTTCCCAAGTAACATTGTAGTAAGAATATTCAAAATTAACTGCCCCCATAATATATCTCCAATTTGGAGAATCTGAACTAGTAATAATTCCAGTATTATTATTCACAATATATGTACTTGGATACATAATCTCTGTATCACAAAAATTGTGAAGAATTGCAGTAATATTAAAAGAATTTTGAGATGGTTCTGAATAATCATAATCGTGACTTACATTAGTAAATCCGAGACATTCATATTGTACTTCTATTCCAAGTTGGCTATCACTACATCCATCGGAATATACTGGTTCCCCAACGGGAGTTCCTGAACAATTATCATTTTCATTTCTAATTCCGTCCCCATCTGCATCTAATTGAAAATCACTACATCCATCATCATCTACACTTGAATCTATCAAAGTATTTGGACATAAATCAAATTCATCTTCTATACCATCCTGATCTGCATCATAAATTGTATAATCTGGCATCATAGGAACTACTGATAAATCCCAACGGTTTGCATGTTCAATTAATCCTGCTTCATTGAAATGAACAGCATCATACCTCCATTGTTCCCCAATTAAATCATCCGTATAGGGACCTTCAAATGTAAATGGATCTGCATCAATTACTGCTTGTTGGGCATTAACAATTCTTTCCATGTCTGAAGTGTCATAATTAGGTAAGAAAGATGCTCTAGCAACAATCCAAGGTAATTCCCAGCCTGCTTCAACTCTACTTGCTGTAATAACTTCACTAAGTCTCACAGTGTAATCTTCAGTACTAGTTCCTCCAGCCAAATCACTTTCTCCTTGATGCCAAAGTAATGCTCTAGCACCATGTGGGCCTACTTCATCCAAAGCTAGTACAATTCTAGAAAATAAATCATCACCTGCATCAGGAAGCCATTGAGATACTGATGTGCCTCCCCATCCGACAGAAATTATACCAACTGGGACATCATACCTATCTACAATGTTGTCACCAAAAGCAGGCCAAGGTGAACCTCCAGAACCTGTTGCAATAGGCATAGGATCATTTCCTATACTCCAATCTTCATAACCCCATGAACTAACTCTTGGATCCTCTGGTGAAAGTAATGTATCTCCATGATTCGCCGAATTAGATTGCCCTGCAATTATGAATACTTCTCCTACACCTATTGGTGATATATTCTCAAATGCAATTGGAACCCCTTGAAATGAAAATTGTAATTCCATCTTATACCAACCAGAATCTGCTTGTATCGAACCATAAAAGGAAGAGCCTGTTGGTTTGTAAGAATCCGCAATAGTTTTCCATTCCCCAGGTTGGCCTATTAATTGATTACTTTCATCAATTTGAATCAATCTTGCTTCAATTAAATCACATTCTAAATTTATTTTACCATTAATTGGAAAAGTTCCTTTATTGTCTAATTGTCTTTGTACAATTTGATGAGAATCTGGTGAATCTAATTCTATCGCTAAGTCTGGAGGTGATGGTCCGTCTCTAACTAAAACTCTCAAAGTACTGAGAACATAATCGTCTGCAGTTAATGTAAATGTCCAATCTGGATGTCCAGAAGAATCGGGATTATTCCCAATTCCTAAATCATTAATATCATCATAGCCCCATCTATTGTAAGAAAAAAGTGTTTGTTGAGAATCATAATCATGTATTTGCATACTTCCATAACCTGCATTATTGTTGTATATCCGATCTCCAAAATCAAACAATGAATCACTAGCATTGGGTACACCTATAGCATTTACAGCCTCATAATTACTAGGCCAAAATTCAATTACTCCTGTATCGATATCTGAAATTACACTTAAATCAGGATGATTTGATTCAACATGAAGTCCCTCAATTAATTGTTGAAACACAACTCCTGTTCCTATGTGTGGAACACCAAAATCTTCTACATTAAGGGATAGACTAGGAAAAGATACGTAAACAAAAATTCTCTCTTCTCCGGGTCTTTGAAGTTCAAGATGATATGCAACTCTATCAAAAGTAAAATCAATATTTCCACTATTATCAATATCATAATTTATTCCATTACTATTGTAATTATCAATTGTCCCCATGTCTAATTCATACACCAAAGTATAATCATTAGCTTCAACAGCGTCATTTGCTACGACAGAAAAAGATTTTTCGTACTTTTTATCCAAAGATTCAAATTCAAAAAAAACACTAGATAGCGGACTTAATAATACAATTAGAGATAACAAAACTGCATATTGAATTCTTCGCATACAACACTTGGAGACATTACCTCACTGTCAAGGTATTGTTCAAATAAAAAACCCACATGGGGTAGTTAATGGGATATTTTGAAACACCAGCAGTTGATTGGATTTCTGCAAAAAGATTGCAACAATTACGCTTATTTTCTATATTTGCTTTAATCCCTATGATGGTTGTTCCTATTATTCTAAATGATCTAACATATCTTTACAGATATTTGACTCAATGGTCAATAGAAATTGCAACAATCGCAACAATTCTAATCTATTTTTCAGCTAAAAATCCAGATAATGTTAAACTCAATAAAATCGCTTTAATTACTTTTGAAATTGCGATATTTTTGACAGTTGCCACAATGATTTCTTTTTGGGTATCTTTCCCCAACATTTACTTTTGTTGTATTGAAACGTATTGGAAAGTTGCATTAACAATTAGTCACATAATTCCTCAAGCAATCATTCTTTCAAATTTATTTTTATCTGAGGTTAAAATTAACCTAAAAGGAGGGATATATGGGGCCATGGTTGGCATTGCTTACCTAATTACTGACTATTTAAGATACAAAACTCAAGATACTTTTGAAACATATGAATTCTTACAATGGGGAACTATAGAGGCAATAGAAATCTCTGTATTCTTTATTGTATTTGGATACCTTTTCTATCTTGTAATTTGGAAAATTAATGAGTCTTTCAAAAACGAAATAGATATACGCTGACGATTAACGGACACATCATGGTCAAAATCGGAGATACCGCACCCGCCTTTACATTGAAAACTACAGACAAAAGTGACGTAAGTCTTGCAGACTACAATGGACAAAACGTCATTCTAGCATTCTATCCAGGTGCATTTACTGGTGTTTGTGATAAGGAAATGTGTGCATTTCAAGATAATCTAAGTAAGCTTAATCATTCTAGTACTGCAGTTCTTGGAATTAGTGTTGATTCGCCTTGGGCAAATGCAGAGTTTGCAAGGAAATACAATCTTGAATTCACTTTACTCTCAGATATTGATAGAGAAGTTGTCACAAAATATGATGCTACATTTGTTGGACTTGGAGGAATTGAAGGATATGTTTCTGCAAATAGGGTTGTAATTGTGATAGATAAGGATGGAGTTGTACAATATCGCTGGGTTGCAGAGAATCCAGGTGTAGAACCAAACTACGACGAAGTTGTAGAATTCGCAGCATCACTCTAAATTCGCCAATACGAGGCTTTTTAGATGGAATTCAATTACTTAGTTAATCAGAATTGTGTTGAATTAATGAATTCAATGGATGAAAATTCTATTGACTTAACGATTACTTCTCCGCCATATGATCAATTAAGAAATTATGAAGGATACGATTTTGATTTCAAAAGTGTGGCTGATGGACTATACAAAGTTACTAAACAAGGTGGTATTGTAGTTTGGGTTGTCGGTGATAGAATTAAGAACGGAAATAAATCACTAACTAGTTTTAAACAAGCAATTTACTTTCAAGAAATTGGTTTTAATGTTCATGATGTTATGATTTATCGCAAAAAAAACACTCCGTTTATGCGTTCAAATGCTTATACAAATTGTTATGAATTCATGCATGTATTTTCTAAAGGAAAACCTAATACATACAATCCAATAATGATTGATACAGTTAGACAAGGATTTGAAAAAATGCCAACTAACAAAGGACCTGATGGAGTAAATAACAAAGTTATTGGTAAACTAAATTCAAAAAAAGCAAGAACAAATATTTGGGAGTATGCTGTTGGGATGCATGGAACTACAAGTGATAAAATCGCATTTGAACATCCTGCAGTAATGCCTGAAAAATTAGCAGAAGATCACATTCTATCATGGACTAATGAAGGTGATTTGGTATTTGATCCGATGTGTGGTTCTGGTACAACTTGTAAAATGGCGTTGAAAAATAATCGAAAATATATTGGTTGTGACATTTCAAAAGAATATATTGAAATTGCAAGAAAGAGAATTGATTTGGTGAGTAAATGAATTCTCGAGATATTATTTCAATAATTTATGGCATCCCTTTTGTATGGGTTGGAATTTCACATTTCACAGACCCTACTTGGTTCGAACCAATTGTACCTGATATTCTTGGAAATCCTTATTTTTGGGTAATTTTAAGTGGTGTTTTCGAAGTATTAATCGGTGTTGGAATAATGATTCCTAGATTAAGAAAAGTTTCTTCGGCTGCAATGGTTTTAATGCTAATTACTCTATACTGGGCAAATCTGAATATGTGGATAAATAATAT
>DAGQ01000027.1 GCA_002498205.1 Euryarchaeota archaeon UBA596
GTAACAAGAACTTCTACATTAAGACAAACTGAAGGTACTGCACTAGGCACTATGCCAGATGTTTTGGTCTTGGATGCAGAATGGCGTGCTGCTGATGCATTAGATAGTGCTCAAAGATTAATGGCTGATCCAGAATTCTCATTTAAATCTAGAATTGTTTTATTAAGTAGAGACACTAGTAGAGATATGCTTATTTCCGCAGCAAAAGCAGGAATTAACGAAGTTCTTGGTAAGCCACTAAATATGAATGTACTAATTACACAACTTTGGAAACATGCAAAGAAACAATTTGTACCACCACCAGCGGATGTTGCAACACATTCTTCTCAGGGATTTTTCGATGTTAACCTTTCACTACAAGATCCAACATGGGCAATGCCAATGTTACAGAATATGCTTAATCCAGAAGTAATAAATCCACAATTTGTAGAAGATATATTAGCAAAATTAGCTGAGGAAGAAGTAGAAATTGATGGTGTAGATAGTTCAAATTTAAGTTCTTTATTAAAAACTGTTTTCGGCCAATTATTAGAATCTCAAATTGAAAATGAAGGTGAAGGAAAACAAAGCATTAACATGCAAGAAAATATTGGAGAAAAAAAGTCTCAAAAATTAGGAACCTCATTAGAGGATATTTTGCAAGAAGAAGCAGATGAATTAACAGAAGAAATTTTAGAGAAAATGGAAGAAATTTTAGGAGAAGGTATTCCAGAATATACAGCCTTAGAGGACGATTTGAAAATTAAAGTCGATCCTGAATTTATTAATTTAGTTAGATACTCTTCAGAGAGCATACAAGAATTACTTTGGGAGATTGGCGTCCCTGGAAGATTAAATGACCCCAGTTTAGGGCTATGGGTTGAAGATTCTCTAAAATCAATTGGAGATATTCTAAAAAGTGTACCTGAAGTTCCATTAGAAGAAGAATAATTAATTAAAAATTAATCTTTCTGCTATTTTTGAGACTGTTTCAGTATGATTAGGTAAAGTTGTAACATACATTACTGCCTGACTTACTTGCCTTGTCCTTAAAGCATCTGCTAAAGGCGTATGTTCCTTAAACCATCTAAAACGGCCATCTTCGCCTTCGATTCTAATATCTACTTGAGCCATTCTAGGTTCTGAAAGTAATAATTTTAAGGAGGGGACATCTATTGAAACATAACCTTCTGGAACCTTCGCTCTGGTAGCAATTTCATCTTCTAATTGCCTTCTTTTATTACCATCTTGAGCGATTTCAAGTAATGATGTGATCTGATTTTCATCTAAATCTTGCTTTCTTCTAGTCATTGCAACCTTAAACATTTGTCGATATTTTATTCTACGAATAATATCTTGTTGGTACCCACCTTGTTCATTTAATAATTGCCAAATTTCTGCATCAACCATTTTTTGCATATCGAGAGGATCACTAGCATCTTCTGGCATCCTCTCAACTGCATGTGATAACATTACTTCAGTAATTCTAGTTACTCTATGGAAATAAACTGCACTATACATTAATGCTCTAGCTGTTAACATTCCTTCTAATGCTGACAAGCCTCCTTCTCCAATTGCTACATCTCCTGCGTGTTTCTTCAAACAATGAATTAACCTATGATGATCAATGATTCCATGTTTAACTCCCGTAAAATGTGCATCTCGTAGTAAATAATCTATCTGATCACAATCAACAGGACCGTGGACTAAATGCCCCATAGTAACATCATCTGAACCAAAGAATCCATCGCCTTTATTCCAAAATAAACTTCTTTCACTGCCTTGTGCATCTGGACCTCTGATTAAACTTGCCACATCTTTAGGATTCAATTCATAACTCTCTAAAATTTCAGGTACAGATTTTCTATTGGGAAATATTGAGGATTCTCCATCTCTTAAGATATCATAATCTCCTGTAATAATTCCTTCGGTTACTGACATATGATCCATTCCACCTCTTTCATGAAGAATATGCTCTAATGTATGAGAATAAGGCCCATGTCCCACATCATGTAACATTCCTGCAACCTGAACCATTGATTTTTCATAATCATCAAGCCCAACAGAATCAGACATTAACCCACCTACATGACTTACTCCCAAACTATGTTCAAATCTAGTATGATGTGCTCCAGGAAAAACCAAGTGTGCTAATCCTAATTGTTTAATGTGTGATAATTTGTTAAATTCTGGTGTTGAAAGAAGTTCTCTACGAGAACCATCAATAGTAAAAGAACCATGTATTGTATCATTAACAACCTTGCTTTTCACGTTATCCATTAGACTACCCGAAACGCTTGGCCCTCATAAAGAACCTCATAAATTGACTATGATTTGTAAAAATAATACATCAAATTCTTATTAAATTCATTTTTTGGCATATTAATGCTGCATGAATCTTGTAAAATTATAGCCATAGCAGGAGGGAGCGGTTCAGGAAAAACAACGCTTGCTAAAAGAATTTCAAAGTTAATTGGAATAAATAAATGTGAAATTATCAGTCAAGATAATTATTATTTTGATTTGAGTAAAAAATTTGATTACGATGGAGGTGCAATTAATTTTGATCATCCTGAAATGTTGGAATTTAAATTAATGGCATCACATTTAAAAAAATTAAAACAGGGTAATTCTGTAAATATTCCATGTTATGATTTTTCCACACATTCGAGATTAAAAAATACAAAAAAAATTAATCCCACAAAAATAATTCTTGTTGACGGAATACTTATTTTGAATTCAAGAGAACTTCTTGAATTATTTGATTTGAAA
>DAGQ01000022.1:0-221 GCA_002498205.1 Euryarchaeota archaeon UBA596
TTTGATCGGGTTGGGGTATTACATGTCGATGGTCATCGGAACCATAGTCGTCTTTGTAGGCGTGATGATTTGCTTTGAAATCGCCAGACGAGCATCTCTTTTTCGACCCTTATTCGGCATCAAGGGTGGAAAGGAAGAAGTCAACAAACTGTATCCTTACAACAGAGCCGAAGAGAGGGGAATTCACATCGTGTTTTCGTTGGTCTTTAACGCCCTCGCCG
>DAGQ01000022.1:582-3662 GCA_002498205.1 Euryarchaeota archaeon UBA596
TTGATTATCGGAGCAGGTGTAATCGCATAATAATACGAATTCTTGTATCTCGCACCCATCCTACACCCGCGTGCGAAAGGGGAGTTAAGTGGGTAGCGAACAAACAGACCGACTGCATTCCCTTACAATTGATAATTGATGTTGAATGGGTAATCGGATAACCCCTTGTAACACCTCCGAAACAATTGTTAGTAGTTTAGGCGATTAATTGAATAAATTAGGTGGATTAGCGATACCATGTCCGGAACCTTGTCACCAGATGGAAATTGGCTTTGGAATGGTACAGAATGGATTCCTGCGCCGCCAAAAGATGCACCACCCCAGACCCAATCACTTCAGAATCAAGATACTGGGGTCAATGTCTCACAGATTACAACACCTTCACAATCAATAGATACCGAAAGTGTTTCTATCTCGGGAAACACGCAAACTAGTCAAAACCTTCAACCAAAAATTGCATTATCAATAAATCAGAACAATAATGATGGAAATTTGAAACAATTCAGTATCAAGGGAAGATATCTGTTACTGCTTCGTGAAAGGACGAATATGACTGAGGAAACGTTTGATTTATTACCGCAATATATTTCTCAGAACAGTAGATACACAATGACCCATAGATGGAATACAAACTACCGCCTTGCTGGTAAACAATATAATATTCATGAAACCAGCCTTACGTTGATGATTGTATTGACTAAAAAGGCTGAAAAGATTTCAATTCTCGGTTCATCATCAAGATGGTCAATCCTTTTCTTTCCTTATGCAATTGTTGAGATGTTTTTGCTTAAGTCAAGATTTGTTAAGTATCGTAGAGAAGCAATGGAAATTGCCACTTTAATCGAAGATTTCTTGTCTCAAAATGAATAACTAATACACAATTAAGTGGTTAAGCCCATTCAACTCCCTTCCAACACACATTAGTTGGGTGGGTACCCACAATTTTCTTTTGACCGCATATTGAATTTAATATAAAAAACAATAAAATTAAACTAAATCATACCCGAAATTTAAGTTCAATCAGAATTAGCATCGGTTTGATAAGAGTGGTTAAAAAAATTTGGCATTTCATAGGGTTACCCGATCCTGAAGAAAATGTAGAACGTAAAAAGCTAACAAATATACAAAAAAATAATCAAATCACAAAAAATGAAGAGGAAAAAAAACCTATTGAAATTGAAACTACTGTTCAATCAGAATTACCCAAAACAAAAATCAATTGGGATGGACCGATTACTCCTAAAGGTGAACCATTTCATGATTTGGGATTACGTGTAAATTCATCATCCAAAAAAATACCTTCAAATGCTCTAAGATATGTAACACCAAATTCAATGAATAGATTACCAATAGATTCTATGGCAACTAGACTATATCAAGGAGATGTTGTAGTTGTTGATTTATCAGTAATGGTACATATGGATAGTCAACAACGTGCTTGTAGACAAAGTCTAAGACAACTTTCAAGTGAAAGGGGAATTCCAGTTTGGTCACTAGATCAAAAAGATAGTCTACTTCTATTGCCTGGAAAAAATATTGTTATTGATAGATCAAAATATGATTTAATCTAAAATAAATTTACTAACTTATTCATCGCAGTTGAAGATAAACCAAGAACAGTAATTTTTTCCCCATCTTTAACCCTAGCATATTTTGACATTTTTCCATCTAAATCATATGCTCCAGCCTTTCCTTCCCAAGAATTAGAATTTAATAATTCAAATAGAATTTCCTCACTTAAATCATCTATTTCTACAGTAGAAAAATCAGTCCAAATATATCCTAACCAATTCTCGAATTCAAAATCTGGAATATGATTGAAATTTAATGACCTATGAATAATAAATCCTGTAGAACTCCACACTTTATGTTTTCTTCCTGATAACCTTTTCAACATACTGGCGGCTTCTAAAATATCTGAGGGTTTTCCAAAAACCTGTTCAAATGAATCTGGATCTTCAACTAGTGTATCTGATACAATAGTTACAATTTTTGAAATATCTACACTATCTCCTCTAAAATCTAATTCCTCAAGCCTACCTAAAGAAATCTCTAAAAATGCATTCTCCATTTTCATTTTCGTTATTGAAAATACAGTTTCTTTCAAAGTAGGTTTTTTTGGAGATATTTCATCTTCAATCAAAGGGGAGCAAACTAATTTAATTCTTGGTTTTTCGAAAATTAAATCTTCCAATAAAATTGATCTTCTCTTTGATGCTGAGGCTAACCAAATACCATCTAGCCTCATTAATTTGCCCTATTATTGCCATTCAATAAATAATATGTATCATTTACTATATTTTCTAAGAGTTACTTTCATGTGTTAGACCCTCTTGGTTTGGTCGTCGGGGGAGAGTTTTGAACAGAATTCCAACAGAAATCAGCGGTCTTGATGAAATGATGCAAGGAGGAATTCCAGAAGGCCATATTGTACTAGTTGCGGGTGCAAGTGGTTCTATGAAATCTAGTGTTTCATTTGGAATGTTATACAATGCAGTAATGCAAGGGCCAACTTCTGGCATCTATGTCACACTTGAACAGAGTAAGGAAAGTTTACGCGGACACATGGCAAATATGGGTATGGACGTAGATGATAACCGTATTAGAAATCGTATTGCAATTATTGATTTAGTTGATTTAAGAGTTAAATTAGATGAACAAGGCATGGGAGGAAAAGTTGATTGGATGGGCCAATTAATTAGACAATTAAAAAATTATAGAGATAATATTGGATTTGAAGTATTAGTTTTTGATAGTCTTGGTGCATTCTTTACATTAACTAAAATGGAAAATCCAAGAGATGAAATTTTCAGATTATTTGAAGCGGTAAGAAGAATGGGCTTAACTTCATTATTTATTTGTGAAATGACTGGAGAAGATAAAAAACAATTTGGAGAATTTGGAGTAGAAGATTATCTCTCTGACGGAGTTATTCATTTGACAATGGAACGAAACGGGGATGACATCAGTAGAAAATTAGCAATTGTGAAAATGAGACATACCGCTCATGCTCTTGGATATTTACCATTTAGGTGGAGTCCTGAAGATCAAAAGTTTTCAATTAATTGAGTTCATTCTAC
>DAGQ01000005.1:0-644 GCA_002498205.1 Euryarchaeota archaeon UBA596
ATAGGCATTGATGGTTCAGAAGAAATGATATTGAAAGCTAAAAAAATTGACCCTGCAGGAGAATATTATCATACATTATTGCCTTCTTGGGAACCAAAGGAAAAATATGACTTCATTCATAGTATGGAATTTCTATATTATTTAGAAGACCCGCTAGAGATGTTAAAGAATTTCTATAATTCATGGCTTGAAAATGATGGTGTTTTGATCGCTGGAATTGATTATTATTTAGAAAATGAAGATAGTCATAGTTGGCCTGAAAAGTTAAATGTTCATATGACAAAACTTAGTATTGATGAATGGAAAAAGGGGATGTTAGATGCTGGATTTAAAGAAGTTGAAATTCATCAAGTTGCTGCCAGTGAGGATTTTATTGGTACGTTAGTAATGTTCGGTAAAAAATGACTTTCCTTATTCTCTTTTAATCATTAAAGTGAAAAGGAGAATTAGTAGCATAAATACTCCAATAATTATTCCTAATCGTATAGTTTTTGACTCTTCAGTATCTTCTATAAGCTTGGTATTTGGTTCTTTATCATTGTTTTCAATCTCATCATTTGTATTTAGCTCTGTGTTTAAATCTTCTTCGGACTCATTGTTTGTGTTAACGACTGAATCCAGTTCAGGTTCGGGTTCAGGTTCAG
>DAGQ01000005.1:987-20720 GCA_002498205.1 Euryarchaeota archaeon UBA596
GGTTCAAACTCACAATCATGATTATTTATTCCTGCCAAATCATCATAATTTATTGCTGAAATATTTGTACAGCCTTGGTTTAATGATCTCATTTTTTCCCATTTTCGTTCTGCTCCTGCTTGCCATGGCTTTAGATCTAATGTATCATATGCTCCAGCACTTAAATTGTCTAAAATCGAGTTGGGAATAGGTCTAAAATCATAATTATCGGGATCAGACAATAAATTTCCTACTTGACCTAATGTCTCTTGATATCCATTATAATTATCAATAAAACTTCCTGGAATGGGGTGCTCTTCATATGATTTTGATCTATGGGCCGCAATTTTATCTGCAGCATTATTATTAGTTGATGAGTTTTCATTCCCTTCCCCGTTTTCAAATAAAATAATAATGTCATTTTTACCTAAATCTAAGCCACCTCCAAACACAGTATTATTACTAATATCATGATAATCTCCCTTAGCCATAATTCCTGTTTTTATATCCCATAATACGTTATGATGTACTGATGTGTTTCTGCCAATATTTGTTCCACCTGCTGGACCGTCCATTCTAATTCCATATTTTTCTGTGTTATGAATCCAATTATATGCAATTTCAGCACCCTCTTGTTCTAACATCATCATTTGAACTACTGCTCCATCACTTTGAATAAATCCTGTATTTGAAATATTGTTAAAAAATATTTTTGGGGAATCTCCAATGCTTAATGTTGATGATGCTCCTGTATTGTAAACTGTATTATTTGAAAAGGTGTTATCTCTACCTCCATCATATACTGTAACCATCAATCCAATTAAATCAGAAGAAGACCAATCAATAAATTCAAAATGAGAATTATTTACAGTATTATTATGTGATTTTAGTGCGGCTCCATGGAATTCTAGTGCTGAACCATCGGTATATGCGAATGAAGAATTGTCGATTAAACAATTAGTACAAAAGTCCATTCTTGAAACCCATCTTTCCTCAACATCTTCTCCTGCTATGCCTAAACCTCTTTTTGAAGTACTTGGATACATTAAATCTGAATCTTTGATAGTGCAGCCATTACAATCATCTGTTCTAAATGTCGTTGCAAAAAATTCTAAACCTTCTATTGAGATATTATTGCTATCTGTAATATTAAATGCAAAAGGTTGAGTTTTGATTCTGATATCTAAATTATTTGGATCTGTCCCGTTTTCAAACATCATATGTAATTTTTTCCCTGAACTATCGAACCACCATTCTCCTGGAAAATCAATTAATTCTCTCTTACCTTCCAAAAAATAATAATGATGTTTAGTTTTCCAATTTGGAACTAATTCATATGAAAATGTGTTAGTAGATAGATTATAATCTGTAATAGTCCTACTCCAAGTCTTAAACGAGCCGACATTAAGGACTGCTATTGCCCCAATAGGGTCAATTCCACTTGTATTTAATTTTCCAGAGTCTTCTAATTCTCCATTACTATAACTCCCTCCATCGCCAATTGTTCCTTTTGCCCAATTATCTGTTTGATCAAATACCGAAAGATCAGAAAAATTTGCATTTGGCCATCTTGCGGGTATTTGTTCTTTGTAATCGACAAATACTTGCCAACCATTCTTATTAATCTCAACTTCATGTATATTATTAGTTGAAAGGCCCCAAGTTCCATTTAAATCATGAGTAATACTTTCAGTGCCGTCAAAAACAACTCTTTCATTTTCAGCTACACGAATTGTCAAGTTTTCAAAATTATCAATAAGAATCTCTTCATGATATACTCCTTCATGAATTATTATTGTATCTCCATCTTTAGAAACTTTTAATGCCTCAGTAACTGAATGAAAAGGGCAATCTACTATTCCTGAAAAATTATTATTTCCTAACTGATTATCTACATGTATCTCATTTTGTGGTGTTGTAAGGGAGTTGTTACAATCTAAATTATTTGAATTAAATACGGGCACTTCAGATACTGTCAACTCTTTATCATAAATAATTAGAGAAGAAATAATCTGAAATAAAAATATTAGAACTATTCCTATTACTACCCTAGACATGTTCTTGGGTACAAAAGATATTTCTTATCCTTTTGGAATACATTATTTCTAATTTGTATATATTTTAAAGGCAAATTATTACAACCTAAGTTCATTTAAATTGAACATGGGAGTTCAAGGAGTTCTACTGATGAATATTGGTACTCCTGATGAACCAACTGTAAAATCTGTAAAATCGTATCTTAAAGAATTTTTACTTGATCCCGATGTTATTGATATTCCTGCGCCGCTTCGACACCTCTTAGTTCGTGGAATTATTCTTCGTACACGTCCCAAAAAAATTGCACCCCGATATCGGAGTATTTGGATGGAAGAGGGGTCGCCTCTTCGAGTATATACTCAAAGAATGGCTGATGCGTTAGAATTAAGTTTAGACAATGTGGAATGTGAAGTGGGGATGAGATATGGAAATCCAAGTATACGCTCTGGATTAGAGAAATTGAAGGAAAAGGGTGTTGAAGAATTATTACTAGCGCCATTATTTCCACATCACGCTCAAGCAACTACAGAATCTTCATTAAAGCAGGCATATAAGCAACTGAGAGAAATGAATTGGGCCCCTTCAATTATTGAATTACCTCATTTCCCGTCTAATCCCGCATTTATTGAACCATTGGCTCAATCTATTAAACCCCATTTAATTAAAGGAGCGCATCTACTATTCTCATATCATGGACTTCCTATTTCTCATGTAAAACGTTCAGACTCAAGCGGAAAACATTGTCAAAAAGTGAATAATTGCTGTACATTAGATGTCGATGCCAATTCAATGTGTTATGCCCACCATTGTATGCTCACAACATTATGTGTAGTTGGTGCATTAGGAATAAGCGAAGGAGATTGGTCAATTAGTTATCAAAGTCGACTTGGTCCAGCCAAATGGTTAAAACCTTCTACAACAGAAATGGTAGAACTGTTGGCTGAAAAAGGAAAGAAAAATATTGTGATTGTATCGCCTGCTTTCCTTGCTGATGGACTAGAAACTTTAGAGGAGCTTGATATTGAAATTAGAGATCATTTCTTGAAACATGGAGGGCAGGAATTAACTGTTGTCAATTGTCTAAATGATAATCCAAATTGGATTAAAGGATTAGGGAATCTTGTACAAAATGCTTTTTCGAAACCAATACCTACAAATTAGGAATTCGAAGAATAAAAATTGTTCCTATCAAAGCCAAAACCAATGTCGTGATTTTAGAAACTTGCGGCGCACTATCAGGAATTGCAACAAGTACTGCAAATAAAACAAAGACCCACATCGTTCCCAAAATTATTGGTTTACTTTTCCGGGGGATTCCTTTTCCTTCTCTATAATTCTTAACATGATGTCCAAACATTTTGTTATTGATAATCCAATCATAAAATTTTTGGCTAGATCTAGCGTAACATGCTGCTGCAAGAATCATTAGAGGTGTAGTGGGTAACCCTGGGACAATAATTCCTACCAAACCGATACTCATAATGATGAATCCAGAAAAAAACCAAAAAACTTGACTTAGTCTTGAACGATCAAGATCTACGACATGGATGTCTTCGCTAGTTATAGCCATATGATATTTGGATTGCCTGTCAAGGGGTATGTAATATGTTGTATGTTATTGTAAAATTAATTAAAAAATATATTTCTGATAATTTCCATTAAATTTTTTTTAGGTGGACCTAAATATTAGTTGCTATTCGAATGTTCATGAAGGCTAAAATTTTGTCGGTTTTGCTTCTTACTTCTGTTATTTTAGCTCCATTAAATGTTTCGGCTGAGGAAGAAGAAACTTTCACATTGTCAGGATTTGTATTTACATATGACGGAGATTTAGCCAATGAGACATCAATTAAAGTTGATTCAATGACATCGGTTTGGTCAGAAAATGGAAGTTATACATTTTCAGGAATAAGTCCGGGGGAACACACTGTCCGTGCTTATTTCATGAATGATGGACACTCTGTAGTTTATAGAAAAATGTTCTTTTCGGAAGATATGGTATTAGATTGGTATGAAGGGATGAATTGGATTACTGCGGAGATTTTTAATGGAAATGGGAGCCCTGTTTCGAGCTCTTCTTCAACTTCAATTAAAATTTTGGAAAATAATGAAATTCAAATTCCAGATGACGGTAGGGTAGAATTTGATTTATTGGAAATTGGTGAATATTATACCATTCAAACCACCTTTGAAGATCCTTTTTTATCTGTCCAAAATTTACATTTTAAGTTAGAAGCTGGTTCGTCTAGTGCCCCGGATTTAAATGATTTTGATTTTTATTTTGGGAAAAATAGTAAATATGGATATGTTATTGATCCTTTAGGTTTTCCAATTCCTGATGTTGTGGTCAGCAATGGTAGCAATAGTGTAATTACAAATTCAGATGGATTTTTCCTATTTCAAAATTTAGATATTAATTCAACCCAAAATTTTTCATTTAAATTGGAAGATATAGATCTTGTTGAGCCTTTTAATGAAATAGTAAATGAGGGAGTCGGGTGGATGAATATAACTTCAACTCTTGAAGTTAATTTACCTGAAAATGTTACATTTGTTACTTCTATTCAAACAATCCCTTCTAATTCTCCATTTATAATTGAGTGGTTGGGAGGAGCTTATACAGATTTCTTCTCATTATACATGAATGATGATATTGCTTACAAAGGTGCTGCTAATTCATTTATGTTCTTTCCTCAAGAGGCTGGTACCTTTGAATTTCAAATTGAGGCTACAAATAATAATGGCACTGTAATTAATTCACAGCCCTTGTTGTTAATTGTGATACCTGAACAATCCAGAGAGGATTTATGGTCCATTGGAATGAGTTGGGATTATTCTCTTGTTCATACACCGGAATTCCATCAAAACAAAACTTACACGGCTATAGGTTCAGAAACTATTACTGATGCATTCGGACAAGAACGTGAGACATTTTTGGTCAGAGTTTCTGATGAAGATTATGAAGAAGGAGAAAAGGCTTATCGTTGGGTTGATGCAAACAATCTATTAGATATCAAAACATATTGGACAGACGCGCCTTCATCTTCTTCTTACTATCAAGAAGGTATACTAGGTTGGGAACTTATGGAAGATGATCAAGAAGTAAATCTATTTGATGCAAACGATGGGGCTTCATTACATTTTAATCGAACAAATATAATTGGAGTTCCTGGGCATCCAAATGGATATGATGATACTTCGAATATTATATCAATTACAGAAAATGTAATGATTGAGACTCCTGCGGGAATTTTCTCAACTACCTATTATAAAATTACGGATATAAATGATGGAATTGTGTCTTGGGAATTGTGGTATAATGAAAGTGTGAGAAATTGGATTAAAAAAATAGATAGGTTGCCTGGGTCTCATAGTGATTCCGTTATTTTCGAGCTCACATCGTTTGATGTTCCGATGACGCCACAATTTATCACAGAAGAAGGAAATATTAGTGATGATGATTTTGTTGTACAATGGGCTGCTTTTCAGGGGGCGTCATCTTACCAACTTTTTGAAAATAATGTTCTTATTTATGAAGGGAATGAAACATCATTAAATATTGAAAATAAAGAGGATGGGGAATATTTATTCCAATTGAATGCAATAATGAATTCTGGCCAAATTGTTGAAGGAGATTCGCTATTTTTGAATATTTATTTTATTTTAGAGCCTCCTGTGATCTCTGCTTCCTCTGAAACTATAATTAAAAATGAAGTTGTTACATTGTCTTGGGAAAATATTGAAAATGTTGCTTGGTATTCTGTTATAGTAGAGAATTCGGAAGGAGAAATTGTCGAATTTTATAATGGGACTGATAATCATACTGAAATAAATTCATTTGATTTGGGTCAAAATCGGATTCGATTACAAGCGTCCCTACTTAATGGAAAGGTTTCATCTCTTTCACCTTCAATTTTTGTAACTGTAGAAGACATCCTTGTAGTCGAAGAGGAGAGTCGTGAGGTTCCTGCAATTGGTATACCTTCAACTGTTTTAGCGATTTCACTTGCTATAGTTTTCAAAAGAAGGTGGAATATAAATGAATAATATGTTATCCAGACTATTGCCCTTGGCTAATTTAAATAAATTGTTTGTGATTCTAATTATTGTATTAATTTTTTCACCTGGGTGTTTACAATCTATGGGGTCGGTTGATTCAAATGAAAATGTGGATGGAGGGATTGGTGTAACGGATTCACTTGGTGTTTACCATTATTTTGAGGAATCTCCTTCAAGAATTGCCATAACAAATACTTATGCAGCAAGCGTAATGAGAATGTTGAACGTCAATTCATCAGTAATTGTTGGTGTTTCTGGTGATTTTTATGATGAGGCACTTTGGCCGGAACTTGCTGATACGCATATTATTCAACAATCGGCCCATTCTGAAATTGATTTCGAAGCGCTGCTTGACTGTCGGCCTGAAGTTTACATTGTTTTTGCAACTAATGGAATGGTTGATACAAACGCTATTAAAAATAAATTGGAGCCTGTAGGTATTAGGGTTCTAGCACTTGACTTTTACAAATATGATTCTTTGAGGGCAGAAATTGGGGTAATTGCCGACTTGTTTAATAAACAGGAGGAAAAACAAATTTTATTCGATGATTTTGATGCAATTGAAAATGAGATTTTAGAGAGGACTTCTAATATTTCAGAAGATGAAAGACCGACTGTTGTAATGGAACATCATGCATCATTAACCAGAGATCCTGTTGTACTTACTGGTACATCTCAATGGACTGATATTATTGAAAAAGCGGGCGGAATTAATGTTTTTAAAGACTTGCCAGGCCACACTACTCACGTTGATATGGAGGCAATATTAGATCAAAATCCTGATGTTTTAATGTTTGATGGCATAACTTTTGATATTGGGTTTAATGCTTTTGATGAGGATGATATGTGTGGAACTCATATGGATTTTATTAGAGATAGGGCTGGTTTCGATAATATGGATGCTGTAAATAATAATAGAATGATAATCATGTCTGGAGAATTTGCTGGGCCAATGATGATTCATGGATTACCTACATTAGCAAAAGTTTTGCATCCTGAATTATTTACAGATATAGATTCAAATATATATATTGAGGATTTTTTTGAAAAATATCATAAAATAGAAAAAAAGGGTAAATTTGTTTGCTATTCATAAGGTTTTGATATTATGGATAATATTTCTAATCAACATATTCAAAATTCAAAAATACAAATTTTATTAATTTTTATATTAACTGTTTCTACTTTTTTGTTAGCTATTTTTGCTTTGGGTATGGGTTCTTCAACTAATTTAGATTTTTTAACTACATTAAAAATTGTTTTGAGTCTTGAAGAGGCTACTACACTTCAATCTGATATAATTTGGAAGTTACGTTTTCCTAGGATTTTAATGGCAATAGTTGGGGGTATTGCTTTAGCAACAGCAGGCGCTTTGATGCAAGGTTGTCTTGGCAACCCATTAGTTTCTCCACTAACTTTAGGGGTTGCTTCTGGTGCCGCATTAGGTGCCGCATTAGCTATCGTAATCGGGTTCTCTATTTCTGGAGAGTTAGCATATTTGTTTAGTTTCTTTGGATTGTTTCCAGGAATTTTATATTGGCCACCAATAGAATTTATCCTATTTTATTCAGATTCTCTCGCTATTATTGTAAATGCTTTTTTATTTTCTTTAATTGTTGTAGCAATTATAATACAATTAGGAAATTTGAGATCTGTTTCTGCGGAATCTTATATTCTAGTTGGAATCGCAATAACATTCATTGCGGGGGCTATAGTTTCAACGATGCAATACTTCGCAACAGATGCGCAACTTTCTCAACTCGCTCATTGGTCTTTTGGAAGTCTATCTAGACCTACATTATGGGACGCTGTATTAATTATGATTATTGTAATAATACTAATGCCATTCGCATTAATCCGTGCATGGGATTTGAATACTCTCTCATTAGGCGGAGATGATTTTGCAATTTCTACGGGAGTTGACCCTAAAGTTACTCGTAAAAAAATTTTGATTTTTTCGGCATTAATGACTTCGATTGTAATCGCATTTACTGGATTGATTGGATTTCTGGGGTTAGCCGCCCCACACATGAGTCGGTTAATTGTAGGAAATGACTATCGAAAATTGATTCCCTGTTCTGCTGTTTTCGGGGCACTGTTAATGTTATTAGCGGATACGCTTGGTCGCACACTATTTGCTCCAATTATTATTCCAGTAGGAATTATGTTATCTATACTTGGAGGGCCATTTTTCATGTATTTATTGTTAAGAAATAGGAGTGGTTTTTAATGAGTCCCCCCCGCAAATTAAGAGAGGTTATTGAAATTGAGGATTTGAACTTTAGTTGGAAAAATAATCACGTTTTGGAAGATGTTAATATTTCAATTCCTAATAATCAATTAATAGCTATCCTGGGGATAAATGGTGCTGGGAAGTCTACCTTACTGAAATGTATTAATAAAATATTAAAACCTGATTCTGGAAATATCAAACTTCAATCTAATGATATTTCTGATCTTAATTTAGTTGAGTTGGCAAAAAGGATTTCATATGTTCCTCAGTCTGTATTAACAAGTTTCTCAATGGAAGTTTTTGACGTTGTACTTTTAGGAAGACGACCCCACATTAGTTGGAGAATAAGTAACGAAGATCGAGATAAAGTTAGTAAGACGTTGAAATTTTTGAATCTTGAAGATTTTGCATTTAGAAGATTTAATCAATTATCGGGAGGGGAAAGACAAAGGGTAATTATTGCTAAAGCAATTGCACAAGATCCTAATTTATTTTTAATGGATGAACCAACGAGTGACTTAGATTTAAAAAATCAAATAGAAGTAATGACTTGTATTAAAAAATTAGTTTCAAAAAAAGAAGGTACTAAATCTGCATTAATAGCAATCCACGACATCAATACTGCTGCCAGATTTGCAGATAGGATTTTATTACTACATGATAAGAAAATCGTTGCTGATGGTACTCCTGAAGACGTTTTAACAGAAGAAAATATTGCTAATGTGTTTGGTGTAACAAGTGAAATTATACCAAAATCAAAATCAAATCCGTTGAGGGTTATAATAAAGGATAAAACAAATGAATATAAGGAGAATACAGAAGAGGAATGAATATGAGCGGGAACGAAGTGTTAATTATTTTTGGAACAGAAACTGGAAATGCTGAGGCGTTAGCTGATGATGCGAAGAGTTTTGCTAAAGATTACGATTTAGAGGGAAATGTGGTAGATATGGAAGATATTACCGTAGATGAATTATCTGATGCAAAATTACTATTAATTTGTGTAAGTACTTGGGGAGAAGGAGATCAACCTACAAATGCTGAAGACCTTTATGAATCCGCTTGTGAAGCTGACGATGGTAGTATGGAAGGAGTTAATTTTGCAGTACTAGCATTAGGAGATACTGATTACGAGTTCTTCTGTGAATCAGGAAAAGAATGGGACGTATTAATTGAGCAAAAAGGTGGTACGAGAATTAACGACCGAATCGATTGTGATGTAGATTATGAAGATGATGATGAATGTGAAGAATGGATTAAAACTACACTAGAAAAATTTTCAAATCTTTAAATTAATTTTAATGAATATAAACAAGTGTTTTTAACATATACTTCATTAGTAAAATTATTACATGAAATATCATCTATCGTTAATTACGATTATTTCAATCGTATTGATTTCAGTTTCTACTGGTGCACTAATTACTAAAAATATTTCAAACGTTGGAAGTGAACCCGATTGGTTTGATATTGAAGTTGATTTTGAAGACGGTACTAATTCATACACACTTATCGAAGTAGACGAAGGGGATAATAATGAAGAACAGGTAATTACTGAAGTATTACACGTATTCAAATTTACTAGCATTAATCCTTCTGGGGTTATCACATGGGACTTTGGTGATGGGGCTTCTGGAATAGGAGAGAGTGTTAATCACTCATATTCAGAACCTGGAACTTACAGAATACGAGCTACTTCAATTGATTCTGAAAAAATACAAAGTAGTGCATTATGGGTAATTGTCAATTTTGCTGCATTTGTTGAATCAGATAACATGGAATGTGAGTGTGCTCCAACTGCAAAAGATACTGTAATAGATATTACTCCATTAACAAATGGAAATGAAATTAGCGGATTTGTTAGAGCCGAACATGATGGAAGTAGTGAGTCATGTTCTTTGAGGAATCCATTACAGGAATGTCACCTTAGAATTATAATTCAAACTACGAATAATGGTGAAATAATTTCTAATGATGTGATTTATGATGAAAATTTTAGATCTAATGAGGTAGTGATTGATTTTGAGTTAACCGGTTTGATGCTTGAAGAAGGAGAGGGGCTACAAATTCGATTAGAAACAGATCAATTACGTGATTGGCATAAACCATATACAGAGTGGATAATGAGCGCTCCTTCATATTGATTATAATGATTAATTTGATATGTAATTATTCATACCGCTAAGTTATGGCTAATGAAAGAAATGATGATGAGGGCGCTTCCGAAATGGCTGAGGTTTTAGCGAAGAAGAATGAAAGTCCTGCGGAAAACGTTGCACAATGGTTAGAAGATGTTCATCAAGGAACGCTATGTACAATTTCTAATGTCGAAGGAATTGAGGGTTTTCCTTATGGTTCAATTGTACCATTTGCAATTGATAGGAGTGGGCATCCATACATACTTGTTGCAGAAATCGCTGCGCATACCAAAAACTTACTAAATTCTCCTAAATCTTGCTTATTTATTTCACACCCAGAACCTAGTGGAGATCCTCAATCTCATTGGAGAGCAAGTATAATTGGAAGTTTTTCTCGAATTGTTTCACCGTCAAGAATTGATGAGCTAAGTCCAGAAAAATTAGAAAATAGTATTCAAATTTCTGAAGAAGAAGAAGAGAATATGCTAGTTAGATACTGTCAAAGAGTCCCTAATGCTGAAAGTTATTTGAAAACACATAACTTCTTCTTTTGGAAAATGAATAATATTGAACGAGTAAGATATATTGCTGGTTTTGGAAAAATATGTTGGATTGAAGGAGATGAACTTCTTGGTGCTGTTTCTGATTCTGAAATTGATAATGTTAAGGATGAATCTGTAGAACATATGAATGAAGATCACGAAGATGCGATGATCGCAATTTGTGAAGGACTTCACGGATTTAAACCTGAGTCTGTTCAAATGACAGACCTAGATTCTGGCGGCATTATGATGGCTTCTCAAAAGCCTGAGAAATCAATTTATAGCTCATTTAATAAACGAATTAAGGCTGACGATTTGAGAGTTGAAATTATTAAATTAGTTAAAGAAGCGAGATCTAACCTTTAATCTTTCAAAAAATATCGCAAACTCCAATTATTAATAGTAATCCTGCAACAGCCTGTAAAGCAATTGTTTGAACGTTTGTAGAAACTAAATCTCTACTCTGATAATCTTGGAATAATCGATATACTAACCAACCCGCCCAAGGGATAGTGATTAGCAAAATTAGCGTATCACTAGTCATTAATTCACACATAACTAATAAAATGGATGAAATATAAGCCATTCCAATCAATACTAAATATCCCCATCTTGCGTTTTTAACACCTAATTTTGCTACTAGATGTATCTTTCCTGTTTCAATATCAGAAGGAGTATCTGGGAATTCATTGATCCACAATATTGCAGTAGTGAATAATCCTAATGGTATACCGATTAAGAATGCATCAAATGAATGGCAGCCTGTAAATGCATAAACTGTTCCCATTGTCAATACTGGACCAAATAATAAACCAATTGATAATTCTCCTAATCCTTGTCTAGAAGATAGTTTCAGTGGAGGGGCGGTGTAAAAATATCCACCTAAAGCACCTATACTTGCATAAATAAATAATTGAAAATTAGGAACCCATGGGCCAAGTATTAAAGTAAAGCCACAAAATGTCGCAATCATCAAAAATATGGATCCAAGATTAAATAATCCTTTTTCAGTAATTATTCCCAATTCTATTGATCTAGAACCTCCCGAATATTGGAGGAAATAATCATTGTTAGCTTGATCTACGCCCGCTTGCCAATCAAAATAATCATTGAAAATATTTGCGGATAGATGTAATGTTGTACCTCCTAAAAAGATTAGGAAAAATAACGGCATTGAGAAATCAGTATCCCAAGATACATCATGAATCCCTCCATTAAATGCCCAGACCATTGCGAATAAAATTGGCATCCACGTTGCTACAACAAAAGGCATTCTTGTAATTGCAACCCAAGTTAATGGGGTAACCCACCAAGGTTCTTCTGGCATTGTTTCCAAAGGATCTTTATCAAGAACTCTAGTTTTACCTACATAGCCTACTTGTTTTCTTTCACCATCTACCTTCTTGAATACAGGGGTGATTTCAATTGTAGCAGGAATGTAAGTTCCATTTTTATGAACAAATGTAGTTTCGCCCTCATATTTCCCTTCATTAGTAGCAGTACTAAGCCAATTAGCAACATGGCCTAAAACTACCCTACCTGGTGAAAATTGGGAAACGCGCATTTTTCCTATAACTTCATCTGAAGTGTAACCAAAAATATTTGATGCCCCATCACTAAATGATTCTATTCTACCTTCCATATCACAAGTAATAACCGAAACATTATCGGTAGATTTAGGAGCTTTGAAATTATCTGGTTCAACTATTTTTGCTGGTAGATTATCTTCGTTATATGCTGATTTAAATTCTTTAAGACTAATCTCTCCATCACCATTTTCATCGAGAACTTTTACTAAATTATCTACTGATCCTTCAGTCATATTTGCAATTTCTAGTTTTAATAATCCTGATTTAAATTCTTCAACTGAGATGTTTTTATTATCATCATCATCTAGATCTTTAAAAATGTCTTTCAATGTTTTTTTATTCGCATCTAAATAATCTCTAATATCCCATAAAATATCATTAGAATTGTTAGACTCTTGTTGTCCCATAACGCCACCTAAACAAATTAGATATATCATCTATTGTTTGATTTTTTATTTTGCTAATTCGGAATTTAAGTATTTTATTTCTCCCGTGATCTCTTTATCTAACCATTTTGGTAGAGCTAATTCGACATCCAATGATTCTAATTCTACTTCTGCAATAATTAAATTGGAGTTGTTTTCTAAAAATTCATCTATTTCCCAAATGTTCCCTTCATATTGTAATTTATAGCGCATCTTAGATATTCGAGGTAGTTTAAGAGTGAAATATTCCTCAAAATTATCTCCAACAATCCATTCCCATTCTTTTCTAATTCCAGGTGCTTCTCTAAATTTTATTGTGAAAATATAATTATTATTTTGTTTTCTTATTCTACAAGCAAAATTATTATTAGAACTTATTAATTCATGTAACTGTTTTTCTTCGGTTATTCTTGTAACTATTTTATCGTCATAAAAAAGCTCTGATTGTTTAATCGTTAAATTATTTAATGGCAAATAAACTTGTTCTGTTAATATTCCTTCGCCTAAATTATTTGGTAGTTTTTCTAATAAAAATCTACGTTCAATTTCTAATTTTCCTACAGATTCTTTTGATATTTTTAAATTAGTAATTTCCACAATTAAATTACCTACAATTAATGCGCCTCCTCCAATAAATAACCAAGTTGTTACTTCTCCTTCCATTCCTAAAAATAAAGAAAAAATCGCAGCCCATACTGGCTCGAGTGCATACAAAATTGCAGCCCTAACTGGAGATAGTTGTTTTTGTAAAATCGTCAATAATAATAATGCTACTAACGAGCCGAAAATTGCACAACAAAGTAAGGGAATAAAATATCCCGGCAATAATAATAATTCAAAAACGTCCTTAAATTCATTAGTTTTTACAAAAAATGGGAATATGAACATAGAAATTATAGCAACAGTACAAAGCATTACAACAGTTAAATGTACAGTATTTCGATCTTTTGTAACCCTATCAGTAGCAATAATATGGGCTGCGAACATGAATGCTCCAATTACAGTTAACCATTCTGGTAAATTGAAATTTAATTGGGGGGGGCCACTAATCCAACCCGCTCCAAAGGTCGCTAAGAGTACTCCTGCTCCCATAAAAAAGGTCATTTTTTGTCTTCCCAAAAATAAACCAATTAATGCTGTAAATATTACATAAAGACTTGTTAAAAATGCAGAAACGGCTGGAGTTACATCAGGATATGCTATCCCAATCATCTGAAAAAAGAAGCCCAACCAAACAATCGCTCCTAACCAAATTCCACCATTTCTTGTTCTAATATCTAAAAATGCTTCTTTTACATTCGGCACAAAAGGAAGTAAAAATATTGCAGCGATAAAAAATCGGAAAAAGACAAAAGAGGCTGCTAATGTTTGATTTGATAAATCTGGTTTTGAGGCTTGGGCCGTACTAACAGCCCAATCCATCCAAATAAATGTTAAACCCCATATTAAAGTAACTAATACTAATCCAAGGGTTGCTTTTTTTTTAGTATCGGAAAAATTATCAATCATTTTTTACGCCCTCAATTACACTTAAAAATTCATTAATACTATTTTTATGATCAACAATTAGCCTATGTTTGAAAGCTAAATTTCCATATTTTTCTAAGTCGTCATATATATTTTTGAGTTCCGTTATCCATTCATCTGATGAAGCTGAATAGGGCATGACTTTGCCACCTAAACCCACTGCTTCGGATTGGGCTCCAATATCAATTGAAATTGAAGGCTTGGAAAAATAGCCAGCTTCATTAATTACTCTACCCCATGTCCCTACAATGTCTAATCTAAACATATGAATGTCACAAAAAGGATATATGTCTTCTAATTTGCAAAATCCTTCATCAAATGTATTAGAGTGTTTTGCTAGTTTACGAGCAAGTGTGCCTCCTCCAAATACATGTAATGTAGCTTCGGGCCAGGTTAATTTCATCTTTGGAATTAATTCTTTATTGTAAAATTGATACCCTTTTTCTGGCACCATCCCTACAATTGCAATTCTTGGATTTGTTAAATTATTTTTTAATCTATATTGATTTGCTTCTTCTAGTTTTTCCTTTAATTTTTCTTGGGGGTAAATATCTTCAAAATTTACGGGAAGATGTACAATAGAAATTGATTTTATCATGAATTTTTCTTTGATTTGAGAGGCTAAACCTTCTCCTGCTACAATTACCGATTCTGCATTTTGTAAACATTCTTCAAATAATTCTGGATATTGAAAACATACTTCGTCTCTAACAAAAACCATGTAAGGTATTTTATTTTCAATAAATGCGGAGGATGCTCCTGCAGACCAATCTAGTTGAGTTATTCCTAACAATTTCTCATTGTTTTTTTCTGCTAATTTAATTTCTTTAGAAAAATGTTTTTTTAACCAATTTGAAAATAATTTATTTTTTCTTTTTAGATGAATTCGCCTTAAAAATTTCATTGATCTTCCTGTATTTCTATTTCTTAATTTCCAAGATGCTCCTGAATATATATCTTCAATTTTAATATCACATTTTTCAAATTTTATTGATGTATTCTTGAATAGCTCTTCATTTGGTTTTCTATCATTGGATTGATAAACATTAATTTTCCAATTCTGATTTAATGAGTTGACCCCTAAAATTAACGAGGAGAGGCTTTTTTCTGCACCACCTACTAGAGAATCAAAATCTCTTACTGCCACTAATAGCCTACCCTGCATTGTATGTGTGAATTAGTTATGACTTATGATTACGGCGGCAGATTCGGAAACGCTGATAATCAATTGTTTGATAATCAATGATTCTTATGATTAATTAGCGGTGCAATAAAGTGTTAAAACGCCTGCCTCACATTATGTCGTGGTTCGGGGGCACTAAAGCAAGTTCTAAACCAAAGCTAGGAATAATATACCGAATTATGAGGTTTTTTTCACGAACATTAATGTCGGTATGGTTCAGAGAATTAGATGTTGTAGATAATGAAAATATACCTCAAGAAGGGGGTATAATGTATGTTGCTTGGCACCCAAGTGGATTAATTGACCCATTACTTCTTCATGCTTCATTGCCAGGAAGGTTATCCATTCTTGCAAAGCATACCTTATTCAAAATCCCCTTACTTGGTCGTCTAATTAAAGCAGGTGGGGCTCTTCCAATTTATCGAGCTACAGATAGTGATAATCTTGAAGAGGCAAGAGAGAAGAATCAAAAAATGCTTGAAGGTGTTGGTAAGGAAATCTCTAATGGGGGTAAATTGTTATTATTTCCTGAAGGCAAAACTCATACTGATTCAGAAGTAAAGAAGGCAAAAACTGGTGCTGCAAGAATTATGTTAATTGCACTAAGAAAAGCAGAAAAAGAGAATAAGAGCCCTCCCAATATAATTCCTGTAGGTTTACATTATTCAAATTCAAAAAAATTTAGAGAGCGTGGTGCAGTAATCCTTGAACGGCCGATGAAATTACCCGATACTCCTTCAATTATTGAAGATGATGAGATGCAGAAAGAGCATGATAGACTATGGGTATCTAAGGTAACAGAGTTTATTGAAGCCGAACTTAAACGTGCTAGCCATTCAAAAATTTCTTGGGAAGAAAGACGTTTAATCTGGCAAGGTAGAAGTGTCGTATATGCGGAAAGAGCAATTAAAAGTGGAGAGAAAATACGCAGGCTGGGTTTTGCTGAGTCTGTTTTAGGTGCGAGGAGGATGCGGGCAGGATGGGAATATTTTACTGCCAATGATCCTGAAAGAATTGATACTATTGTATTGAAATCTAAGAGACATTTTGAAGAATTAGATACTATGGGTATTACACCGTTTGATGTTGCTGCAAAACCTGAGAAGCCAGGTATTGGTGGGTTTTTCGTAGCCTTGATTGCATGGGTTTGGGCAGCAGCATGGATGTTTGGATTAGTTACTTGGAGCGCTGTATTAGGGAATGTTCCTCCTTATCAAGCAAATTATCTTACGATGTGGAGACTTAAGAAGAAGGGGCTTGAAGAATCAGTACATGCAACAATGAAATTAGGAACTGCTGTAATAATTTTCCCCCTATGGTGGATTTTTACGTCATTAGCTGTTACAGCAATATTTTTATCAAAAAATAGTCCAATTTTCATCTTATTAAATAAACATTGGTTACTGACTTATTTTACTCAAATCAATCCTATTTTAATGTTCACAATTTTGTTAATTTGGTGGCCAGTATCTGGTAAAATGCATTTAAATCTATATTCGCGACTGGTTCGTAGTTGGCTTTCTTTGAAGAGATGGGGTAATTGGCGTAAAAATAAGCTTGATTGGGATAGGCTACAAAAACAACAAAGAGAGATTGGTGGTTTACTAGTTACTCTTGGTGATAGTTTGATTTTGCCTGGAGATCCTGAGTGGCAAGATCCTCTAACTGCTGAGGATGATTTTAAACATGTATCACTACGTTGAGGAATTACTCTTATTCGACCCTATATTGATATGCAACAACATTTACGACTAAGTGTGGGACTAATCAAATTACTAGGAGAGTGGAGAATTTTATTTGTAGAGAAGTCATTTTCAAATAAGTCTCGCCGACAACGTTTTTTTACAAAATTAATAAAAAAGCAAGTTGCAACTTTCGGTTCTGATTTAAAGGTAAATGAAATGTGTAGATTGAATAAACATGTCTCTCTAAAAAATAATGTAAATTTGAATGGTATGGAAGTTCAAGGAAATGGAAAAGTAATTATTGGAAATAATTTTCATTCGGGAAAAGATATCTTATTGATTACTCAAAATCATAATTGGAAAAATGCAAAATCTATTCCCTATGATGATGAATATGTACTAACTAATATTACAATTGAAGATAATGTTTGGATTGGGAGTAGAGTCACAATCTTAGGCAATACTACAATTGGAGAAGGTTCAATTATTCAGGCAGGAAGTGTTGTTGTTAATGATATCCCTCCCCTTTCTATTGCAGGGGGTCATCCGGCAACCGTATTTTCAAAAAGGGATGAGGCGCACTATAACAAATGTAAAAATAATGAAGATGTATTGTAAAAATAGTAATTAACAATATTAACTAGATGATATTGTGAATAAGTATGAGCTCTTTAAGAATGGATACTTCGGAAGTTATAGATACTGGTCTGAGTTTTTTAGTAGTGGTATTTGTATTGCATTTTATTGCTGCATGCTTAGTAGGTATGGGATTTTTAGCAATTGATGTTTCTACTGATACTGTTTGCAAGTATAGTGAAGCTATTGAAGAAATAAGATGTGCAGAAGAGACCGCAGGCTTTGGCCTAACAATTGGAGGATTATGTTGGGTTAGTGCGATAGTGGTTTTAATTTCTGGTTATATTGGTTTAACTTCTAAATTGCTTACAGATAGTATAGCTATTGGTATTTACAAAGCCAATAATGCTGAAGATGATGTTGCTCCCAACCTTATTCAAAATATTCCCCCTCCAGTTGTATTACCTCCTAAAATAATATAATAATAATTAATTGATGTCTAATTAAGAATGATTAAAATAGTAAATTATCATCAAGGGTTTCATGAGTACTATTGGTTCTGGGTTAATGACTGCATTAATGATGGTTGTAAGTAGTGTATTTGGTGTTGTCGCTATTGATGGTGTTGATGCGTTTACTGAAGAAAGATTTGTGCCACAAGAAAAATTAGATCGTGCAATTATTCATATCACTGATGATTTAATGATGATTGATGCTTGTCTGGCTTCTGAAGAATGTACTGTTGATTCGATGGAATTAAATGAGAAGAAAACTAAATTATTAGATAAATTAGAACAAATCGATGCATATATTCTCAATCCTAGTGAAGCTGAAAAGCCTCACCTTCATAAACATAAAAAAATGGATAAAAATGAATTTGAAGATTTGACATTTGAAGAACATCTTTCAAATAAAATAGTAAAATTAAGTGATAAAATAATGATTATAGATGCATGTCAGGCTTCTGAAGAATGTACTGTCGATGAAGATATCTTAACTAAAAAGGAATTTCAAATTAATATGGATTTAGAAAAACTAAATTTTTGTAGCGAAAATATCGAAGAATGTGAATCTCATAAAAAAGATTCAAAGCATAAAAAACATAGAAAATAGTCATTTTTTAAATTTAATTTTGATTAAAAGATTATAAGTAATTAATGATTGTTAAAATTATCATGAAGGTAGATTTGCTTATATTTCGCATAAGTTTGTTATGTATTATTTCTGGACCAATTTGTTTTATTATTGGATGGAATATGGATTTATTCTATGGTCCTGAAGTTGCTGGGTTCGCTGCTGTAGGTTGGTGGGGATTTGGAGCGGTTTCGTTTATTGTAGGTGTAATCTTATTGATTATTGCTTCATTGTGGAAATCTTCTGGAAAAGGTCTGAAAGGGTATGTTTCTGTGGATAATTCAACATCAATGTTTATCTCATCTGATGATGAGTAAAATGCAGTGAGTAGGATTTGAACCTACGAACTCTTAGAGACTGGGACCTCATCCCAGCGCCGTTGACCAAGCTTAGCAATCACTGCGTAATATGAGATGCGAGATGTATTTTTTTAAGTGGTTTATTGATAAAATAAGGATAGGCATGTTAACGAGCCGTCAACCGCTCTAAATTCTGACATTGGCAATTCAATTATCTCCATTCCCTTTTCAATTAGTATATTTTTCACAGTAGAATAGCCTTCAGAAATTATTACTTTATCCTCAATACCAATTGTATTACATCCATAAGTTTCATTATCTGGAATT
>DAGQ01000005.1:21105-22225 GCA_002498205.1 Euryarchaeota archaeon UBA596
GATTCTGGAATTAATAATAAATTAGAATTTGGTGAAGAACATAAAGTAGTCAAGTGTAAAGAATAATCGGGAACATTAATCACATACGATTCAAATTCTAATTTTGTTAAAAATTCTTGAAATTGGGAAATTCCTTCATCATTAGATCTCTTACTCCTACCAATATAGAATATGTCTCCAACCCTTACTACATCTCCTCCATCAATTCTTCCTGGTTCTTGACACCAATGAATGCTTTTCATGTATGGGATTATTGTTTCGATAATTGTTTTTTGTTCACCTTTTCTAGAAGGTGCTCCTGGTATTGGGAAAAATACATGATTATCAACAATTAATGCTTGATCCTCAACAAAACAGCAATCTGGATAGTCTTCTTCTGATTCAAGGACAATTACATTTAATCCTAAGTTTTTGAAAGTTTCAACATATTTGTTATGTTGTTTAATTGCTAACTCATAATTTGGTTTTTCTCCATTTGTAAATTGGCTAGTTGTTAATGCGTTAGCAAAAGATTTGGGTGGTGGACGCACAATTATATTCTTTTTATCTGAATGTGAAGAGGTCGACACAACTCTCGGAAATAGTGTAATCTTATGTTTACTTTGATAGGTAATATACATTTTAACTAATTCTTTATTGTACAATGGCTATTGGGCTCTACCATGCAAGGTAAGGCTTTAGCGCTAGTTTTCTTAATGGTAACCATGTCATTATCTGGTTGTTTTGGTAAGGAAGACGTTGTAGAAGTGCCTGAAATAATTATTGAAGAGGATGTAAGAATATTTGTTACTGACAAAACGGGAGAGTCAGTTGATCAGGTTCCTCTAGATATGATATTCCAATTTAGTGATGTTGGTGAAACTGGAAAAGAGCCAAGTATTGGTGTTACGTCAAGTGGTTGTATTTTCTTTATTGCTATGGAAAAAGTCATGCGTTCGTGTGATTATGGTGAATCATGGGAAGAAACTCAAGACCCCGTACAATGTTCACCAACAACTAGTGACCCTTACGGTTGGGTAGATCCAATTACTGACCGTATTTTCAATGTTCAAATGATAGGGCTTGAGACCGCTTGGATCTGCTGGAGTGATGATGATGGAGATTCTTGGTTAGGCAATCC
>DAGQ01000005.1:22600-32025 GCA_002498205.1 Euryarchaeota archaeon UBA596
CCTTGGACTAGTGCTGGATATGGTGCACTAGGACAAATTACTGGAAGTACAATTTATGAAACTGCAGTTTACTATTGCTACAATAAATTAGTAGGTATATTTTGTTTCACAAGTTTTGATGGTGGTGCAACTTTTGAAGCGGGTGGACAAATAATTGGATTAGCTACAACGAATGGAGGATTACATGGTGCTATTTCTACGGCTCCAGATGGCACTGTTTACGTAACTCCTCGAGTTGAGACTCCTTCGGTCATCGTTTCAAAAGATAATGGATTTACATGGTTCGAACGAACTATGGGTGAAGATGTTGGGACACCATATCCTCGGAAAAATTCAGAGATTTCTACAGATACTGCATCTAATGCCTACCATATATGGACTGGATCTGATGAAGGGGTCTACATGTCTCGATCAACAGATTCGGGAGAAACTTGGGAGCAAGATAGTATCCGTATATCTCCAAAAGGAGTGATTTCTACAGTATTCCCGCAGACTGATGCTGGGGATCCTGGGCGAATTGCAGTTACTTATCTTGGTAGTGAAAATGTAGAATTCCTTAATGAGTCTGATATCGATGGGAATCCTTGGGACGGGAATGCACACTATGCTCCAAATAATACGACATATCATCTTTACATTACCTACAGTCTAAATGCTCTTGATGAGAATCCAATTTTCCATACTCAAAGAGTGACTGATGATCCTGTTCAGGTTGGTTCTATCTGCTTAAATTCAGGAGATTGTCGAGATATTGGGGGGTCAAATCGTAATCTATTGGATTTCAATGATTTGCATATTGATAGAGAAGGGCGGGTTTATGTTGCATTTGCTGATGGTTGTACTGGGGATTGTGCCACGGGAAATAATTCATCTGCAGAAGATTCTCGTGATGGTAGAGGCTCAGTATACTATCTTGCAAGTGGGCCAAGTTTGCTCGAAGCATTTGATCAAATGTCACCATTATTAGCCACCACAAATGATGCTAGATCATATGATATTTGTTAAGATAATTTATTTCTTTTAATTGGTAATAATAGAGATGTTTTCTCTCTATATTTTTGATATTCGGGGTCATCTCCCCATTTTTCTAAAGCGCGTTTATCCAGAATTGGCACTCCACTAATTTTGGTTAATAATAAATAGATAAATACTGGTGAAATCCAAGTTAATAGTTCAAGTCCTGTCAAACAAGATATTCCAAATATTGCTATTCCTGACCATAGAAGTATTTCTCCAAAATAATTTGGATGTCTAGAGAAAGACCATAGTCCACTGTCTATCCATTTCCCTTGGTTCTCTGGTTTGGCATTGAAGACATTCTTCTGATTATCTGCTAATACCTCTATTACAAATCCACTAATCCAGACTACTAATCCTAAGCCATCCCAAATTCCGAGTGGTGGTGAGGAGCCATTTTGGCTATTGATTACTATAACTACTATCATAGTTAAAAAGACCCATAATCCTTGTAGAGTCCAGGGTACGAGAAATCTAATTGGTGAATTCTTAAGTTCATCAAAACGTCCATCTTTTCCAGTCCTATGAATACGGCGATAGAGAAAAAAGGACAATCTTAATGACCAGATTACTACAAGTGAACTAATAATTAATTCTCTTGTACTAGGAGATTCAGATTGTGAGCCTGCCCATAAACTGAATATTATTACTGTAAGATAAGTCAAACCTCCAATTAAATCATAGAATCGTTCCGTTTGTTTTATTGATGCGGGAATCCAAGCAAACCATTGAGTTCCAATACAAATAATAGCACAACACAGTACGGCAGAATAACCATTAATTTCTACTGAGTTTTTCCCAACTAAACTAACTATAACACCAATAATTAAAATTGTAGAAATTACAACTATTAGTGTCAAACGAATGTCTCTTTTCAATGTCTCCATTATTCTCAACTAAACCAATCTATCGATTTGTTGATAATATAGTTATTCGTCGGGTGGTTTATGTCTTCAGAAGCCGTAACTGCAGAGGTTGCAACTGGAATGTTAACTAGTCAGGTCACTACCGCCTTAGCTTTAGGTGGATTAGTACTACTTTCAATAGGTTCAGTTGTAGTATATTTTAATGTCTCAGATGATGATTCTAGTGTCGAAAATAATGGATGGGTTTGGGTTGACCCTGTAATGGAAATTGAAGATGCAAATCACTCTCATAATAATTTATCACAACATCGATTGAAGACGCCCAATGTACATCTAATTGATTATCATAATCTAAATTGTGATGGTAATGTGAAACCCCCCGCAGAATTAGATGATGTTGCAGGTAGACCTTGTAGTGATGATTTCAAAAATGTGGGACCAACACCTGGAGATAATTCAGAGGTGTCTATTGAAGGTAATTTTGGAGAAGATTGTGTAATAACTGCTGATTCTAGTAGTCCTTCGGGAGTAATTGGCGGATGTTATGCATACGTTTCGAGTTATAATCAATTTGAGATTTTAGATATTTCTAAACCAAATAATATTCGATTACTTTCTACGTATTATGCGGAAACAGCTCGAATGATTGATATTAAAGTGACTCCAGATAATAATTGGGTATTAGTAAATCATGAATTAACTAATTCTGAACTTGATCCGATTCCTAATGATGATGATGCTAATTCTGGAGCTAATAGATTAGATGTTATTTATGTGGGAGACAAAAGTTCTCCAATTAAAGTTGCAGAATGGAATAACCCTCCAGCCGGATTTCACAATCAAGATTTACACGTATATTGTGATTGGGAAGGTGCGGTAAGCCCAGAAGAAGAATGTAGTTTATTCTTATTTGGTGCAGATCCATATCCAGAAATGATAGAAGGAGATAGTGGAGTTTATTACAAAGGTACTCAAGTTTTCTATGTACCACTTGGTCTTGAATCGTGGTTAAATCCTGTTCAAAACGATGAGCAGGAAAATACCAGTAGACAAATAATTAGATGGGGGGGATATTCTCCTGAGCCGGACACTACTTGTGGAGGATCTATTTTTAATCACGACAATGTTTTCCATGAACATCCTATAACAGGTCAGAAATTGTTGTATGTTTCTTATTGGGGTGCAGGATTAAGAATTGTTGATGTTACCAATCCTCCTGTAATTCCAGATCCCGAGGGAATCAGTTGGCCTCAAGATTATGAAGTTGGTAGATGGTTAGGATGTCCTACAGATAGTTCTGGATGGTATGGCCCTGATGGGGGAGGCCATGCGGGGATGTCCTCTGATGAATGGTTGGACGCTGAACAAGGAAACGATAATATTCACTATGCAGTACCTTATGATCATCTAATTTGTAATGGAATTTATGAAGGGGATCCAAAATCAGAATGGCCTGAAAATTGTGGTACTGGTCCAGAAGATCCTGAGTTTGGAATTAATTGGAGGCATTTTACAATAATTGCACCTGAATACGGAGAGAATGCAAATCATACAGGATATGTTTGGACAATTGATACTACAGATCCTGCCAAACCATTCTTAGTAAGTAAATGGAAATTACCTGGTCAAGGAACTTTATCAAATGGTTCAAGTCACCCTCAACACTACATCCCTGGGGGATATATATTCAGCCCACATAATGGAGATACTGGCCTACGTGGACACGTATATTGGACTCACTACCATGCTGGAATTTGGCTTACAGATCATGGTAAAATTTGGGAAGAGTTAGTTTGGGAAAATGGAACGGCACAGCCAGAAATTGGATTCCCCGCGATTAAAGAATTAGCTGAAACAAAGACTCTTGGTTACTATCTTCCTGCTGGGCCAGAATGGATGAATCAAAGCGGAATTGATGCTTTAGAATATGATATGGCAGATTGTTGGGCGTCTTGTATGATTCCTTTTGATTGGGGGTTACAATTCGATCCTAGGGGATATGTAGTAATCTCTGAAATGGTTTCGGGAATATATATTGTGCAATTTGATGAAGACAAAGATGCTAGATACAGTTATCCTGCTCTTTGGGTTGCTACAGATGAAGAGTGATACTAAAATATGATTCGGATGGGGTTTCTTGTCATTTAGAATTTGCTCATTCTGTTATAGTATCAGAGTTTATCCATATATGGGATTTATGACGGGTCCTCAATATCAATGTCAAGAATGTGGAGAAATTTCTCCTGTAGTAATTGAGTTTGAAAATGAAGAAGATTATAATGCATTTTTAAAAGAAGAAGAGTGATATTAATTTCGTCAACTTCAACATGTAATAAGTATTCGGGGATTATATGGGAAGGGTTGAATACCATGCATTATTACTAATTTTATTATTTTTAAATGCGTCAATGGTTGGTTGTTTTGCTAACGATGATGGAAGTGATGTTGCTGATGCTAGTGCGCTTAATATTGCACCTGACCCGTTAACTGCTGGTATTTTTCAAAGTGTTTATTTTAAGGCTGATGAAGCAATGCGTATATTAATTCCATATTTGGTATTACAGCCTAACACTGGATATGTGCAAAACGGTACTGTTTTAGATTTAGGAGAAAATGAAGATGAGGAAATTATAATTCTTATTCCCCCTCGTATAGATTCTTTTATTGTATTAATTGGTGAGCCAGGACGAGAATATTTCCCAATTAGAGAAGGGAATATTTCTTGGGCAACCTGGATCGGAAATGGCATGAAGGCCTCCCGTGGAGTTGAAATTATTGATAGTGAATTCGAAGATGGTTTGTTACAACTATCAAATAGTACTGAAACTGGTGGTCCGGTTTCTGTAAAAATGGCTTCTATAGTTAGACCCGTTTCAGCTGGTGTTTCTATTGCAGATGGAGGTGTTCATAGTACTGGTATAGTTAGTGGTTTTGAAACTTTTAATATGTTAACTGTACTTTCTGATGAAACCTATGATCCTTTTGATACTTGTGATCAAGCAAAAGGATACTTGAATCGATGGGCAGGTATGGGAAGTCCGGGATATGAATGTGGTGCGGATTTCCTTGTAGATGAATTTACGGAATATGGATATGAAAATGTAGAAAGGCATAGATTTCAATACATAGAAGGGAATCCCGAAGCGTACAATATCTGTGCATACAAAGAAGGTTATGAATTCCCTGATGAATGGATGGTAATTGGTGCTCATTTCGATATTGCTCCTATTATCGCACCTACTCCTGTGGATATGGGGGCACCTAGAGGGTATGGAACTCGTGTGGGAGCATATGACAATACTGTTGGAACTTCAGTAGTATTAAACATGGCAGAGGCGATGTTTGACATCCCTACAAGGCGGGGAATTGTGTTCTGTTTATGGAGTAGTGAAGAGGGAGGTAAAAGAGGTAGTATTGCATGGGTTGAAGATATACCTGATGAGATTACAATTTCAAATTATATCAATATTGACATGGGGGGCGTGAACTGGCCTGGAAATGGTACACCATCTGACAGAGTAGGGCCTGATGGGACCGGTTCGTATCCTGCAAGTCAAGAAAATTGGCCGTTTAGGGTATACATTGGTCCAGATACGGAAGAAGATGTCATTAATCAACCGAAAATGGTTTATCTTGCTGAATGGTTAGCAGGAGATGCATTAGGTGTTGAAGATCAATTAGCTGTGCTTAATGGAGAATTAAATAATGCATGGAGTGAAGCAGGAGAGCCTGGAATCATCATTAATGAAGCAACAACAGCACGAAGTGACCACGCATCGTTCCAGGCGATTGATACTGTTACAGTTGGATTTGGTGGTTTAGTAGATGGGTATGACTGTTATCATCAAACATGTGATACAATTGATGAAATGTTATATTGGATGGAGAATGATCATGGTTCAGGAATGGAGAATCTCATCAACTCTGTTGATTTAATGACGTGGTATGGAACCATGATCTTCTTACACCTTGATCATCAACCGATTTTAAATTCGTACTTGTAAAAAAGTTAGTTGTTGATTATGCAATTAAAGAATTTGAAAGAGATAAAACAATACCCATTGTATATCCAGAAAATTGAGAAAATACTAATATTCCGAATATGCCAATTGTTAACCAAAAATATTCTTCAGACCACCCTTTAACTTTCAAACCGTCAAGTGGACCAAAAGGAATCATATTGAATAATCCCAAAAATGCATTTACTCCTAACCACCAAGTTACTCCCATATATCCTACACCTTTTATTGATAATCCTGAAGATGTTAGTGGAGCAAGTGGTTCTGTAATGCCCATTAAAATAAATAATAAAATACCTAATGGAATTCCAATTAAAAATAAAAATAAATTAACTAAAGGTCCTGCAATTGCTATATGTCCGTTTTGTTTTTTTGATACCATTCCAGAGACCATTACTGCGCCTGGAGACATGAAAATAAAACCTAATATTGCAGAAATTAAAATTCCTGTTTGCAATCCTTGGGGATCTGCTCTGAATTCTGCCCAACAACCATAATATTTTGCAATAATCTTATGTCCTATTTCATGTAAAACAAATGCTGGAGCTATGGCTAATATGAAAATCGGTGTATGCACTAACATTTCCACAATTCCACTAATTAAATCACCACTCATTAAACCGAATATACCTCCTACAGTCATGAAAGCAATTGCAATAGAAAATGCGCCTGTTGCTAATAGTAAATGTTGTTTTTCTGTTTTACTAAAATGCCATAAATTTCCTTTATGATGAACCACTGGTTGATTCATTGAAATATCCCAAAATCTTTGAAATAATGGCGCATCTCTAACATTACTTTGTCTTTTATTGGGATTAAATGGGCGTACACCATCATTGATATCATCAAAAGGATCTTTGTCTAAAATAGATGCTCTTGGGTCCCGCATTAATAATTCAACCTTATCTAGCCCAATAGATTATCAAATATCAAGGCTTGTAATTTTACAATAATTAATTTAACAAAAATTATACTTTATTGAAATATTAATAACTATAGAATTATTAGGTTATAAATATAATAATAGAGTTTTTTATTTTAATAAAATTTATTTCAAATAAAAAGGGTCAAATTTAATGATGGATTCGGCAGTACAACTGACAGATTAGTTTTGGGGGGTATGAGTAATAATGATGATGGTAATTATTATTGTAGCCACAGTATTATTGATGATATTAATCTGGTTTGTATTTTTCACAAATAATGATATGGTTGAGGATGATGGGTTGTCTTCTATTGTAAATTTTGAAATGCCAAAATTATTCAAGCAAGAGGAGGAAAAATTAGGCTTCTGGAGTAGTCGGAAATCCTCTAAAAAAGATGAGAGTGAGAGTCTTAAATCATTGAGAGGGGAGATGCTTGGTAAAAAGAAGAGTTTGAGTCATTTAGAGCAAGAAATTAGTGATGTTCAGGATATTAGAAATGCCAGAACTGCTGCACGGAGAGATTTGGAAAATAAACGTACAAAATGTATGGATATGGCTGATGAAGTATTACAACTACAAGATAAGTTAGGAATTCCTCCAGATGAGGCTTTTGATGATAATATCGAAAATATGGATTCAGCAGATTTAGATTTGCGTATGGTTGAGTTGTCTCATGTTTTAAGGTTATTAAGAAGAGAAGTTGATCATCAAGATGCTGAAAAAATGAAAGACCGATTAAGGCGTAAACAAGAAGAAGTTACTGAAAAAAGGATGCTTCAAGAAAGAGAGAAAATTGAATTAGAAGAAAAAATCCTAAAAGATCGTTTAAAGAAAATGAAAGATGAAGAAGCTTTACGTTACAATATCGAGCATGCGAAAACTATCGAAGAGTTGGATGATATTAAAATTACAACAAAAGACGAAAAAGAATTGAAAGAATTAAATGAATTAATAGAAAAAAGTCGTGCAAGAATTATTCAAGAAGAGGAAGATTTACGTCATTTAGAACAGTTTGAAATGTTAAATGAAAGTATATTTAATTCGGAAACTGTGGCTGAATTAGAAAATATTGTTATTGAGGGTGTAAATGAAGAGCAGTTAGAACTTTTGAATAACAACTACTCTCAGAGGCATCAATTATTATTGGGCCGGGAAACTTTAGCTAAACAATTAAAAAGATATGAAGAGTTAATTGAGCAAATTGAAGGTTTTAATGAATTAGAGGAGTTTGATCAATTAGTTATTGATGGGGTAAATGCTCGTCAAATGAAGGAATTAGAGCAAATAAAACGTATGCGTAGAATGATTGTTGCAAATATTATGTATGAAAATATTATTTCAAAATCTGAAAGTGTTAAGGAATTAAATGAATTAATAATAACTGGCGTAAGTGAAGAGAATGAATTTGAATTAATAAAGATGAGAAATGAGAAAATAAATGAATTAGAAGATGAAAAATTAAGTGCTTTAGTTAAAGAATATGAAGAAGTAATATCCGGATGTACTAGTGTTTTAGAACTTGATAATATTGAGTTTAAAGATGTTGAAGGTGATAAATTAGAGATGTTGGATGAGTTAAAAAATGCTAAACGGGCGTCTTTAGTAGCAAAAATCCGAGAAGAAGGATATAGAGAAAATTATCAAAAATTAAGAGATCAGATGAAGACAATTGATGATCTTGAAGAATTACAAGGATTTGAGCTCTTTAATGTTGGAGAGCATTATACTATAGAATTAGAAAAATTAAGATTAGGAAGAGTTGAATTTTTAGAAGAGCAAGAAAGAATTAGAATTGAGAAAGAAGAATTAGAAAAATATAACACAATAAGAAAATCCATAATGCATGCGCAAACTTCAGATGAAATTCAAGAAATTGAAATTGGTGATGTTAATGAAGAGCAACAAGAAGAATTAACGAATTTAAAAGATGAAATGTATGTAATATTAAAAGAGGAGGAGTCCATTAGAACTTATGTTGATAAAGCATTAGAATCGGAAAGTATTCCACCAATTGAGTTTAATGAGGATATTGAAAATGTGTTCTTATCAAGATTTGGGGAATATAATGCAAAAATTGGTGATGTTCAATTTAGTTTGATTTGGGAAAATAATAATGATTTAGATCTAATAATTAAAACTCCAAAAGATGAGTTGATACATCGGGCTAGAAAAACCTCTAGTTGTAATGGAGTTTTAGATTTAGAAATGAATATGAAGCCAGAATCCAAGTCCCCTTTAGAAAATATTGTTTGGGAAGGAATTACTGGTGAAGGTGGTGAATATAGTATATTTATTTGGCATAGGAAAAGACATGGTATGTTACGAGGGAAAGATCCGACTAAATTTACTGTACGCGTTGCTAATGGTTCAAATGAAGTTGTATTTTTGAGTGGCCAGACTTCTTTTGGTGATCCTCTGAAATTAATTTCTAATATTTCAGTAAAAGATATTGAAACTAGGGGTAAAGAAATCCAAGAAAAGGAAGGTGTGTATCTTTCAATTAAAGAGTTGATTGGAAATGCAAGTAGTGTTAATCAATTAGAAGAAATTGAATTAGTTGGTTTATCTAGAGTAAGATATAATGAATTGTTAACCAA
>DAGQ01000005.1:32431-34793 GCA_002498205.1 Euryarchaeota archaeon UBA596
GCAGAAGATTTGCTTACTAAAATTAATGAAGGGTCTTTAGAAGAGTTGAAAGTATTAGTTATTGAGGGTGTAAATGATGATAAAATGTCCTTTTTAACAGATTTATTGAATGATAAAATTTCAGATTTAGAAATTGAAGTTGAACGAAGAAGAAGAATGGTTGTAGCTAATGAAAGAATGATGAGTGCATTAAATGATTCTGAAAGTGTCGGGCCATTAGAAATGATTGAAGAAGATTTGAGAAGAGATAAAGACTTTGATAAAAGATTGAAAAAGGCTAGTGCAAAGGATGGTGACTTTAGAATTTCATTAATTTGGGATAATTTTAATGACCTTGATTTAATTGTTACTGCACCTAGTGGAGATATTCTACATAGTGGAAATCGAACTACATTTTGTGGTGGACATCTAGATGTAGATATGAATTTCAAACCTGAATCAAAAGCACCTGTTGAAAATGTATTCTGGGAAAAAGGTAAAGCTAAGCCTGGGGAATACAAAGTATTTGTACACCATTTCAAAAAGCATAATAAACGTAAAAATCAAGATCCTACTGAATTTAGTGTTCAAATGAAAGTTGGGGATAGACGTGGAGAATTTAAGTCTAAATTATCAAGTGGGGATCCTGTAATGTTTGTGGGTACTATGAATTTTGATAGGAAATAATTTGTGTGGATATGATGTCAATATTCATTAATGAAGAAGTAAAAAAAAGATATTTACATTATTGGTTTGGATTAGGAATCCCAATTATCATTGGGTTTGGAATTACTTTATTTTCATTTATTTTTTTAATGAATTTTGGAGAAAATTTTCTAAATGATAAATATTTTTTTATTGTTGCTATTATAGTAATATTTGCTAATTCGGGACATTTAGTTATTTGGCCGTTATCTGCGTGGTGGTTAAAATCACACGCTAATACAATTGGAGAGGAGAGAATTGAAAATGGTGCTCGAATGTCAATAAAATTGTACTTAGTGTGGATAGTATTTGTCATTCTTCCAAATGTGTGGTTTGCAATTAATTTCAATGGTATTGTATAGTTGTGGGGGTATAAAAAATGACTTCGGAAAATGTAGAAGATAAAGTATTGATTGCATGTTTTTTTTGTGAACGCGAACTACGGGTCCCTCTGACATATTCTGGGATGGTGCGTTGTCCTACCTGTTCCAAGAAATTTTTAATTAAGTCCCCTGAGGAGTTAAAAGTAGATGAAGGGAATCTTATTGATGAAGAAAATAAGAAAGTAATTCGGGACAAAAAAGATCTTCCTGAAATAAAAATATTCAATAATGAGGGGGGATCTTCAGAATTTTGGAAGGGTTTGGTAATTCCTCTAATACCTTCAGTCATCATTTTAATTCTAGTATTAACAGGAATCATCAGTGGTAACTCTTCTCCAGATATTATTGGTTTAATGTCGTTCATGTGTTCTCTTTGTTGTTGGCCGATAATTGGATTTATTTTAGCATCGGGTGGTAATACTTTTGTTAAAAAATTCCGTGATGGGGCACGATTATCTGCAATGTTGGCTTTGATTATTGGAGGTTTAATTTGGATTTGGTTCTTTAGTATATTTAGTGGTGGTTTTACTAATTAAGTCGTTTTGAGTGTGTAAAAATGTCTCCAGGAATTCTTGAAATTGCAAAGGAAAAAGATAATGAAGAAGAGGGTTATTTAGAAATTGAAATTTACAAAGATTTGGAATTTTGGAAGGGGGCAGGTGTTCCGATTATTTCTTCTATTCCATTTGCATTTTTGGTATTATTATTGACGGGTTATGAAAATGGGAATTTTGTAGTCTCTTGTTTTTGCTTCTTCTTTCTTTGGGTATTAATTGGATTAAGTTTGGCTATAAATACTCAAATAATTAAAAGAAAACGTTATTCTCTCGGTTCTTATATCTCTACAATTTTAGGTATAATAATAGGGGTTGCTTTGGGTTACTATTATGTGTCTTATATTTTTTCTATAAGTGGTTGGAATTGAGATTCTTCTTTCTTCTTTCAATGTAAATTATTACGATCCAAACTGTGAGTAAAATTCCAAGATTAGTGAACCAAATAGATGGTTCTGACCATCTTGTACCATCAAATTTCCAATTGGAAATTGGATGAAAAACCGGGGTGGGGAAAAATTGAGCTGTATGGCTTGGAATGTCGGTGATAATGTTTAGTAACCACGGAAGCCAAATTAAGAATGCTTGTTTTCTTGTGCTCATTTGGGTAATGTAAAATCTACTCACAAATTTTGGTGTGCCATATCTCTCTAGATACCACCAAGTTACAAGGAAGCAAATTATCACTGTAATAGAACTATGACTCCATTGGTATATCTCCCAAGAAAGGGGGTGAAAATC
>DAGQ01000060.1 GCA_002498205.1 Euryarchaeota archaeon UBA596
CCCTATAATAATTCTGGGTTATGGAGTGCTTGTCTTAGTATTTTAGAAACTTATGAAGAAAAACAAAATGCATTATCAAGCAATAATATTGAACAGATAATGAAATTACTTGAGAATTCTTTAGAAGATAAATTTTATCAAAATAATGATTTTGAAATCATTATAGGAAATGAAGAAGAATAAAATTTGATATTTTTTAAATTCATGATTTTATATGGTTAATTTGAAATTAAGAATAAGATACGGAACTTCATGGAGATGCCAAATCGCAGTAAACTTTCCACTAATTGGAGTTTAGATCCTTCTTGTGTTTTTCTTAATCATGGTTCATTCGGCGCAACACCAATTTTCGTACAGGAAGAACAAAATCGTTGGCGTAGAGTATTAGAAAATGAACCTGTGAAATTTTTTGAAGAACTTGCTCCTGAAATAATGCTTGAATCAAGAAAAGCAATTGCAAAAATGGTAAATTGTGATGCAGATGATCTTGCATTGATAGAAAATGCTACTACTGGTGTAAATACAATCATGCGTTCGCTTGAATTTAATCAAGGTGATGAAATTATAGTTCCTGATCACGCCTATCAAGCATGTAGAAATGCTATTGATTATGTTGCAGAGAGGTGGGGTGTAATCGTAAAGACTTGTAAAATTCCATTTCCGATAAAGGATGAAAATATTGCTTTTGATGCAATTATGTCTAAAGTAACAAATAAAACAGTACTGGCTATGATTGATACTGTTACTAGCCCTACTGGATTAAAAATGCCATTTGAAAAATTAGTAAAGGAATTAGAAAAAAATGGAATCAATGTACTTCTTGATGCGGCTCATGGAATCGGCATGGTGAATCTAAATTTAGATGAAATGGGGGCCTCCTTTACCACAAGTAATTGTCATAAATGGTTGTGTGCGCCCAAAGGCTCTGCATTTCTCCACGTAAGAAAAGATTTACAAGAAAAGATTCATCCATTAACTATCAGCCATGGAATGACTTTTCCAATTGAAAATACTACACGTTTTCGACATGAATTCGATTGGACTGGAACTAGGGATATTACCGCTCATTGTTCACTTCCAACAACAATTGATGGGATGGCAAATCTAATCGAAGGAGGATGGCCTAAAATTATGCAATTGAACCATGATTTGGCAATAAAAGGTCGAAAAATTATTTGTGAACGTTTAGGAATTAAAAAACCGTGTCCTGATAATATGATTGCTTGTATTGCAACATTACCTCTTCCGGGTATTGTAACTGGAGGAATTCCTTTACATGAACCTGATCCATTGCATAAAATACTTCAAGATAAATATAATATTCAAATTCCAGTTTGGTCTTGGGATTCTCCAAAAGGAAGATACATCAGAATCTCTGCTCAATTATATAATAGTGAAGAAGAATATCATTATCTTGCAGAAGCATTAGCTGCTGAATTAGAATTTTAAGTGGGCACAGCAGGATTTGAACCCGCGTCGTCGGATCCGAAGCCCGACAGGATATCCAAGCTACCCCATGCGCCCTACCTCCGCTAAATTGGCGAGTTATTCAAATGTCTCCATATAATTTAATCAATGATATCTATATTGCATTAGCGTAAACTAACATTCTTGCTAATGAACCATGAATTGGTATAGCATGCATTCCCATAATTTCCCAACCCATTTTATTAAATTCTAATTTAAGTTGAGTTGTAGAATAATCTCCCAAATCAATTTCTCCATTAATAGGTTCATTTACTCCATGAAGTCCTGGTTTAATCGGAAGGAAACATACAAGTCCTGCGCCAAAAAGTATCCCATTTGCTTTTCGAATATTTTTCAGAACATCTAGAAAAAGATCTTTTCTTTTTTCACTTTTCCAGGCATTTTTCCCATATGGTGGGTCAAAAACTACTCCTCCAATTCTTATATTTTTATTTTCTAATAATTCATTCACATTTACTGCATTTCCATGATATACGTTTTGTAATTTTAGATCTAAGTTATGCTGTTCTAACCACTCTAAATTCTCTTTACTTCCTTTAACCATTTCAATATCTAAATCAATTCCAACCATAGGTTGATTCAATAACGCACCTTCTAGCAATACTCCTCCAGTACCACACATTGGATCACAAATAATTGTTTCAGAATTCCTAATTACAAAGTTTAAAGCGACTCTTGCTAATCTTGGATCAAGACTAATTGGTTTGAAAAAGGGTCGTTCGGTAGCGACTCTTTGTACCCAGCCATCTCTTGGATGTTTAGAAATTATTCTTTTACCCCAAAAAATATGTTCTGAAATACCATCAATAATTATCATTAATTCAACATCGGGGGATTCTAAATCTATTTTCCAGCCGTTATTTTTTAATATTTTTCCACAAAATTTCGCTAATTTTTGTCCATTAAGGCCATTAATCCCTCCTTCGATTCTTACCCATCTAACTGCTATAGATTTACCTTTTATTAATTTCAAATTATTCTCATTTATCCAACCCTCTATTACATCTTCTAAGCTAGATATGTCTGTAGTTAATCCGAATGGTGATAAGCATTCATCTAAAGTTGCTGAACGATTAAGATCTTCAAAAAAATCATAATTTGAATCGACTAACATTACTCTTGTACCAAATCTAAATGGTCGTTTTCTACATAAGATTTCCATTTCGGAACGAAACAAGCTTGGATGCCATCCACTCCCTACTAATATCGCTTGCACATGTTCGGCAAAACTTCTCATTACTCAGGCTATCGGACAACAACTAGACGAATGGTATATTTTTGAATGAAATATGGACCGTATATGCGGCGTAAGAATTTTGCAGGAAAACAAGTATTATTTACGCTAATATTAATTACAATTTTTATTCTTCAAAGTGTCTCAGTAAACGCTGAAAATAGTAATTTGCAAGAAAATAATAATTTTAATGAAAATCGTGTTCTAAGTTTTGATAGGCCAACCTTATTCATGTTTGGAGAACAAACTACTGGACCTGTAAATGAATGGAAAACTTGGAATCATGCAAATAATGTTGATGAAAGTAATTCTGATAATTCTTTTTTTGAAAACGCATGGGAACCAGGGGGGCAAAACAATGGAGGTGGGACTCGTGAATTTACTTTCAAAGGATGTATTGATTCTAGTTGTAATCCAAATAATGAATCTATTCCGTTAATTGAAGGAGAATTTGTCACTGGAAGTTTAATTCTTAATATTGGATGCAATTCTGGAAATTGTAGAACTGATGTTTCAATCTCATTAAGCATGAATGGTAGAGATTTACAATCAATTTACATGGAAAGTGGTAATGGTGAAGGTAATGAAGATAGATATGAATTTATATTTGATCAGGCAAAATTCACAGATAATTTGATTCCTGCTGGTGCTGAATTTGATGTAAGAATCTCATTTCAAAAACCAGGTGGATTCGGAGATTTCTATGAACTTTATCTTCAAGATGAATTTACGATTACATTCCCAATGATGCCTGAAGTTGTTTACCCTATTCCGGAAACCGATTTTGAACCTGTCGATGGAAATTGGAAATCTCCCTATGCAGTAAGTGGTTCCGGTTTTACTTCTAAAAATGTTCAATCAAATAGTATTGTAATGCCAATAATAATGTTTACATTAATAGCAGCAGGAATTATTACTTTTTCAATATTCAGTCCACCACTAAATTGGGCAAAAATTCCTGCTGTAATTTTGATAATTTTTTCACTAGTTGTTCCTATATTGGTGGCCCCGATTATCACATATGTCGAAGTAAATAAATATCAAAATACAGATACGGATCCAGGTCTTTATTCTGTTCCTGATTTAATTGGAATGCAAACTCAAAAAAATTCATTCATTGGGGATTTGGTAGCAGAAGATAATTTCTTGTTATGGGTGGATAATTCATATATTTACACAAATAGTCTAAAAAATAATACAAATGAACAACAAAATATTTTTGCATTAGGTTTTGAAAATTATGAAGACACCATAGAAAATGAAATTGAATCTTCTAAACATGGAAGAATGATTTTACAACTCTATTTTTCAGTTCTTGAAATTGATCCAAGCGAAGTAAGTGGTGTATTAATTAATGTAACATTAGTAAATGATAGTACAACAAATCAAATTGTACCTACTTTTGCAACACAAAAAGATGGAAATAAAGTATTCATTACAGAAGAAAACCCTAGATGGGTAATACCACAAGAATCTATTACGCTAGTTGGTGAAAAATTAGATTGGAGATTATATCCATTGCTTGGTTTATTACCTGCAATTGGACTTTTATCTTACGGAATTTATACTGAAATGAAAAGATTTGAATCTGAAGATGAAGTATATGATGATTATTTAGATATTGAATAGGTGAAAAAATGGGTTGTAATCTAAAAGATCTATCTAATCCAATAAAAATTGAATTAAGTTCATTAGTGGGTAAAAAAGTTGGAATTGATGCTTTCTTAGTTGCTTTTCAATTTCTTACATCTATTAGAGATCGAGGTGAAACTGGAGATGGAGGACCATTAAGAGATTCAAAAGGCCGCCCTGTTTCTCATTTGATGGGGTTTTTAGATCGTACTACTGGATTACTAGAAAAAGGTATTATTCCAATATTCATTTTTGACGGCGAGCATCCAAACTTAAAGGCAGATACAATTGCAATGAGAAGACAATCAAGTGTTGAAGCAGAAAAAAAATGGAAAGATGCTTTAGAAATCGGGGATTATAAGGAAGCACAAAAATGGGCACAACGCTGTGTTAGATATACCCCCGAAATGGTAGAAGAAACTATTGAAATGTTGCATTTACTAGGTGTACCTGCATTCAGAGCCGCTGCTGAGGGAGAAGCACAAGCAGCAGTTATGGCTGCGAAGGGTGACATAGATATTGTAGCCACTCAAGACTGGGATGCTTTACTCTATGGCGCTCCGATATTAATTAGAAACATCATGAGTGATGGTAGTAAAAGAATGGGAAGAACAATTAAAGCAGAAAAAATAATTCTAAATGAATTATTGACTGGAAATGAATTAACTAGAGGGGAGCTAGTAGATTTAGGAATAATGATTGGAACTGACTTTCACCCAGGAATAAAAGGAATTGGTCCCAAAACGGGTTTAAAATTAATTAGAAAATTTGGCAACATTGAGAATATTTGTGCTGAAAAAGAAATTGATGTTCCGGAAAA
>DAGQ01000033.1 GCA_002498205.1 Euryarchaeota archaeon UBA596
TGAGCAGCACAGGCCAAAGAGAATGTATTGAGATCTTAGAAGCAGTACCAGGAAAACCTGTGCGTTTCAGAATCAACAATCCCCCAAGTAGCAACGATGCTTGGGTCGGCATCTACCCGTCGAATGCGAGCGATCAAAATCATGGAGCGCAAAACAATCGATGGAAATGGCTCAGGGACATTGACGTTAACAACGCATCACTATCTGCTCAATCTGAAGGTAATTGGAGTATACGTGTATTTTCTGATGGAGGATTCACATTACATCACAGAGAGGATTTTGAGATTGACAGAATTCCTTTCGGTGAACAAGTGAAAATTAAACAAGAATTTAATTTAGCTAACAAAGAAATAGTAGATATTATTAAAGATGGGAAAATTACTGAAGAAGAAAAGCAAAAATTAGCGCAATTTAAAGAATTAATGGAAGAAGCGGAAAAGCTTCAAGAAATACAAAATCTTAGAGAAAAAGAAGAACTAAAACAAATTGTTAAGGAGAAGATGAACCAAGCTGATTTAGTAGAAAATTTAGATAAAAAAACAAATCAACTAATTGAAGAAGTTGCAGTTGAATCCTCTAAAAAGATAGAACAGGTTCAAGAAAAAGTACTTCTCTCTCTAGATGATAGTTTGTCTAAATTAAATGACACTTTGGAACGTTTGGATAAAGCAGTAATGAGTGAAGATAGAGAAAATATAATTTCAGAATTATCTGGTTCACAAATGAATCTAAACATGACCGTAGATAGAATTGATAATACGATTGGGTATGGAATTGATGAAGCATTAAGAGGTGGTAAAACCATTATAGGAAATATCGAGGGTATTCCTCATCCAGTTTCAATTAAGGTTCCAAAATCAATGAATGACTTTGCTTCAGGATTGGAAAAAGGGCAAACAATAGAACAAAAAGTAACACTATCTACTTTTAACTCAGTTAGAAAAATGCTGGAGTTTATTATTGATAAATAATAATTATTTGTTAATTTCTCTAGCAATGACAATCCTTTGAACTTCCTGAGTGCCTTCATAAATTTGTGTTATTTTAGCATCCCTAAAGAATCTCTCAACAGGGAATTCTGTCACATAACCATAGCCACCATGAATTTGAACTGCTCTTTCAGCCACCCACATAGCAGTATCTCCTGCGTATAATTTTGCCATTGATGCTTCCTTTGAGTGTCTTTTGCCTCCTTCGTCATAGTGCTTTTCTTTAGCCCATGCAGCACGATAAACCATCATTCTTGAAGCATCAATTCTAGTAGCCATCTCAGCCAAATAATTCCCTATTGTTTGATGATATAGGATTGGTTTACCAAATGTTTCACGTTCATTAGCAAATTTTAGTGAAGCCTCATATGCTCCCTGAGAGATTCCTAATGCTTGTGCTGCTATGCCAATTCTAGAATTATCTAACGCATTCATGGCAATAGGAAATCCTTCACCACTTTTCTTGAGAACATTTTCTACAGGGACTTTACAATTTTCTAAGACCAATGTAACAGTATCTGAAGATCTGATTCCTAATTTATCTTCTTTTTTCCCAACTGAAAATCCTTCAAATTCTTTTTCGATGATAAATGCTGTAGTTCCTCCATGTTTTTTATTACCAAAATCTGGATGTTCTACATCTTTGGCAAATAGAACAATAATGTCTGCTTGAGAGCCATTAGTCACCCACATTTTTTCTCCATTCAAGATATAATGTGTCCCTTCTTCATTCAATTTAGCACTACATGACATTGATGCAGCATCTGTTCCAGCACCAGCTTCTGAGAGTGAATATGCTCCAACTTTATCGGCAGCAAGTTGAGGTAAATATTTCTCTTTTTGAAATTGGTTTCCATGTAATGCTATTGTCATACTACAAAGACCTACATGTACACAATACATCACTGAAAAGGAAGGATCTACTCTTGCCAATTCCTCAATAATTATCGCTTCAGAGATATGATCTACGGGATTTCCGTCAAATTCTTCTGGAATTGTGATTGAATGTAGTCCTGATTCAATAAATTTCTTCCACTCATCTCTGGGAGGAGATTGGTTAGCATCTCTTGAGTGTACAGTAGGTGAAAGTACTTCCTCAGCAAAATCCCTAACCATCTCTCGAATCATTGCTTGTTCTTCAGTTTCTTCAAAGTTCATAATCCCACTAATTTGACCTAAAAGGATTGACTATATTACCAGTTGCTTGTAACCAGTATTTATGCTTGTCCGCTTAATTGATATATTACCGCTATTCACGCTATTTTGATTGATATGGATTCCGATGAAATCCAAGAATTTAGAGTTGCGCATAAAAGAAGGTATTCAAAGAACCATCTTTGGTACCAAGAAAAAGATGATAGAATTACAATTGGGGTGACTGATTTTATTTCTCAAGAAAAAGGAGAAGTTCTTCGAGTTGTCCTTCCTCATGCAGGAAATGAAGTCTATGTTGATGAAGAATTGTTTTCGATAGATTTCGAGGAAGGGACCTTAGTTTTCAGGTCATATTTTAGTGGAGAAATTATTGAAGTAAATGGAGAAGTTGAAATTAATCCTGAACTTGTAGATGATAGTCCTTATGAGCATGGGTGGTGTATGATTTTTGAACCACATAACATGTCTTTTGAGGACTTAATGGATCCTGACGAATATATCGAGTATCTTCAAGAAGTTCTAATTTAAACAAAAGATTCTACTTTTTGTAATAATTCAGGATTATCTTCAAAATATTTGTTGATAGGATTAAGTAGTTCGGAAATAGCATCTGCAACTGCAAATTTAGCATCTATTGGATGAATTTTTTCATTACAAACGGCATCAATAAATGAATCTAAATCAGAGTAAACAGATGGTTCTCCAAATTCAGGTTTAGGGGTTACCGTAATTTTTCCAAATTCTGGTAAAATGATATGTTCTACTAATTCATATATTGGAGAAACTCTTTCAGCAGGATTAAGATATGCTTTTCTCATTTTTTTCCTTAATTTTTCAGGAGAGTCGTGTAAAAGTATTGCTCCATTAGGATTTGATTTGGACATTTTATGATCAAAAGAATCCATTCTTTCACCTGATGCTTTAAGGCTAGAAATAATGGGTGTATGTATGCATGTTGCCTTTTTCCATTTGTATTTATCACCAACTCTTCTCATATACATATGGGCTTTTCTTTGATCCATACCGCCTAGGGCTATATCTATATGTAATTTGAAAATATCAGCAGCTTGCATAGCAGGATAAAAGAATTTAGAAAGATCACCATCGGAAGAATCCTCACTTCTACCCATTATGCTAAATGTTTTACGAACTTTTGCTAAACTCATGTTTTTTGAACACTTTAGTACCGTAGCCCAATAATCCCCCGAATTCATTAACTCAGACGCATATAGAAATCTTAATTCTCCAGGTCCGTCCCCTTCATTAGGGTTATTCAATAGAATCTTGAATATTCTTTCCATATAAACTCCCGTTGATTGTATTTTTTCCATATCTCCGCCAAATTTGTCATTGACCCAAGCATGCCAATCTGCAAGAAAAATTAGAACATTCCCACCAGATTCTAGGATTCTTCTAAGGCATAAGGCTTGAACCAACCAACCTACATGTGCTTTTCCAGATGGTTCATACCCTACATAACAACGAATTACATTATCATCAAGTGTACTTGGCATACCAGATAATCTACTTATTAGGTGGCCAATGCCTACGACTTCTTCGGTTGAAAAAATCATGTTTGCTAAATTCTTTTTTTGTTCCTCATTTAGTGAATTTATTTTAGGATTTTCTTCTTCATAATTAGAAATTATTCTTGAGACTTCTTCATCTCGTAAAACATCCATTCCCATTAAGATCCAACTCCAAGGTTTTTGTTATTACTTACCTTCAAGCATTTTATTGATTTTATCACTTAAACTTAGAGCTCTAGTTGCATTCCCTTCCTCAAGTTTTTGTTCTACTTCAGCAATCATTTCTTCTGCTTTAGCCCTCATATCATCATCAACTTTACTTGATAATTGCATTAATTTTCTTGCCATATTAATTCCAGATTTTGCTTTTGCAACTTTCTTTCCATTTTCTTTTGCTTTATCTCCACGTTGTTTTGCATTGTAACCAGTTGATTCATCTAAGAAGGCAGACCATCTTTTTCTTGATTCCATAGCGCCTTCTCTTCCACCCTCTTTTTCAAGGAAATTTTGCAAATCAATTCCTTTTAACTGTTGGACATCTACAACTAACTTTCCATCTTCATCATAATGTGCAAGAATTCCTGTCATTAGTCCCCAAGATGCGGAAAAACCCTGATTTTCTGCGCTGTTAACATTTTCAAAATGCTTATCAGCTAATGATTTTAATCCACCTTCTGAATTTATTGTTTTTATCAATCCACGTTTAACTTCAAACCGTTCCATGTACCCTCCAACAGTAATGCCCCCATAAGCATCACGATTAAAATTACAATTTTTTATTAATCGGTGGCGATAAACAGGTGAAACATTTCGCGAAGTACAATGCGGACGAAAAATTCACGATCTAACATCTTAATTATTTTATTAATTTGTATGATTTTACTATCTTCTAAGCCAATTTCGGCTGAAGAATCTGGTTTAGAAAGCCAAATCGAAATTTCAGCAGAGGGGCGATTATCAAATCAAGCATTAGAATTAACAAATTGGGATATTTCTAATGCGGGAAATGAATTAATCATAGTTGGAGATTCAGGAGATATTTGGTTAATCCCTACAAATAATCCACAAAATGCAAATATAATTCAAAATCCATATGGAGAAACTTTGTTTGATGTTTCTTGGCATCCAGGAGGTAATAGTGTGCTAATGGTCGGAGATAATGGAACAGTTTTACGTTATTCAGACGGTGAAATAAAGAAGCCACTTGAAACTGTAAATTTGTATGGGGAATCGATTAGGGCCATAGATTGGGTTCCAAGCGGTCAAGTGGCTTATCTTGGCGGAGAGAATGGTACATTGTATAGTTACAAGAATAATACATTTACAAATTTAGATATAAGTTGGGATGATGAGATTTCAGGGATATCATGCCATGTAGAGGTAGATTTTTGTGTCGTTATTTCAAGAAGTGATGGTATTGGAGTTATTGATAGAGATGGTATTTTTCATGAAATTGGATTAATCGGTAGATTTTGGATTGATGCAATATGCCCCGAAGGGGTTTCAGATAGGTGTGTAGTAATAGGTGCGGGAAGAGCGATAGCTGTATTTCAGTACGATAGAGTTAGCCCAGGGAATTCAAAAATGATGGATTACCCCACAGGAAGTCAGATCTCGTATGTTTCTGATTTTGGAGGAGAATTTAGATCATTATCAACAGGGTATAATAATCAAGTGTACATACAAGTTGTACCATTTGGAATGGTAGAGTTTTCAGTAGAAAATATGCAGAGTTATGCTTGGCTAATTCCCGAAGATGTACTTAGTGCATCAATTGAGCTTTCAGCAACCACTCCTTTAGTGAGTTGGGAAGAACGATTGAGAGATGGTTGGGTGATATCAACGGATGGCAGTATTTCAATGATGTCTGGAAAACAATTATCCGGAGATGTTGCAGGTTATGCTTTAGTGGCTTTAGTGGCAATAAGCGTTCCAGGAGTTATTTTAGGGCTAATTTATATGTCTAGTGATACTCTTCAAAATAAATATCTTAATTGGAGAAAGAAAAGACGTCAAAATAAAAATGGAAAAATTGGGAAGAAATATAAAAAATAAATTTTAACAATTTAACCCAAGCGTTATGAATCTGATACTGTCGCATTGATTTGAGGATAAGCATGCCTTACGAAGCACTTGATTTCTACGACATTGACTCATTATTGACCGAAGAAGAATTAATGATTAGAGATTTAGTAAGAGAATGGGTTGATGATAAGGTAATTCCCAATATTGAACAAGCATGTAGGGATGGAGTATTTCCCGATGAATGGAGAAGGGATCTTGGTGAAATGGGTGTCTTAGGTGCGCCTTTGAAAGGATATGGTTGCCCAGGTCTTTCCTACACGGCATATGGCTTAATTTGTCAAGAATTAGAGAGAGGAGATTCGGGATTACGTTCATTTGCAAGTGTACAAGGTTCATTAGCCATGTACCCTATTTGGGATTTTGGTAGTGAAGAACAAAAAGAAAAATATCTTCCTAAAATGACTACAGGAGAATACGTA
>DAGQ01000031.1:0-1035 GCA_002498205.1 Euryarchaeota archaeon UBA596
GACGATAATGAAATAGAGGAAGACGAGACATTATACATTGAAATATTTGATGCTGAAGGTGCTTTATTGGGAAGCAATACGATTGTAGCGATATCAATTCAAAGTTTGGATTCATACGGTAAAATTGAATTTGGGTTAGCTGAATATTATGTGAATGAGAATGGAGGGGCACTGAACATTGTTGTTTCAAGAGTAGGTGGGACGATTGGTGAACAAAGTGTAGAGTTAGCGACTCAAGATTTCACAGCTACTTCCCTTGGTGCTACCCCGGATTATTCTGGTGCAAATATTATTTTAGATTTTGAAGAAGGAGAAAGAATTAAGGAATACAGCTTAGTTATAAATGATGATTTAGAGTTGGAAAGTAATGAGATAATAACACTAAATCTATCTAATGTTATTGGTGGAGCAGAATTGGGTACGAATAAAACATCCATAGTAACAATCATAGATGATGAGGATGTAAATATGGATTCAGGAGCAATAGTTCCAACAAGTGGGAACTTAATTGGCCCAAATGGAGATATAAGGGCAATTCATTTAGAGGATAATGGTTCAGTGATATTGGGCGGAAATTACCAGAAGTTTAATAATTTACCATACGGTTATCTGGTTAGAATTAATAATGGAAACGTTGATGATACATTCCTGCCTCACGGTGGTGCGAATGGACCTGTAAATGTAATTAAGAATTACGGTGATGGAGTTTATTTGATTGCGGGTGAGTTTGATCAGTTTAATGGGGAAAATCATGGAAAACTAGTGCGATTAAAATCGAATGGATCTGTTGATGATACATTTAATATTGGGTCAAGTGCTGAGGGAAATATTCATGATATGGCAATAGACTCTAAAGGAAGGATAATTCTAGTTGGCGATTTTTCATCCTTCAATGGAGATCTGTATAGCAATGTAGTAAGAATAAATTCAGATGGGTCTACAGATAAAACATTTCAAATGTCATCTGGTATAGACGGAGCAATAAATGCCATAGAAATTGATCTAAATGGAGATATTATTCTTGGAGGTGATTTT
>DAGQ01000031.1:1424-2621 GCA_002498205.1 Euryarchaeota archaeon UBA596
TGGAGTTTGGGAGGCTTTAACGATTCTGTAAGAGATATAGATTTACATCCAAACGGAAATGTCTTGGTTGGAGGTTTCTTCACAGAACATAATGAAACCGAAATATCAAGAGTTGCCATGGTTGGCCATAATGGAGATCTAATTAAAAGTTTTAATCCAAATAAAGGTCCGGATAACCCAGTTTATGCCGTATCTTTTCAAACAGATGGTAAAGTTCTAGTAGGAGGAAGCTTTTATAAATTTTCAGAAATGATTCGTCCTGGAATTGTGAGACTAAATCCTAACGGAACAATTGACCCAACAATTAATTTTGGATCTGGTTTTAACGGAACAGTACAAAGAATTCATGAGCAGAATGGAGAAAGCATTCATGTTGGAGGAGGCTTCAGTATTTACAACGGAAATGAGTCTTTAAACTATATAGAAATTTACGGCGGAATAACTGAAGGAATGGGTAAGTTAGAATTTATGGATTCAGTTTACTCAGTACCAGAAGGAGGAACAAATGCAGTCGTTCGTCTTATTCGTCGTGGAGGTTTAAATGATTCTGTTACAACTAGAATTGCGACACAAATATCACTAGAAGATACTCCTGCGGTGCCTGTTATTGATTATACTCCAATTGATCAAAAGGTGCTTTTTTCTGAAGGTGAGGCAGTGAAAGAAATCATGGTATTGCTAATAGATGACAAGGAGGTTGAAGGTAATGAAACTATTGGTTTGAGATTGTCTGATTTTAGTGAAGGGGCTGAGGGCGATCAATCTGTTGCATCAATTGAAATTGTTAATGATGATAGCATGATAGCATTTACAAATTTGGATTTCAGTGTTTCAGAGGCAATCGCAAGCGGGCAAGCAACTATTAAATTTAGTAGATTAGGATCAGCTATTGGAGAGGCCTCAGTATTGTTTCAAACTGCAACAAATGGAACAGCACAAGCGGAGCTTGATTTTGTAATGCTGACCAACAGAGTAGTGTTTGCTGATGGTCAAATAAGTCAAAGTGTGGCAGTGGAGATTATAGATGATAGTAAGGTTGAATTAGAAGAGAGCATTGATCTTTTAATTTCAGACGTTGAAGGCTCTGCAGAACTTGGATTAGGAAGGTCGTCCTTAAGGATTGTTGATAATGATGTTTCTCCAGGGGAATTCCTTATTTCACCTTCAGCAATTCAAATTGCAGAAACAGCTTCCTTT
>DAGQ01000031.1:2924-3314 GCA_002498205.1 Euryarchaeota archaeon UBA596
AATTGCAGAAACAGCTTCCTTTGCTACAGTGAGTATAACTAGAACTAATGGTTATACTGGATTGGTAGAACTAAGTTATGAAACGACTCCTCTTACAGCAAAAGAGGGGGTTGATTATTCACCTGTTAGAGGTTCAGTGGTTTTTGCTGATAGCGAAGACACAAAGTACTTGGATATTCCAATTATTGATAATGACACTATTGACGGAGCAAAGGCCTTTCGTTTTAGAGTGTTTGATGCGACTGGTGGTGGAGTAATTACCCCTGAGAATTTTGTTACTATAATAATTCTCGATAATGAATTGGGTGGTTCATTACCTGGGCCAAAAGGCGAGGGTGCCAATGGTCCAGTATATTCTGTTGTGATTGATAATAATAACAACACACTATT
>DAGQ01000089.1 GCA_002498205.1 Euryarchaeota archaeon UBA596
TGCCTTTGCTTCTTCTTCTGCCTTAACTTCCGCTTCAGCTGCTGCTTTCTTTTCTTCTGAAAAACTAGTGTCTTCTGCTACTAAGTCTAATTCACCATCACCATCAACATCATCAAGACCGATGAACATCATGTTACATCTCCAACATTGTTTTGCAGACAATAAATTCATTGCTCCACAAGCAGTACATTCTCCCATTGGCTCAGTATTTAATCCCGAAAACGAAACTCCACATTCTGGACAGTTTTTTGAGTCAATCGGCAATGATGCTCCACAAGCACCACATGCAGCCATTTGTTCTTCTTTATCTGTAGATACGGTATCTTCAACCATGTCAATCTCACAGGACGATGTGTATTTCAGTTATAATCCTACTTAATTTTGAGAAACCAAAAAAACATCTAAAAACGATAATAAATACTCACATGGAGCGAATCTGTCAAAAGCGTTCTTTACCGGGGGGAGTTAAGTATGATGATTCAAATTCCAGAATCTGGTAGAGTGGGTACCCTAATTTCTTCTTCAGTCAAACAGATTTTTGAAAGTTTTTCTAGACAAATTCCAGATTCAGAAAATTTAATGATAATCACGCGATTATCTCCCCGGAGATTAATTAGACATATTGACCTCAATAGTGTTGATTTTAGGTGGCTTTCAATTGAAGAAAGCATTCATTCAATTGATCCCAGCCTTGAACATGTCAATCACCTTGTTAATTCTACAATTTTAGAAAATGAAGGTTTAGTATGGATTGATGGGCTAGAATATTTAGCAGATAGGCAAGGATTTGATGCAGTACATTCATTCGTAAGAAATATTGTTGATTCAGTAGGCAACACAAAATGGAAAATAATTATTGCAATAGAAATTGGCACTTTTAATGAGATTGAAATCGCTCAAATAATTAGGGAAGCATCTGAAATTGAAACCAAAATAGAAAATATTGATTTAGAAGAGAATATTATTGAATCTGAGATAGTTCAAACTAAAAAAAATCAAGATATTGAAGTTAAAAAAATCAAAGTAACAGGTTTAAAACTCTTAACTAAAATTTCCAAGGAAGGTTTTACTCAAAAAACACTCAGAGAAAGAATAATGCAGTGGAGAAGTATGAATTTAGATGTTAGTATTTTAGAACCAGCGCTTAACTTTCAAAATCCAGATGATGCTTACCACTTATATTCAGATGTGGAAGAATTAGTAAGAACTGCAGTTGAACTTGATTCAAGATTAGATATTTTAAAAGAAAAAGGAGAAACTGCCAAAGCTTATGCCTATAGATATCGCATTAGACAATTAACGGGACTAGATGAAATTAGTCGAATTGTAGATGCATTACTTTCTGAATAATCTAATTTAAATTAGGAAGCATATTGCTTACTAGTTCAACTAATTTACCTGAAATTAATAATTCTTTCATTGTATCGTTATCTGCAAATAAAGGCCTATCATCATCCAAATGAGGGATTTTTTCCCTAATGCAATCTAAAACCGCTGAAATTACGGGAGAGGGCTCTACCCCTCTAATATCTAAAGCCTGAGCCGCTGCAATCATTTCGATTGCAAGAACTCCATAACAATTATCTAAAATTTTCTTAGTTTTTTGTGTAGTAGTCATACCCATTGAAACGAAATCTTCCTGATCTGCTGCTGCAGGAATACTTTGATTTGCTGCGGGATGAGAGAGTATTCTCGTTTCTGCAACCAATGCACATGCAGTATATTGGGCCACCATCAAACCTGAATGTAAACCTGGTTTTTCAGTCAAAAAGGGTGGTAATCCTGATGATAATGCAGGGTTTGTTAACCGATTTAATCTTCTTTCAGATAAGACAGCAACCATTGAAAGTCCTGTTCCAACCATCTCCATTGGAAGAGCAACGGGAGTTCCTTGGAAATTTGCACCTGTAATTACCCTAGATTCTTCTGGAATAAAAACAGGATTATCCCCTACTCCATTTAATTCTATTTCAACTTGTGAGCGAGCATATTTTAACGCGTCCCTCAAACTTCCGGCTACTTGTGGAGTAGATCTCAAAGAATATGCATCCTGAACCTTTTTTCCTTTTTGTTCCATTATTTTTGAGCCTTTAATTAACATTCTCAAATTTTCTGCGGTTTCCATAGAACCTTTGAATCCTCTTAATTCATGTAATTTAGAATCATAAGGAATCATATTTGCGTTGAGAGCTTCTAAAGTCATAGCAGTAGCTATGTCATGAGATTTAATCCATAAATCTGCATCATGTAAAGTTAATGCAGCCATACCAGTCAGCATATTACTTCCATTGATTAATGCCAATCCGTCCCTAGCTTGAAGAACTAAGGGTTCAATATTGCAAAGATTCAATGCTTCAAGAGAGGGCATTAATTTCCCCTGATAAAAGGCATCTCCCTCACCCATCAAAGTCATCGCCATCTGACTCATTGGACTTAAATCACCACATGCACCTACAGAACCTATTTCTGCACACACAGGAGTAACACCAGCGTTTAAACATTCAACTAATTTTTCAGTAATTAAAGGTCTACCACCACTATTACCATTACAATGTACATTAATTCTACCGCACATCGCCGCACGAACGACTTCTCCGTCCAAGGGTTTCCCGATTCCTGCTGCATGAGAATATATCAAAAACTTTTGAAAATCTTCTAATTGTTCTGAATCTAAAACAACTTCACTAAACTCACCGATTCCAGTAGTCACACCATACATTATTTCGTGTGAATCTATTTTTACTTGAATCATCTCTCTACATTTCTCTATTCTACCCCAGGATTCATTAGAAACTGCCACGTCTGAATTATTTCTTGCTACTTTTACAACTTCTTCAATAGTAAGATTAGAACCATCTAAAACCACCGTCATATTTACTGCTTTACGAATTCGGCATATAACGGTTGTTTACAACAAACAATAAGTCAATAACAACTCCGTAATACATGGCCAGCGACATAAATGCAATGCGTAAGCATGTCGGAGAAGGCATTCCAAAGAAATTACCTAATCATCCTGGAATTTCAAAGGATGTAGATCATGCCCCTGCCAGAAGACAAGTTTTATCAAAAAAAGAAAAGAAACTAGCAATCAAAAATGCATTACGATATTTTCCCAAAGAATTCCATGAAACTTTAGCATTTGAATTCGCAGATGAATTAGAAAAGTTTGGGCGAATTTGGATGATGAGGTTCAGACCTACTGAATATGTAATGAAATCTTACCCTATAGATTCATATCCGACAAAATCCAAACAAGCAGCCGCCATCATGCTAATGATTCATAATAATCTTGACAAAGAGATCGCACAATTCCCTCATGAATTGATTACATATGGCGGAAATGGTTCAGTTTTCCAGAATTGGGCTCAATATAGACTTGTGATGAAATATTTGTGTGAAATGGATGATAAACAAACACTAGTAATGTATTCTGGACACCCACTAGGGCTTTTTCCTTCATCCGAGAATGCACCTAGAGTTGTTGTGACTAATGGGATGGTCATTCCAAATTATTCTGCTCAAGAAGATTATGAAAAGATGAATGCAATGGGTGTTAGTCAATACGGTCAAATGACGGCTGGATCATATATGTACATAGGCCCTCAAGGAATTGTACACGGCACAACAATAACGATTCTGAATGCTGCAAGAAAATATTGTGGCACTAAAGATTCACTATCTGGAATTTCATTTGTTACATCAGGCCTTGGAGGAATGAGTGGTGCACAAGCGAAAGCGGCCGTAATTGCAGGGGCTTCTTGCATAGTCAGTGAAATTAATCCCCATGCAGCTAAAAAGAGGCATAAGCAAGGTTGGCTCTCAGTAATTGCAGACTCTACCGATGATGCTATAGATAAAATGATTAAATCTCAAGAAAGTGGCAATGCAGTCTCTATAGGACATATAGGCAATGTTGTTGAATTATTAGAGCGGCTTGTAGAACGAAATGTCAAAGTTGATCTTTTATCTGATCAAACAAGTTTACATAACCCTTGGCAAGGTGGATATTACCCCGTTACATTATCATTTGAAGAAAGTAAAAAGATGATAGTTGAAAATCCTGACAAATTTAAAAATGAAGTTCAAAATTCGTTAAGAAGGCATGCAAATGCCGTAAATTCACTAGTAGACAATGGAACATATTTTTGGGATTACGGGAATGCATTCCTACTTGAAGCATCCAGAGCAGGTGCAAATGTTTTCAACGAAAATAAAGACGGTTTCAGATATCCAAGTTATGTTGAAGACATCATGGGTCCAATGTGTTTTGATTACGGATTTGGACCGTTCAGATGGGTTTGTGCATCTGGGGAAAGTAAAGATTTGGAAAAAACTGATGAAATTGCTGCAAGTGTTCTAGATAAAATGGCAGAAAAATCTCCTCCGGAAATTAAACAACAAATGCTAGACAACATTAGATGGATTAAGCAAGCAAAGGAAAATAAAATGGTTGTTGGAAGTCAATCCAGAATATTATATGCTGATGCAGAAGGTAGAAAAAACATAGCTAAAGCATTCAATGACTCCATCGCTTCTGGTGAAATTAGTGCGCCAATAATTCTCGGAAGAGATCACCATGATGTTTCTGGCACAGATTCCCCATTTAGAGAAACCGCGAACATTAGAGATGGTTCAATGTTTACAGCAGACATGGCTGTACAAAATTTTGTCGGCGATTCATTCAGAGGAGCAACTTGGATTAGTTTACATAATGGTGGAGGAGTTGGATGGGGAGAAGTAATTAATGGAGGTTTTGGACTAATGATTGATGGTAGTCCAGAAAGTGAAAAGAAATTACTTTCAATGCTAGATTGGGATGTAAATAATGGCATTTCTAGAAGGGCTTGGGCAAGGAATGATGGTGCTATTTTTGCAATAAAACACGCTATGAGTTTGAATAATAAATTGAAAGTAACATTACCGCATAAAACTAATGAGGATATTTTAAATTCAATTTATGGAGATGATTTATAATAATCATTCCAACTTGTGCATTTCCCTTAAATCATCAGACAAAATATCTAGTTCTGTAGGTATAATGACATTAGATATTGGAGAATTTAAAGATAATCCTGAATCCTTTTTATTTTTCCAGATTTCACTATTAAAGGATACCAAGTAATGTGTCATACCTCTCAAAGAAGTTCCCTTTTCAGAATCCATCAACTCAATTACGGGCACACGAGGGAATTCTCTTACATCTACTGAGGATTGATCATATAATGTAGTTGAAAGATAATGCGTGAAGAAGGGGCATATTGGACTAAACATAGTCAACAAATCCCTTACAATTCGATGTAAAGTCCATGCAGTATTCTCATCACCATCATATAATCTAGACTTAACCATTTCAAGCCAGTGACTAGGAAAAATTCCGGTTGCAAAATTCTTTATTGACTGCGCAGCTGAATAAATATCTATCTTTTCCCATGCTAATTTTACTGAACTATTTACTTCGGAGAATTCTGCTAAAATCCATTCATCTGCATTAGAAAGTTTGTTAGGCATTTCATCTAAATTAGAAGGCACCTCAAATTGACTTGCGAATCTTGCGACATTGAAAAATTTAGTCAAAACTCCAAAATATTTTTTCTCTATTTCCTCCGGATTTATATGAAAGTCGTCACCAACTTGAGCGTCACACGCCTTCCATAATCTAAAACACTCACTACCAATTTTATTTGCTTTTA
>DAGQ01000034.1 GCA_002498205.1 Euryarchaeota archaeon UBA596
AGCTGCTGCCTTCTTAGCTGCATTTGCCTTTCTTGTTGCTGCTGCCTTCTTGGCTGCTGCAGATTTTTTACCATTTTTTGAATTTGATTTTTTTGCTGCCAACTTAATCCCCTGTGATACGTGGGTGAAGTACAAACGTATGAATTTGGTGTTAAAAAGAACAACAACGTCTTATTTAATTCCAGTATGGACACAATGTGTCTGATATAGAATACTCACTAGTGGGTTCACACCCAGAAACTAGTATACTATGGATGCAGGTAAAAAATGGCAAACCACAAATGAAATGTATTGATGGTTTATTACGTCCAAATGAGTATCCTGAAAAAGGAAGTAAAATTTTACTTGGAGATGTTACTTCAACTTTAATTAAAATTAGTGGACCTCACGATAGTATTCAATTTACTAATCCACCTTCTTTTGATGAACAAAGATGGTCTTTAGAACTTATTTCATCTGAATTAAATATCAATATTGAAAGTTTTCCATATTGGGGTTTTGGATTATTTTCTAGTTGTTACCTAAATAAAGTCGAATTAAAGGGTAGTTTGATTAGAAGAGCGAAACTAATTTTTGATCTTGTTGCTTCACTCGGTAGAAATCCTTGGGAGCCTAAATTTACTTTTTTCTGGGAGAAAGTTACAAAAAATGGGACTAGTAAGCATAGAGATGAATGGTTAAAATTATTAAATTTTGCAAAAAATGGAATGGAAGAAGAAATAGAAGAAATTAATTCTAGATACTTAATAGTTGAAAAAAACACAAAAGAGGCGAAATTATTTCCTCCCGGCTGGGACCAAGAAAATTCAAAAATGAGCCTAAAAGAAGTGAAAAAACATATTGAAATCGCAAGACAGGCACTACATGACCAAAATGCGGGCGGACTAAAACGTGCTTTAGATAGAGCTGAAGCTAAATTAATAGAGGCTGACCCACTGGTAGGTCTACAAAATGAGGAGTTGCTTCAGGGTCAAAATTTAGAAACATTAGAAATTGACAATATTCCATTCCTTGATTTGGTTAATGATGAAGAAGAATAATTACACGTCTATTTGATATAGGGGGAGTAAGTCGGGGAATTCTGAGAATATGGCCGGCAAGAAGGAAAAGGGTAGTGGTATTCAACAAGCAGCTGGTCTGATTAGATATTTTGATGAAGAGTCCGAAGATGCTTGGAAAATTAGTAAAACTCAAGTTTATGTTGCCTGTTTAGTACTTGGGGGCGGAGTATATTTACTCAACCACGGAGTATTACAATTTATTTGGAGTGCAATAAGTAGTTTATTTTAATTAAACAGTTAAAGGTTCTATTTCTACAACTTGTTCACATTTATTTGCTAATTCATTTGCTGCAGCTACTGCGGTTTGAAAATCCAAAGTCATACAAATTTCAAATGGTTCACAATTTTGTTCATGAAGCATCAATCTATAAGATGCATCAAGATTTTTACTTATGTGTAAATTCTGCCAAATCCATTCATCATTTTCCATTGTCAGTAATAATGATTGATTCATCATATAATTCCCAACTGATCTAGCAAATTTTGCTCTTTCTGCTAATACTGCAATTGTTCTATCATGATTATTCATTCTTGCTAACAAAGGATGTGCTCTTGGAACTATTTTTTTATCTTTTATTCTACCTTCGCGAAACGCTCTTCCCATCTTTTTCCCATCCATTGGACTTATGTCCGATTTTTTCTCGTCTCAATTACTTTATATGTTTAAGGGGAGAAAAATAACAAATGTTATCATTTCACTAGTTTATTTAACTTAGACAATTGGATATTATTTATTTCCATTAAGGTGAGGCAACAAATACTGATAAGAGGTAAAACAATCTTCAAATCTGAAAAGGTAATCATCATTAAACATAATGATACTATACTAACAATTGAGGTGATTATATTTACAACTTTTATTTTCTTGTTTAACATTATTGTCGATTCAATTATCATTGGTAAAGTTAGGGATAAAAACAAGGCTATAATCCATCCATTTAACAAACTTAATGAAATTAAAGAAGAATTAATACAACTGATCATAATTCCAACAAAAAGCCCATATCTCCATCCATGTAATTCGGGTCTAGAACGATCATCTAATCCAATAATTGGTAATAAACTAAAAATTAATGCGAATAAAAGAATCGGGAATAATTCATACAGTAATTCATAAAATATACTTATAAGACTCCAATTTGGATATAAAGTTATGATACTTGAGAAAATTAAACAACAAAAACCAATTAAGATACTGATTGCTAAACCCATTGATCTATTTTTTCCAGCTGGGACTAAAGAATCTATTTTATCAGAATAATAAATAATGTTTGGAACAAAAGAACATAACATCAAAATTGTAACAATTGTACCTAAACGAATAATTTCTAATTCCGAAAATATATCCGTATTCCATACATTTTTTGCTAGAGGAATAAGGGCATCCAGAGGTCCAATTAAAATTGAAAGCATTCCGAAAACACCTAATGCTAAAAGTATCTGCTTAGAATATTTTTCAGAGGGTTTTAATTCCATTGCATGTGGCCCAAAACCGATTATTAATCCAAAAATTAATGAGGCTAAAAATCCATTATTTGCTGATTTAACCAATAAATTTTCACTTACGGGGATAAAATCACCATCAATTAGCATTTCAAATGTTTGTTCAGGCAATATTCCAGTTAAACAAATAATCCATAATAAAGAAAACCAACGATCAACCATATCTCTATTTCTTATCTTAATCGCTTTAAGTAAAATTATATGAGTGATTAATATTACACACATCAACATTATTGAAGCACCATCATAACCTGCAAATAAAGAAAGAAGGCGGTACATTATACTCGATTCGGGACTTAAGTGGTAAGCAACGTGTATATGTGAAGGATTTAGAAAAATATGTGCTATAGCATATCTAAAAAATAGAATGAAAAATAATATGATTGGAGTCCATCTTAAAACCAATTCTACACTGTTTAATTTATTATTATTCCAATTCCTTGAAAGAAGTAAATTTCTAAGAGGAGAAGAAAATAATAATACAAAACAACTTAGTAAAGAAAATGCTACAATTAAATTCACAAATGAGCTTTCGATTGTCTCCATTAAAACAATCTAAGAAGAACCAGTTATTCAAACAAACCTAAAGAGAGTATTTTATGAGTTGGTTTAACTCGGAAATTCAAATAGGGATAAATTATGCAACGAAATGAATCGAATTCTGATTTTATTCAAGTTGCTAAAAATTCTGCAATTACAAGATTAGTAGATAAATTAGATTATGATTTAGATAAATGGATAGAGTTTAGCACAATACCTTTGCCTGAGACCATTAGAGTAAATCCAATACATCAAGACTACAAATGGACTATTTCAAAATTAAATGATTTAGGGGGTAAAAGAATAAATTGGGTTGGTAAAAATACGCTCGGATTTCAAATGCCTTGGATTAAAGGCGGAGCTGAAGATCCAGAAATTAAAAAATTATTACAATCAATGCATAATTCTGGAAGGCACACTCGTCAAGAAGCGGTCTCAATGATACCTGCTGAACTAATTAATCCTAAACCTGGGGAAAAAATTCTAGATTCTTGCGCCGCACCTGGTTCAAAAACCACACAAATTGCAGAATTAGCAAAAGATGATGCTGCAATCATTGCAAATGAACCAAATAAAGGGAGAATGAATATGTTGGTAACAAATAGATCTCGCCTAGGATTAAGATCAATTGCAATTACACAACACGATGCTAGAAATTTTCCGAGGGTGCCTCAACCAGGATTTGATAGTATTCTCGTTGATGTACCTTGCAGCGGCACTGGAACAATTAGGAAAAACAAAGGCCTTTGGTGGAATTGGAAACCTAACATCTCTAAATCATTACATAAACTTCAATTAAAAATTTCAGAAAGGTGTGCTTCTTTACTAAAACCTGGCGGAAAGATGGTATATTCTACTTGTTCAATAGATCCTCTTGAAAACGAAATAATTGTAACTAAATTATTAGAAAAATATGAATGGTTAGAACTTGAGAAGATAGATGTTAATGAAAAACTTCCAGGGCTAAAATATAATTCTGGAATTGAAGATTTTGAACCATTTATTGAAGAAAATACTTTCATTAATAATCCAATTGAGAAATCAATTTCACAATTGAAAAATTGTATTAGAATTAATCCGAGTCAAAATAATTCGGGGGGGTTTTTTATTGCTGTTTTTCGCCATATAGGGGAAGGAGAAAATGCGTATAGTCTGAATTATAAAGATGATTGGCCAATTGGAAAAAAGGTATTGGAAAATGATCACGGTTCTCCCAAGCCATTAACTGAAAAAAGAAAGGAGGTGTTGGAAGAAGAATGGGGGAATTGGAATGGCTTTAAAGGAACATTATGGGAAAGGGGTAGAACCATAATTGAAGCTAGCAAAACCCTGGGGGAATATTTTTTTGAGCCATCGAGAATTGATGGAGCAGGGCTCCAACTACCTGGAAATCATTGGCACCCACTAAAAGTTAGACAATTGGGTAGAGTTGGATTTAAAGATTCAAATTCTCAGGCAATTAGGCCAAAAGCAGAACTCTTAAGGGGTCATTTTTCATATCCTGAAAAACACATTTTTAAGGTTAAACAGGAATTATTGATTAGGTTATTAGATGAAAATGTGATTCCTATTGAAGAATTAAATGAGGATTTTAATAATGAACGCAAGGGTTCAATACTGCTTGATATAAATTGGATTAATGGTAGGAGATTGATACCTGCATGGCTTGGAACCGGGCTTAGATTACTATTAGACGAACATGAAAAAATGATTTTACAAAACCAAAGAGAGGATTTAATTTGATAAAGAGAAATAAATTAATAGTAAATATTTTATTATTTTTATTCCTAATTTCAATTTTTTCTTCTATTGCTATAGCAGAAACTAATTCCAAAGTATTAGCTACTAAATCCATAAAATTTGAAAAAGAGGCTGTATTAATTGAATGGTTTAGTTCTACAAACTGTGATGAATGTAGAGAATTCGAAAATAATCATTTAAACACAGAATATGCGTGGATAAATTGGTTTAATTCTGAAAATGACCAAATAAATAATTTTGCAAGGGATGACACCAATCGTAGATTAAATCAATTAAATGAGTCTGAATTCCCCCTTCTAATCGTAGATGGAGAGGTTAAAAAATTAAATATAAACGATAATATTGAAACATGGGATGAATTATTAGAAAACTCAATAGAAAATACATTAGGGAAAAATCTTGTAAATTTTTCTTTAAATATAGATCTTATTGATTCTACTAATGACAATAAAGCTAATGAAATTAAATTACATGGTGAAATTACAACATTATCTGATTTGCATAATGATACTGCAATACATATACATCTTATAGAAAATATTGCTGATTCTGATGGATCTGGTGCAAGGCCCCCCATAACTAATGTTTTACGGGAATGGATCCCAAAAACAGATTTTTCAGTTAAAATGGGAAATACCACAGAATGGGAATATAGTTTATCAGAAACATATTTAGATAGTGCAAATATAAATTTGAATGAGGGTGATTCGAGTAGATATTCAATTGTAATCTCTGTTCATGGAGAAGAGAGTAGAAATGAATCGATAATGCGTGTTTTAAGCGTAAACAAAACTACATTACCATCCATTCATGGGCAAGAGGAGTGGTCAAATTTCCCATTAATTATTCTTGGAAATATAATTATTTTAGTCGGTATTTGCTTTATAATTATTCAAGAAAGAATTAGAGAAAATGGATTGCCGATGCTTGAAGGCAAAATTTTACATTCAAAACAAAATGAAAAAGAAATAAACATTAATATTAAAACTGGCAATAAAAAAGTTGAAATTTTGGATGTTAATGTTAACAAGGGTTGGCGTATTTCAAAATTAAAAAAATTACCACTAATCACCGCTAAATCCGATTTTGATTTCAAATTTAAAGTTACGTCTAAATCCGGAAATATTGAAGAAAATCCATTGCAAATAACCGTAAAAACTGATGTTGATGATCTAGGGCAGTGGATGATGGATATTGATATGATTTCAGAAAAAAATGAATAAATGAACAATATAATTGATAAAAAATATGCAAATGTTCAAACAGGGGATAGATATACACTCAATATAGTGGAAAGATGTTACTAGATGAAATTGATCGTAAATTAATTGAAGCATTAATGAATAATAGCAGAGCATCTATGCGTCAATTAGCTACTGAATTAAATGTAGCACTTGGGACTATTGGAAATCGATTAAAAAAACTTGAACAGGACAAGATCATAAAAGGATATAATGTAATTCTTGATCCATCTAAAGTTGGTTGGGAAATGACAGTTATTGTTGGTTTAAGAATAACAAAAGGAAGAATGATTGAAGTTCAAAGAAGAATTGCAGAAGATCCTCGTGTTTTTCTGGTATACGATGTCACAGGAGATTATGATAGTTTTGTGGTTGCTAAGGTTCAAGACACTGAAGATTTAAACGACTTGACAAAGGGAGTATTAACTTCAGAAGGTATTGAACGTTCACTAACTCATGTAGTTCTTAACACTGTTAAAGAAACTACAATTAAATTGCCTAAATCTAGACTTTAATTCATTAATTCTAATAATTCATTTAAAATAAACCTAATTCCTTCTACTGTTTTAGTCCTTCCATTCAAAGTTCTAATCAATTCGTTACGCAATGTTTCATCTACGCTTTTATCCATGGATAAAAAAATTTGTACTAATTTTTTTTGAAGTCTTTTTCCTGTACGGTCCCAATCCATCAAAATGGATAATGTCGGCTTTTTATTTTCAAATATTAATTGATATTTTTCTAATAGGTGTGTTGCCAATTTTTCTAAACTCCACCCTCTATTCAATATTTCTATTGGGCCTGAAAAACCTAATTCTAACAAAAAATCCTTATCTCTTTTTCCTTCAACAAGTATAGGCAATCCATCTTTATTACTCTCTTTAAAATCCTCGAAAACTTTGGCAATTTTAATTAGCCATTTTTTAGAAAATTTGGAAGGCATAAACGATTCTCTCTCTATATTACATCTCGCCATTTATTACTTGTTGTTAGGCCCTATGTAGAATCGTACTTGCCAACAGTTAATAGTTGGAATGCTAGCGCACAAAACGTAGGGGGTTCTACCGTGGGTCCAGCAGATTACACAATTTTCAGAAGTTTATTGGATACTTGGAACTTTTGGTCACTTGTTGTAGGTATCTTTACCTTCATTCTTTTGTTATATTTAGTTATTAGATTCAGAGAGGAATCTCCAGATGATCCGAAACTTGATGGCATTAAACCAGGAGTGTTTCCAAAAGAACGTGATAACCTAACTTTAGAGTTAACATGGTTTATTGTTCCTACCATCTTAGTCCTATACCTGACCTTTATCGCTTGGCAATCAATGATCACTGTATGGGTTGATCCATATTCGGAGGAATTAGCAGAAGAAAGTTTTGATATAACAATAGAAGCTTATCAATGGGGATGGAACTTTTATTATCATGATGAAATAGTAGTTCTTAATGAAACTGGAAACCTTACAACCTTTGTTACACCAATGGGTTCAGAAATTAAAGATGGTTCGATAGGCATTGATGGAAATCTGTATTTACCATGTGATACGCCGATTAAAGCAAAAATTGTTACATTAAATGATGGAGGGGAACTTCCCGTACTTCATGCACCATTTATGCCAGAATGGGCAATAAAAGAAGATGCAGTTCCAGGTTTAGAAACTTATTTGGCATTTACACCTAAAGAAAGTGGAACTTTTGATTTATTTTGTGCTGAGTATTGTGGACAACAACACTCGAAGATGCTTGCTAAAGTACATGTTGTAGGACAATGTGGAACTGGAGAATGATAAATATGAGTAAAAATAAAATTAGAGTATTTTCACTATTATTCGTAGTTTTTATTGCTTTAGCGGCTACTCCCCAAATCACTTCATTCCCTACAGGAGTAGGTGCTAATGGAAATGCTGGCTGTACCTGTCATTCAGGAGGGGCCGGCACTACAACCATTGATGTTGTTGGAATGCCTGATTCATTTACTGGTGGTGAAAGTTATGAATTACAAATTAGTATTTCAAATCCTGCCATACCAGGAGGGGAATTAACAGCAAATATGGGAGGATTTAGACTATTTGCATCTGCAGGAACATTTGGTGCTGGGGAAAATTTCACAGATTTAGTACAAGAACTAGAAGGTGGTGCAACACATACCGAGCTTGGAAATGATGTTAGAGACTGGGTCGTTATTTGGACTGCTCCCGACAGTGAAGGGCAAATTGTAGACTTTACATTACATGGCAATGCTGTGAATGGAAACGCTGTAGGAGCAGGAAATGGTAACACAGGAGATGCTTGGAGTACTTTTGAAGCCTCAGTCCCAGGAGCTGCGGCTTTAGGCGGTGGAGGAGCATTAATTGAGCAGGCTGAACCATATGAAGTTGCAATTGCTGCTATATCGTTTGGAATTACTTTATTTTCATTAATGTTAGTTTATGTATTCTATCGTAATAACCCAGAAGGTTTCAACTTAAATGGATTAGCTGCTTGGTTAAAAAAATGGTTAACTACAACTGACCACAAAGAAGTTGGAACTCTTTATTTCGTCTACAGTTTCCTTTTCCTATTTATTGGAATGATTTTTTCACTACTATTCAGAATACAACTATCTGTTGCGGATAATGATTTCCTAACTCAAGATCAATATAATTCATTTTTCACACTTCATGGAACTACAATGATTTTCCTGGCCGCCATGCCAATGATTGCTGCATTTGCAAACTGGATAATTCCTTTACAAATTGGTGCAAAAGATTTAGCATTCCCAAGAATAAATGCTATGGGCTTTTGGGTACTTGCTTTCTCTAGTATTCTACTTTATGGCGGAGTCATGTCTGGAGAAGGGGCAGATATTTCATGGACAATGTATGCTCCATATTCTTCTAGTGGTGGAGAAAAAGGTGCTAGTGCTGGAACTACCTTATTTGTTGCAGGAATTGTCATGCTCGGAATGTCTTCCACACTATCTGGTGTAAATTTCATTGCAACCATTATGGCAATGAGGGCGCCTGGTGTTACTTGGATGAAAATGCCATTATTCACTTGGTCTGCTTTTGTAGCTAATGCAATGCTATACATCTCTTTACCAGCACTAATCATAGGTACTGTTTATCTCTACTTAGATAGAACGATTGGGACAGTTTTCTATACTGCCGCTTCGGGAGGAGATCCTATTCTTTGGGCTCATCTATTTTGGTTCTTTGGACACCCTGAAGTTTACGTTGTTATTGTACCAGCATTTGGTATTGTTTCAGAAGTTTTAGCAACTAGTGCTAAACGTTCTATTTTTGGATATCGTTCAATGGTATATGCACTAGCAGGAATTGGAGTATTAGGGTTTGTTGTTTGGGGGCATCACATGCTTACGAGTGGAATGGACCCCACTTTAAGATTAATAATGATGCTAACTACAATGTTAGTCGCAATTCCAACTGGTGTTAAAATATTCAATTGGCTAGCAACACTTTGGGGTGGATCGTTAGTTTTCAAAACACATACTCTTTGGTCATTAGGGTTCTTAGTTACATTCACAATGGGAGGAATTTCAGGTATGTTCTTCCCGGTAGCAGGGTTAGATACTCATTTCCATGATACTTATTTTGTAGTTGCACACTTCCATTACGTTTTAGTTGGAGGAACAATATTCGGAATGTTTTCAGCCATATATTATTGGTATCCTAAAGCAACTGGTAGGAAATTAGACGAGAAATTAGGTCTTCTACATTTTGTAATTACATTTATCGGCATGAATGCGGTATTCTGGCCGATGCATCAATTAGGAATAGAAGGTATGCCAAGAAGATACCATACTTATTCAGTAGATAGTTGGACTGAATTAAATTCATTCATCACACTTTCAGCATTAATCATGGGTGCTGCCCAATTTATTTTAGCATGGAATTTAATTAAAAGTTACAAATATGGAGAAGAAAGTGGAAAAGACCCCTGGGGAGGATGGAGTTTAGAATGGACTACAACGTCTCCTCCTCCAACTCCAAGTTTCCATGAAATTCCAACTCAGGGTGACGCAAATATCGATCATCATGCTTACCCTGAATCAAGCGGTGGTTTGTTTTCAAAAATGTGGAAAGGGAGTGGTTCAAAATGAGTTATGACGATCATGATGATCATGGCCACCATGGCTCTTGGGCGCCAATAATTGCGTCACTAGGAACGATGATTTTCCTTTTTGGATTCTCAGAAGCAAATATGGGAATTACTGCAATTGGTATTGTGGTTTTAGTATGGGGAATGTTTACTTGGTGGAAAGACGATTTACCCTTTGATGGTTCAGAAGAAATGGGTGAATTAGAAGCATATGGAACACCATTTGGAGGCATGAAGATTAGAAAAGCAGGTATATGGCTTTTCTTAATGTCAGAAGTGATGATTTTTGGTTCATTCTTTGGCGCATATATCAGAATGAGGTCTGGATGGAATACACATTGGACTCTTCGTGATAAGGCTCAAGAAGCGATAGATACTGGTGTGGCTGGAGAAGGGTTAACAGATATTGATTCAATCGTACATGCATGTATGACAGATAAGCATAAACCACTAGTAGCTGATTGTAATGATGCTACAGGTGGTTTGGTAAATGAGACTTTTTGGATTACAGATGCTGGCACTCCTGCTTATCATCATGTAGCCGCAGAATACATTACTGCAGACTTCTGGACATTATTGCCTGGAGCAATAAACACTTTTGCTTTAATCTTATCTTCATTCACAGTAGTATTAGCACTCAAAGCAGCAAAGAATGCTGACTTAGAGGCACGTGTACGTGACAAGAAGGTTAGAAATTATCTGGCAATTACTTTGTTACTTGGTACTATTTTCCTAATTCTAAAATTATGGGAATGGAACCATTTAATTCATGATTATGATTTTACAATCTCTACTTTAGCTGGTAGTTTCTTCTATGTGACTACGGGTGCACACGGAATTCACGTATTCATAGGTTTAATTTTCATTACTTACTTTATTTACAAAGCGCATATTGGTGGCTGGGATCCTAATAATGCACAGAGTATTGAATATTATGGGCTATATTGGCACTTTGTTGATTTAGCTTGGGTAATAATATTCCCAGCATTCTATCTTTATTGAGGTGAAAAATTATGGGAGAACATCAATCAGGCTGGCAAAAAACACTACATGAAAAAACTGGACAAGATGTATATTTTTGGAATTTTATATTTTTAATGGTATTTACTGCAATAGAAGTAGGTGCAGTATATCTCAGTTTAACTTATGGTTGGACTGTTTTTGCACTAGTAAGTGTGGGTGTTGTCAAATTCTTCGGGATTGCAGCATTCTTTATGCATCTATGGGATGATGAAAGAGAATTAACATATACATTTGCATTTCCATTTATTTTTGTAATTATTTTATTCATTGGAATTGCATTTACGAATCCTGAAGGTGTAATTGGATTGCCAGCTTGGTGTTCACCAGATATTATTGGGAGCTACACCTCTACATCTCCTTAATTTAGATATAAAGATTAAAAAGTGAGATTTGTGAATAAGATATTGTCTATATTAATCATCGTTTCATTATTTACTGGATGTCTTGGAAATTCAGGATCGGATGATATTAATAATTGCTTAATTACCACGGATGACTTTGAAGATATTTGGGAAATTTCAGGTAATTATAATACTTTTTCTTCGCCTCATGCTGCTGATCTTAATGGAGATGAAATCCTCGATATTGTAATCGGTACTGGAATGGAAATACCTGCTAAAGGCTCAATTATTGCAATTAATGGTGAAAATGGAAATGTATTATGGGAGTTTGATACAGGGCAAGAGATGTTTTCATCTGCACAATTTGAAGATCTAGATGGAGATGGAGAATTAGATGTAATTTTAGGAGGTAGGGGCCATCAACTAAAAGCAATTGATGGACAAAGTGGAGATTTAATTTGGTCATTTGATTCAAATAATTCCGAAAGAGGAAAATGGTTCCAATTTTACACTGGTCAGTTCATCAATGATATTGATGATGATGGCATCGCTGATTGGTTGACATCAAATGGAGGAGATCCTACTAAAGCGCCAAATGATGATAGAGAGAATGGATATCTTATGATTTTATCAGGAGGCTCTGGGGAATTATTGGGTGTGGCAGATACTCCTGATAATATGGAAACATATATGTCTCCAATAGTATACAAGCCACATTCATCTATGGAAACTCAAATTCTTTTTGGTACAGGGGGAGAAACATGGCATGGAAGTCTATGGTCAACATCTATCGAAGCAATACTGAATGGAGATATCTCTAATGCAACAGAAATTGTTTCGCCAATTAACAATGTAGAAAAAGGGCTAATTTCAACACCCACAATTCTAGATTTAACAAATGACCAAATTTTAGATATTGTGGTTACAATGTTTGATGGTAGAACGATAGCAATTAATGGGATTGATTTTTCAATAATATGGGAAGTTGATGCTAAAGAATATGCTGAAAATGGTACCGCTCAGAATACTGAAACTTGGGCAACACCAGCAGCAGGTTATTTTACACAAGATTCTACACCAGATATTTTCGTACATTACATAATTGGTGAATGGCCACAATATACCTCTTTTTGGACAGCGCAAATAGATGGATTGACCGGAACTATTTCTTGGATGGAAGAAACTAAACATATCTCTGCTGCTAGTCCTTTAGCCATAGATTTAAATGGAGATAATTTAGATGAAGTAATAATGATTAGAGGGATGGTTGAATTCAATGAAAACGAACCAAATAATCCTGAATTATCTCATGAAGTACTAATTTGGAATCCTTGTGATAATTCCAATTCTCTTATATTTAATCGTGCAGGAATTAGTGTTGCAAGTCCTTTAATCGTTGACATGGATGGAGACGGAGACTTGGAAATGATTACAACTTCTTCTTCTTCTTTTGATTCACCTACGGGGACTTGGAAAATGTATAGAACTGATCTAAACATTCCTTCACCTTCTATTATTACATGGGGTGCATACATGGGAAATAACTATGATGGAATTGTAACTACAAGGTAAACAATCTAATATTAGATTTAAATAACATTAATTCTCGAATTATATTTGTGAAAAAGTTCATTTCAGCATTAATTATTTTTGTAATGATTTCTGGATGTTTAGGTTCTCCCAATGAAGATGCATGGCCACAATTTAATGGTACTGAGTGGCCTGGCTCTCCTGCACCTGATTTTGTATTAATTAATCAGCATGGAGAAAATATTTCTCTTTCTGATTTTGAGAACAAAATTGTTGTAATTGCATTTACATTCAGTACTTGCCCAGATATTTGTCCAATGATTGAATACAATATGAATCTAGCAAAGGATGCTTTGGGTGATTCTTATGGTAGAGATGTTGTTTTTATTTCAATTTCAATTGATCCTCTAATTGATACTCCAGAAAAAATGAAAGAGTACTGGCATGATGGATTGGGATATGATTGGAATCATTTAACACACACGGATAATGTAACTATTGAGAAAGTATGGGAATCATATGCAATTATTGTTGATAAAGCATATATTCAAGCTCATGTTGTTGATCAAGTTCCAATTAATGCCACTGATAATATGTATGATGATTTATGGATTGTTTTAGAACATTGGAATATGTTTGGTGAAAATGGTCAGAGACATATTAAAACTCCTAGTGCAATCAACCATATTGAAAACATCTTATCACAACATACAACAAATACTCAAAATTCATACCATTTAAACTCAAATAATTATTCATTAATAATTAATAACGGAAGTGAAACTCAATTCTTAACGATTGATTCAAATCAATTAGATGAAAATATTACTGGTTGGGATCTTACTTTAGAATCATTAAATTCTGAAAATATTTCTTATAGCATTATCAATAATAATGAAACTTTCTCAGAAATCAATGGGGAAGATATTGGTAATTGGCAATTAATGATTTGGAATGATACTAATAAAAACTGGGAAAATAGTAATCTAGATATTAATTCTAATAGTCTAAACGAATTATACGATTCTGGTGTTAAAAATATTGCAATATTAAAAAATGAAATTGAAAATATTACGGATTTACCCAATGAAATAAGAAATGAAGATTTATGTGGTTTTGAATATAATCATGAAGACAACCATTACAGTGAAATAATTAATGAAATATATCTTTGGTGTGAATATCAAAATAATGATACAACATTCCTAGAAAAAGTATCAACACACATTATAACTTATCTTGAAAGTCTTGATGAAAATGATTCTGAAGAGGCTACACCAGAATATACACTAGGGCATAGCACTGTTACACTAATATTAGACAAAGAACATAACCGCAGAGTTGCATGGACGGGTTATAATTGGGATTATTTATTATTTATAGAAGACATTCAATTATTAATAGATGAATAGGGTCCAAAATACAACTCTTGGTGTTTTTCTTGAAATATAACTATGATTTACCATTAATTCCTATTGTTCTACCTTGGAAAAATTCTAAAGGAAAATCATTAAATTTATTACAAGCATATCGTTCTAGATTTTTCACGTATAATTTTCTAATTATTATATGGGTGATATGGTATTTTTTAGGTGATATGAGTTCGACAAATTGTATTACACCTCAGGAAAAAATAGGTTGTTCTGCTGCAATATGGCATAATAATATCAAAAATCCTATTCAATATTTTATTTCTTTTTTTACATCTCCTTTCTTTTACAATAGTTCGCAACATATTAGATTTACAACAATTACATTTCTTATTTTTGTACAATCATTTGAAGCTAAAGTTGGAACAAAAAACATAATATTAGTTTTTTTTACTATAATAATCTCAATTGGGTTACTAGGGGGCATTGTTTCTAATGTTGGATTTTATTTATTCCCTGAATCTAATACTTTTTCAAATATGTTAGAAAGAAATTGGATGGGTGCTTCTAGTGGATTTATGGGAATTATAGGTTCTATGAGTCATCTTTCAAAATTTAAATTCGTATTACCAGGAGGAGTAATATTATTTGAATCATGGAATTATTTTATAAATGAAATATCATTAACTATTAGTGTAACTCATATCATTAGTTGTTTATTTGGGTATTTTTTAGGTAAACATCTGTTAAAGCAAAAAAGTGTAGATAATCTCAAAGAAGTAACACCTTCTGGATAATAATGTGAATAGGCTTAACCTACAATCTAATCACATAATTGAATACATTATATTCATAATTGTAATTTTTGCTTCTACTTCAATTGTAACGAATGAGAATATTGTTGAAAATGATGTGTTATTAGAAGTAGATAGTATTCAAGGTACTGTAACACTTTCAACTAGGGCTGCAATGAGTGCTTTAGGGTTAGGAGAGGATACAAGAACAGGCGCAACGGCAACCGTTAATTTAACAGTAAATTCAATTAAAAGTGAGGGATGTGATTCTTGTGACAGTACGCCTGTTGGTATACATATTACAGGTAATGTTGAAATCGAAAATATCCGTAATCAAATGGGGGGTTTGGGTAGAGTAGAAGGTGAACTAAGTATTACATACCTCAAAGAATATCTTGATTCTAACTTTATTAGCAAAGAATGGTTCACGATTGATTGGAATGCTAGTGGAGGGACTGAGTTAGATACTTTCACGCATATTATGATCAATCATGATCCACCTAAATGGGAATTAAATAATCGTTATAAGGCAGCATTTGTTACTATTGATGAAAATAAAGAAAGTCGAACTGGTCCTTGGTTATTCGCTCATGGTTTAGTTGATGGGGTCTTAAATATTCAAGGATGCCTACCAGATAGTTTATCTTGTGAAAATTCATTAAATCCAGACATTAACCTAACTTCAACAAAAAAGTCGGTGGAATCTCCCATAATTTTACCCCATTTTAATGGATTAGTACAATTAACAAATTTAGAATCCACAAATACGACTCCAGAAAAAAATCAGAAATTAAGAGAATTATTTAAAGTAAATAATGAAACAAATATTCACAACATTCTCTGTGATGAAAATGAGGAGGAGATATTAGCATTAAAATCCTGGGAAATTAATATTTCAAATAATAATATAATTGCTCCAATGAGTCTTTGGTTAGATATTCTAGACTTGCCCAGTAGTACATTCATCCAGGTAAATGGGTTTTGGACTGAATTAGATTATAGCAATTCAGGATGTGCATCTATTTCAGATAGTGAAAATAATATCAGATTAAGTATTCTAAATAAATAGATAAATATACTAAATTGTTCTTAAAAAATTAGTATAAATACCTCTATTAATAATAGGTGTTTGGCCTTAACTATGAAAAGGAATACTTTATTGATAATCTTTATATTAATTGGAATGTCATTATCTCCTGTAATTGCCCAGATACCTGCACCAAATTCATCTACACAGAATGGAAATACTTTGAGTGTTGATGGTTTTGTAACAACTAAATTTGCATCTGTCGGCGGCGATGTTGAAATTTTTGCGCATACAAAAGGACATATTAGTTCTACACAGGTTACTGCAGATATTCTTAGATATGATATGGACCCAATTGATGCAATAAATGGAGAATTACCATTAGATGGTACAATTGTTTCTACTGTAGTACTTCAAAACACGGGTGTACATGAAAATGACCCCACCACAATGACTTGGAAAGGAGTTTATACCATACCCGTTACTTCACTAGGTGGAATGTATGGAGCATCAATTAAAGCTGAAAACAGTCCTACTATGATTGCTGTTGATGATTCCACACAAATAACAAAATTATTATTTGAAAAATTTGAAAATCATGTTCTGAAACCACTGGATACTGCTTGGGATAATGCAAACCCATTAGGAGAGATAAAATCTGAATTTGAACAATTAGAATCTTCTGGAACCTCAAATGGAGGATGGACTAATTTTGTTGAAACAGCAACAAAGGGAAGTGGCCCTGGAGGTAGTGAACAACTTTGGAATAATATGATTGACGCTGGACGTAACAATTATGACATGGAAGCGGGTTCAAATTTCTTGGAAGCTTTGATGGAATTTCTTGATTCAGAAGATGTTGATGCTGGCTTAATGATGATTACTGGTTTGTTACTATACGGTGACGAGTTTCCACTTCCAAGGGTAATGGAGGATTTTGGAGAAGTAATTGATTATGCACAAATGTTTGATCCGATTGAAAATTTTACAAGATTTGAGGGTACTGGAGATTTTGAAGCCGCGTACAACGCACTAGTAGGAAGTAATGAATGGAGTTCTTTACAAGACTCTATTGATAATTTGGCAAATAATCAATTACCATTCCAATCAATTCAAAATATCCTACACAATCTTGCACTATTAGCAGTTTCAGACCATCCTGATGCTGTGATTAGTGCTTTAGAAGCATGGATTGAGCCTCTAGAGAATGAAGACATAGACAGCATGACGCCTATTCAAAAATTAATTGTAAGAATAGCAGAAATGAACGTTGATGTTCAAGATTTAAATGGTGATGAAATTCCAGATGATGAAGGAGAAATAACATGGGAATATGAATTATTGTTAGATACATCTGAAGGGCAAGCTTGGACTGCAAAAATGGAAACAAATTCTCCATGGGTGAATGATGCATTTGATAATTTCAATTCATTACCAGAAAATATTGTAGGTCATATTTTTACATCTCTTGAGAGTCCTGTATGGGAAGATCTTGGTGAATCTATTGAAGAATTTGGACAATGGATTGAACAATCTAGTAGGGCTCATTATTACAATAGTTGGTGGAATGGAGAAGGGCAAGACGATGAAACAATTATATTTGGAGACAATTGTAATGATTTCGATGAAGAAGGCGAAGGTGAAGAAAATAATTGTACACCTGAAATAAAAAAAATAGTAACAAGCATATACGATAGAAATGTATTGGATTTAGGTGTAAGCCTTGAAATTAATCCTGAGGATTGGGGGACTTGGGAAGAACACAAAGAGGATGTTCCAAATAAATTCACTATTGCAATGACAAATGAATTTGGAGATGTTGAAAGTACAGATTTGGTTAGAGATGGTAACGATTTCAGATATCATGGCCGTCTTTCAGTTTCAACAATAGAAGATGCTGAATGGAGTTTTACACAACCTTTGATTAATTTTGTTCCTCCTTGTGATGAATGTAAAGTAAGAGAAGCCGTTTTAGAAATGGATAAATTGTTCCCCACATTATTAGAATCAATGGCTTGGGAAAATAATGATGAAACTTTTATTGTTTCAGCTGTGGGTGTTTTAGTTACTCAAGATGAAACTACTAGCGTGAATAGTGATTACAATGTAAAAGCAACAGCCTATTCTCATGATGGCCCTGTAGAAAATGCTGAAATTGATTTGGCTATTTTAAGAATCTCTCCACAAGTTGCTGAAGATGCAGTTGGAGATTTCGATATTGAAGGGCAAATTGAAATTCAAACATACGATAATGGTAATCCAGAGTTGATAATTGGAACTTATTCTGCTGACGATATTAATGGTAATTTAGACGTTGAAATTAACCCCAGAGGAAAGATGAACGGAGAAGATATTTATCTTTATGATCAATTATCATTCCAACATTCTTTCCAAAATGAAGGAGATGCGGATGGTTGGGAAGTAGATATTTCAAGCGCTAATGGAAATATTGGTATTGCAGAAATAACCACAAGTGGAAAGACTAACTCAGGTATTGGATTTGAAAGAACCGAGCAATTCCCTGTGCATGGTACTCCAGATTGTATGTTTACTCAAGGAAATGTTGAAGATATGATAGAAGAAGGTGGACAAACCCAAGATAGAATTAATTTAGAATTAAGAGTTCAAGAATGGGATGGCCCTTCATACGAGTATAACACTCCAGAAATAGTTGAAATTCATATTGATTGGGGAGATGGAACCGAAACCCATATCGGCGGTGATGAATCAATTCCAAGCAATTATTGGGGTTGGGAAGAGCATACATATTATGATGCGGAAGGTACTGAATTTGATATTTCAATAGAGTATATTGATGAAAATAGCAATACATATTTTCATTATTTCACTTATCTAGGTAGAGAAGGTTTTGAAAGAACAGATGAAAATCATGAACATGATGACGAGGAGACAGGTGAAGATGAGGATCATACGTGGTATTCTTGGGACATACAAAGTTTTGAATGGGGACAATGGCAATATTGTCAATTAAATTCATGGTATACTACAACTCCAAGTCCTGCAATAATTGATAGTTTCATTACAGATGGGCCATTTGAAGTTATGAAAGAAGAAATTATGACTTCAAATAGTGATGGAGATGCGGTTATGTCAGTAACTCCTACACTTCCTGGCGCATATATTTCAATTGCACAAGCGAAAGTAACTCGGGCTGATGGTAAAGAAATGGTAGGGATTGGGATGAATTTAGCAGGAGTCACTGAAGGAAGTATTACAATTGGTGGTGATTTAAATCAAGAAACTACTTTTGGAGGACTTCCAGTATATATTTCTGAAAGAGCTGATTTGAGTACTGGTATTTCTATAGCACCTACAGATATTCCTTGTGATGAAGGCCATACAATTTTTGCCGGGCTAGTACCACTAGATCTTCGTGATGCATTCCCTGATGTCCCCCATGATGAATGGACTGGAGATGATGGAGATGATGATGAGATGTCAACAGAATTAGAATTTTCATGTTCTGACTCGGCCAAAAATTGGGAAGTTGAATTAAAAGCACCAATGTACCTATTTGCTGCTTTAGCTATGGATAGTAGTAATAATGATGATGAGGATGATGACGAGGATGATTGGGATGATGAAGACGATTCGAGTGAACAGTTATTCCCTAATGCATTACATATTGGAATTATATTAAATAATCCTGCTTCATTGAAATTAACTGGTGATCTTGGACCAGGGCAAACAACAAACATTGCACTAAGTGATGAAGATGGACCTGCATCTAGGATACTTGCGGTTGCAACTCCAAAAGAAGGATTTGACCCTGCAACAATTGACTTTTCTGCATTTACAGAGTTTATTTATGGTGAAGGTGTACGAAATGAAGTTGGTTGGGTTGCTCAAGAAGAAGAGATAAATAAAGTTAGAATCGTATCTGATGCTTGGTGTGAAGATAGAAATGATTACGACTGGGATACTGATACCTCTTATGGAGAATCAAATATCAGAACAAGAATAAATGTAGATATGAGTAGATGGAGTTCAGAAACACCTCCTAATCCAGCCGATACTTATCTTAAAGATAGTGAAGGAAATATTATTTCTCCAGTAAGAGATTGGTATCAAGAATGGGAAGGAGATGACCAATGGTATGCAAATTATAAGATTGAAGATGCGGGAGATTTTGAATTAATTCTTGATGAACATGTAAATCAGATGTATATTGACATAGGTCCAGATTTTAATGGAGTAAATGATTTTTGTAATGACGTTGGAGATTCATGGCATGAAACTGATGGAGGAAATGAAATAAATACTCCTGAAGAAATTTTTGAATTAATTGATAGTCTTCTATCTAATATTGATTCAATTGCATGGGGTCAAGGTTCTAGTGCCGATTTACAACTACCAATTCTTTCATCTCCTGTAGGAGAATATACAATCTTATCTATTGCACAAATCGGTGAAGGAGATTCTGCAACAATTGTTTCAGCGATAAATAATGAAGTAATCATAGCAGAACCAAATCCTGAACCACCTGAAGTAAGTAATATATTCCTTAGTTTTAGTCCTGCAGATCCTAAGATTGGAGACATAATTACAATTAATGTAGTGGATGAAAGTAATGCTCCGGTAGACGGTCTTTCTGTTACTGGGAAAAAGGATGGGGCATGGACAATTTTTAGTATGGTAACTAATGATGCGGGTCAAGCAGAATTTATAGCTCAAGAGGGTACTATTGATATTTTAGTATCTGGAGGAAATTATAACCCTGCTGAATTAACAATTATTGTATCACCTACAGGAATTACTACAGATGATGGGGGGGATTTACCCGATGAAGATAACCCATTACAATCCAATGATGATGATTCAAATATTGATTCAAATGATGATTTAAATGATGATTCAAATATTGATTCAAATGAAGAAGAAAGTGGCAGTGGAACCGGTTTAAGTTCCACTCTCGGAGAATATCAAAATATATTCCTAATTATAATCGGTGTTTTAGTCGTAGTTATTGTTCTTTTACTCTCTGTAATGAAATTAAGGGGTAGAGAAGACGATGATTGGGCTGATGATGCTGCATGGGATGATTATGAAGAGATTGTAAAGACTCCTGCGAGTTATAATTCTGCTCCACCTTCTTCACAAAGCCGGACTCCTCCAAATTATTTGGAAGGACAATGGAGAGATGGTTATGAAGTCTTAGAATATCCATCTGGAAGTGGTTCTTGGTGGTACAAAGACGGTAACACGGGACAATGGATGGAATGGAAATAAATCCTTTAATTACAAAGTAATAATGATTTAGTTTTACTAGTAAGAGGGGAATATGAACCCAAAAAATACCAGAATTGCAATAATTCTTGTGTTGGTATTGTGTTCTGGTTTAATATTCATCTTTCCAACCGAACCTGTCTTAAATACAAGAGTACTTTTTGATGATAAAGCCTATGAAAGAATCGAAAATGAAAAGGTTTCTAAAGACAATACAAATTTGATTTTAATAATTACCCATGATGATGGTAAAGAATTAACTAATAATCTAACAAGAGTACAAAAATTATTATCGCTTAAAGAATCAATTGAAAATAATGAAAATAATCTCTTATTTTTAGATCAAAATGGTTCAGAATATATTAGTAAAATTGTATCCCCATTAGACGCATGGGATAATGCATTTAATTCAAAAAATAGATCTATTATTAATGCAAGTAGATGGGCTGATGTACTGCAACCACCCATAGAAAATGGTTGGTGTGGAGAAAATGCTACTAATGAAGAAAATATTGCATTTCAATCTACATTATTACTTTTACCAAATGACGTGAAATTTAATGTTGCATGTCCCGCTTTTTCTGGGTCATCTATTAATCAAGCTCCTGAAGCAAATGAATTACTTTGGCTAATTGATGTTGAAGACGCCTCAAATAAAGAACTTGATGTTGAATGGAGTTTAATTCTAACCTGGGCAGAAAAAATTAGTCAGGATACCGAATTTCAAATAACTCCCGCAGGAGTAAATATGTTATTTGCTAAATCACAAAAAATTGCTGAAGATGATCTTTCTGGATTATTAATACCATCATTAATTTTTCTAATTACAATACTAACTCTTGGATTAAGAGATTGGAGGGTTTCATCAATTACTATTGGAAGTGTAGGACTAATAATCTTAGCAGAAATTGGTATTCTTTCTTCATTTGGGTTTACAATTTCTATTGTAGATGCTATTGCAGTTCCAATAATAATGGGTGTAGCAGTAGATGGTGCTTTTTGGTATTGTAAATCATCAAGAAACAAGGAAGAAGTTAGGAAAATGCTATTAATTGCTATGATTACAACGGTTACTGCGATTTCATTGGCTTTATTTTCTCCAATAAAAGCACAACGATCTTTAGCATTAATTATGATTTTTGGAATAATACTAGATTGGATTGTTACGAGATTTGTCTTAGAGGATTTTTATTTGAGTAGAAGAAGAAAATTTGATGAGTCCCATAAAATTAAGAAAACGGATTATTATTCCAATTCTACGTTTTGGCCAATAGCATTAGTAATTTTAGCCACAATTGCAGTTCTATCACCCCCTAGTGTTGATATTTTAGATGTTAAACAGTTTTTACCAAATGATGATCCCGCTCTAAATGAATTAGATACTTTGCAATCAAAATATATTCTTGGCGCAGGGACTGAAACATGGATTGTAATTGATGGGGACGGTGATTCTCCTGATGACCTAGATAAAATACAAACATTTCAAAAACAACTTTCTAATCATCCAAGTATTATTTCTATTGAAACGGGAATATATCGTTCTCCACTAATTCTAGGCATTCCATATTCTGAAGGGAGTTTTGAAAATGACACTATAAACACCATTCTAGATGACTTTAATAATTCACTAATTCAAACAAACCCAAAATTAGAAAGTGAAGGTGTTACAACAGGGGTGGCAATTTCTGTATTTATTGATGGGAAAGATTCTGATGCTGCTATTGAATTTGCTAATGATGTTCGAACATTATTGTCAATAAATAATTTAGATGGTGAAATTGGAGGTGATTTAGTTGCGGGTGCAGAGCTTGCGAAAGAATTTGGAGAAACTAGAATTTTGCAAATCATTTATGCTGGAATTGCTGTATTAATTGTAACCTTCTATTTATTACGATCTCCGCTCAAAGCTTCGCGAATAGCAATTGGAACTATTGCTATTGGAATTGCAGTTGATGGCATGGCTAGTATAATTGGTTCAAGAGGAGTTCATACAGCCCCTGCTGTCCTATTAGGTATGGGGTTTGCTGCAGATTATCTTTCTCATGCTAGTGCTGAACACCCATCTACCACACAGGATAATTTTGCAAGGTGGGGGGCTGCGATTTCATCAATGTCGATATTCTTATTACTTGGATTATCAACATTTCCACCTGCACGAAATAGTGGAAGGTTATTGACAATAAGTATCTTATTTGCAGTAATTTTAGCAACGTGTCTATCATTACTCCATAAACAAGAAGAGGAAGAATAATAGTAAAACAAAAAACAATTACGTCTTGTCAATATTCAAAGGAGATGAACTTATGAGCAAAATAAATTTGAAGGAGAAGCTATCACTGTTTTCTGAACATTGGTCTCCAAAAGTAATTTCTGAATTAAATGATTATCAAATAAAATTAGTAAAAATTAAAGGTGATTTTGTTTGGCATAATCATTCTGAAACTGATGAACTTTTTCTCGTTATTGATGGGGAAATGAAAATTGAATTTAAGGATAAAACTGTAGAATTAAACAAAGGTGAAATGTATGTTGTTCCAAAAGGAGTAGAACATAGACCTTATGCAGAAAATGAGTGTGAAATTATGCTAATTGAACCTAAAGATGTAGTAAACACTGGAGAAAAAGAAAATGATTTAACTGCATCTAATGATGTATGGATTTAATATTAAATTCAAATCTATTCTGCATGTATTTCTAATAGTTCAATTGGAATAATTTGTAATGATTCCTCATGCGTTGCTTCTAAATTAACAGGACAAGCAACGCCTCTTTCCGCAGCTTCTAACCAAGTTCTAGCACAGACACACCAACGATCTCCTGCTTTCAGGCCTGGGAAATTAAATTGTGGTGAAGGAGTAATCAAATCATTTCCTTGAGATTTAGCAAATTGTAAAAATTTATCAGTTAATATACAACATACGGTATGTAATCCGCGATCGTTTTTATCGGTATTACAACAACCATCTCTATACCAACCTGTAAGCGGTTTTGATGAGCAAGTCTGTAGTTTTTCTCCGAGGACATTGATACTAGGCTTCATAATACAGCCCAAACAAAGCCCACACATTATATCTTGTATGAACGAAGGGTAATCTGAAATTAATTTTTTTCAAAAATATATTAAAATTTGAAAAAATATTGGATATATACACTCCTTTTTATATCCCACAAAATTCGAAACACCATGCGAATTGTACCGTTAACAATACTAATTACTGCAATGCTAATTTGTTCACCTTTAGCAATTGCCGATGAAACAGAAGACATACCCACTAATGCATCAAATACGGGAGTTCATGA
>DAGQ01000093.1 GCA_002498205.1 Euryarchaeota archaeon UBA596
GATACATCACCAGGTCATTTTGGACATATTTTGTTAGAGTTACCTGTGATTCATATTGGATTTATTAACAATATTAAGACTGCATTAAAATCTACATGTAACACATGTGGAAGAATTTTACTACATGAAAAGAAGGAAACACATCCATCAAATCCTGAATTGTCAGAACAAGATTATTGGAGAAATAGAGTTTCAGATACTATGTTAAAACATGGTGTTGGTTCTTCAGAATTCACAAAAGTAATCAAAATGATTGAGAAAGTTTGTTCTGGTAAAAAAGCAAGTATTTGTATGCATTGTCAAGCAGAACAAGGAAAAATAATGATTGATAAACCATCAACATTTAAAGAAAGATTTGAAACAAAAACAGGTGCTAAATCAGAAAGAAAATTGAATCCTAGGGATATCAGAGAATGGCTTACTACTATTCCTGATGATGATTTAATTTTTATTGGAATGGACAAATCAAATAGACCAGAATGGACTGTTTTGAGAGTATTACCTGTTCCTCCGATTACAGTAAGGCCTTCTATCACTTTAGATAGTGGAGATAGGAGTGAAGATGATTTAACTCATAAATTAGTTGATGTTCTAAGAATCAATCAAAGATTAAGAGAAAATCGTGATTCTGGAGCACCTCAATTGATTGTTGAAGATTTATGGGAATTATTACAATACCATATCACAACTTATTTTGATAACCAAACTAGTGGAATTCCTCCAGCTAGACATCGTTCAGGTAGACCTCTAAAGACTTTAACACAACGTTTGAAAGGAAAAGAAGGACGATTTAGAAGTAATCTTTCAGGAAAGCGTGTAAATTTCTGTGCTAGGTCTGTAATTTCACCAGATCCTTATTTGGGGATAAATGAAGTCGGAGTACCTGAAAAAGTTGCAATGGAATTATCTGTTCCGATTAGAGTAAATAGTAGAAATCGTGAACAAATGAGGCAAATGATACTTAGAGGACCTACTATACACCCTGGTGTTAATTATGTCGTTAGACCTGATGGAAGAAGAGTAAGAATTACCGATCGTTCAAAGTATATTAATGCAGGATTTAGATGTTTGAATCCAGATTGTTTGTCTGAAAACACCATGCGACCGGATTTAGATGCAGCAATGTCAGCACCAAACTTTTTGCCTGGTTTAGCAGTAAGGCAAAAGAAAACAAAAAATCTAGATGGTTCTGTTGAAGAAACATTTGAGGTTGATTTGGATAAAACATTATTGAATTTAGAAGGTATAGACGAGAATGGAAAACCTTTGAAAGAAGATAATCCAGACGGTATTTTACAACAAAGGTGGATTTGGGAAAGAGAAAACATGGGAACACCACACCCTCCTCATTTAGAAATTGAATGTCCTCATTGTGGTTCACCAATTAATGAATTTGATGAAAGGACACGTTCATTTGATAGATTAGAAACTATGGATGCAGACGGTAATCCAAAGGAAGGACAAATTGTTGAAAGACATCTTATTGATGGTGATGTAGCTATATTTAACAGACAACCATCACTACATAGAATGTCAATGATGGTTCACGAAGTAAGAGTAATGAAAGGTCATACTTTTAGATTTAATCTTGCAGTTTGTACGCCATATAATGCAGATTATGATGGAGATGAAATGAATCTTCATGTTATCCAAGGAGAAGAAGCACGTGCTGAAGCGAAAATTTTGATGAGAGTACAAGAACATATTCTTTCACCAAGGTACGGTGGTGCAGTAATTGGAGGAATTCATGACCATATTTCTGGTGCTTTCATGCTATCAAGAGAAGATGTCGGAGTTCGTAGATCTAATGCATTACAAATTTTAAGTTCAGTAAAATGGGTTGGAGATTTGCCAAAAGAAATTGATATGTGTTCAAAGACAGGAGCAATAATTGATAGTGCTGCAAAGAAAGGATTCAAAGGAGAACTTGTGAAAGGATTCAGAGGACATGATTTAGTTGGACTTTTATTGCCTGAAAATATAAAAATTCAGTTTACTAGTAGGTCTAATGACCTTGTAGATGTTCATGATGGTACTGTTTCGGGAACCTTGGATAAACGTTCAATAGGTGCTGAGGATGGTAGATTGTTGGATGCGATTGTTCAGACAAATGGTTCTGAAAGAGGAGCACAATTCTTAGATGACTTCACTAGACTTTCTATTGCTGCTTGTACATCTTTAGGATTTACAACAGGAATTGATGATGAAGATCTATCCGATGAAGCAATGGCTAAAATTATCGCTGAAAATACAAAAGCAAGTGATGAAGTGCAAGCATACTTACAAAAATTTGGGAAAAATGGGAAAGGATACGAAGTTAGACCTGGAAGAACTCCTATAGAAACACTTGAAGAAGATATTATGATTTCTTTAGATCAAGGAAAACAAAGAGCGGGAGATATTGCTAAAGAAGAATTATTGAAGGCTGGTAGATTTAACTCAGCTGTAAATATGGCGATTTCGGGTGCAAGAGGTAGTATGGATAACCTTACTATGATGGCTGCATCAATTGGTCAAGCAAAAGTTCGTGGAAAGAGATTGGAAAGAGGTTACAAAGATAGAGTACTTGCTCATTTCCCAAGAGGATCTAGAGGAGCGAGAGCGAAAGGTTTCGTTTCATCTTCATTTAAACATGGATTAGAACCTACAGAATTCTTTATGTTATCTGTTTCAGGAAGAGAAAGTCTTGTAGATACAGCGGTAAGAACTTCAAAATCAGGTTATATGCAAAGAAGATTGATTAATGCAATGGATGATTTGAAAGTTATTCCAGATGATAGACGTTCAGTAAGAAATACTGCTGATAGAATCATTCAATTTAGCTATGGAGAAGATGGTGTAGATCCATGTCGTTCTGCACATGGTTCACCAGTTAATATCGATGTTATTGTAGATACAGTTCTAGGTACATTTGGAGAATTGACAAACGTAGATTCTTACAAAGATCATGGAGATAAAGACTTTGAATCATTATTAGATGATGGCTTTGATATAGAAACTAATGAGGAAGGTGATTTCTGATGGTAGTAAAGAGTGCAACAAAGAAAAAATTAATGGATATGGGTATTGAAGAAGATTATGCACATAATTTGGCCGATGATCGTAAATGGGATGATGTTAAAATTCTAGATGCGGCACAGATAGCTAAAATTTGTGAAACAAGTTCTGATATTGCAGATAAGATACATGAGATGATTGTTAGTTATGCTACGGGAAGAAGAGGAGACTCATCTATTGATGGCGGTGAAACAACTGTTGTTCGAAGGAAAGTCACAAGAACTTCTAGAAAGAAAGTGATTAAGAGAGATTTAGATTTTTATAAGTCCGAAGAAAAAATGTATGATATTAAAGAATTCGAAAGAGGTGAATTTTATGATGCAATTCAGAAAGCAAACGATAGTGTGGAAGGAGTTCATTTAACCGCAAGAGTTGTTGCAGATTTATCTGAAGCTTTAGTTAAAAGAGGACGCAAGAAGGTTACCGCAAAAGAAGCAAAAGATATGGTTAAAATGGCTAAAGATGCATTTGTTGCTGCTCAAGTAGATCCTTTTGAAGCCGCAGGAATTATCACTGCACAATCACTTGGTGAGCCTGGAACACAGATGACAATGCGTACTTTCCACTATGCTGGTGTAGCTACAGTTAATGTAACTCAAGGTCTTCCAAGAATCATTGAAATTGTAGACGCTAGGAAAAAACCTAATACACCAACAATGATTGTACATTTGGCTGGAGATTTCAAAGTAAATGAAAATAAAGTCAAAAAATTAGCAGCAAGTCTTGAAGTTACAACTACCAAGAATATTGCTGATATAGAAACAGACGTAACTCAAAGAAGATTAACATTGAAATTACTACCTTCAGTTCTAAAACAAAAAGGTATGTCTGGAGGAGAAGTAGTAGATAAGTTAGGTAAAGCACTTAGATTATATATTGATGTAGATAATGAATCAAAACCAAGGCATATTACAATTATACCTGGTGTTCAAAAGAAAGAGGATATGGAAAAATTAGATTCTGAACCGCCATCATATACAGAATTATTACAACTTGAAGACAAAGTTCGAGATTTAAGATTAAAAGGAATTCCAAATATCGAAAGAGCAAATGTACAAAGAAATGATCAAACTAATGAATTCTATATCTCAACAATCGGTTCAAATTTGGCTCGTGTTAGTGAAGTAGAAGGAATTGATAGAAGTAAAACTTATACAAATAATATAATTGAAATTTATGAATATCTGGGTATTGAAGCTGCTAGACAATCTATAATGAATGAATTGCAAGCAACTTTAGATGCAGCAAGACTTGATGTAGATGTAAGGCACTTGTTGATGGTTGCTGATGTTATGACTAGTGAAGGTGCTGTAAGAGCAATTGGAAGGCATGGTGTTAGTGGTACTAAGCATAGTATTCTTGCTCGTGCTGCTTTCGAAGTTACTGTTAACCACTTGTTGAAAGCAGGAGTTATTGGTGAAACAGATAATTTAACTGGAGTTGCTGAAAATATTATTGTAGGTCAGCCAATTTCTTTAGGAACAGGAAGTGTTAATTTATATTACATTCCAGAGGAATAATGAGGTGATTAAATGGATGTACTTAGAGAATTAAAAGACGCATGTTCAACAGGAACTCTTGTTTTTGGACAAAAACAAACAAAAAGCTCTTGTTCAGATGGAAAAGCAAAACTAATTTTAGTTTCAATGAATTGCCCAGAAGATTATGTTACCGAATTAGGTGCTGAATTTTCAGGAATTACAATGTATAGGGTAAATGTAGTTAATAGAGAACTAGGTGCAGTTTGTGGTAAACCGTTTCCAGTAAGTGCAATAGCTGTTTTAGATGCAGGAAGAAGTAAATTATTTTCACTAAAATCTAACCTTTAAACTAGTTATCACTAAGTTCTTGTTTGAACTCAGCCACCATAATGGAAACCATGGTAGATGATTTATTTTCTACTTTAGGGGTTCAATTTGATACGTTACAATCTCCTTCTGAAATTGCTGAGATAAGGTGTCATGGAGTTATTAGAGATTTACCCGAATTCATGGAGAATATGGGTGCAAAAAAGGGGCAATCTGTATGGACATCTAGATCAAGTTGGATTGAATTTAGTAAAAATGAATTAGAAGCTTGGTTGGTAGATGTTCCTGTTGGAGATCATATCATTATAGTTGAAAGTCAGAATGATGTTGAAATTTCTTATCAATGCCCTTCTGGAGTTACATTAGAATTATGGGGTAAAGAAAAACTAGCATTGTTAATTGGATATAGTGTTTTAGAAAGTAAAAATCTAGAATATTTGAAAGAAGAAAAAGAAAAAGAACAAAAAAAAGATATTGAAGATACAGTTGAAAAAATAGAAAGTATATTTCAGAAAATAAAAAGAAAATCACAAATTTGTATTAAATCACATATAAATCCTAATGATTCTTTAGATTTATTAGGTATTTCACAAGCACCTTGTCAACCTATTTTATTAGAATTATGTTTTTGGTTAGTTAACGGAAATTTAATCGGGCCTGAAAATAATGTTGAAGAACGAGAATGGATTGTATTAGAAGATAATTTTTCAGAAGAGATTACTTTACAAGAAGATCTGAGTTTTATTTCTTCAATACCTAATCTTCCCATTTTGAAAATTCCATTAAAAAATTCACTAGAAAAAATACAAAATAATCTTAATAATTTGTGTGATGAAAGAAGACATGAATCAATTAGTACATCTGAACTAAATTCGGGTAAATTATTAAGGTGGTGGAAATTAGATAAAAAATCTATAGAATGTTCCTCTAAATCGGTATTAGTACCTTCTTGGTTATTCATTTCACCAATAGATGGAAAGAAAATTATAAACGGTTTAAACGGCAAAGTACTTGATTATAAAGGAGAATTGAAAGGGATTCATTAAAGTGGGAGTTCTACTCACACTGTAATATGACCCAGCAACGTGTATTCGGTCAAGCGAAAATTGTGATAAGTTTAGTAGTACTTTTTCTACTGGTTAATTCGGCATTCTTGTCGTCAATTAGTAACTTAGAAACAAATGATGAAACTACAAAAAAGGAATTAGAATTATATCCAGGTATTAATGAAGACATGGCATATAGTTCTGCTAAAGCACCAACAGGAAATGCCTTCTTTTCTATATCACAGGATTTCCCGTCTTTAGCACAGGAGACATTGACTGATGGTCAAAATATCTATACATGGGGATTGAATTACGTATCTATGGATTATACTGCAACTTTAGGAGCACATACAATCACATATGATGATGGAGGTTCAACCGAAGGTTCTTATTGTTATAATTCAGGTTTGATTGGTAAAATGGATGATGATGGTAATTGGTTATGGGCTGCAGGAGTAGATTGTGGTTTATTCAATACTGGGGTCGATGAAGACGGTGACGGCGCAGAAGATCTATACTATGGGCAAGTTTTCGTTAATGATGCATCAATAACATCTGACGGTGGATTAGTAGTAGTTGGTGAAGCATATACTTCAGAGAATATTAGTTTCATTAGTTCAGCAGGTTCAACTATTCGTGACACTGCAGAGGTAGGAGTCCCCTTTGGATTCGTTGGTAAATTAAGTGCCATTGGAGCATGGGAATGGGTTGAATACATCAACACTGACGCCCTAAATACAGGTTCAACTTTAGGCGCTTTAACAAATTGTTTCTTTGTTCCAAATGCAGTTGATGCAGATTCAACAGGAATATATGTTGGTGGTTTCTTTGGAACTGAAGCGGGAGTAGGCGGACCAATTCCAGGTTCAACAGATTGTGCAGATTCAAATGTCGGACAAACTGGAGATAGTTCTTCAGACGGTTTTATTACAAAATATAGTTCTCTCGGCCAACAAGGATGGGTTACAAATTCTGAAAATGCAGCTGCAGATAATAATGTTGGAATTTTAACAATTGATAATGAAGGATTAATTCATGTTGCTGTTGCTTTCCAAACCTCAGTTACAATGGGTAGTGATACTCATCAGGTTACTGGTCAGCAGACTGCTGCTTATGCCATAGGAGCATTAACTAACAGTGGAAGTTGGGATCATTCAATGAAATTAGACGGTGGTAATATTGAGGAATCTAGAGATACTGATGGAGATGGAGTAGATGATACAACATTATTTTTCGGACCACAAATTTCTGGATTAGTAGTATCTGATACCGAAGAAATGATTGTCCATGGATTCTATGGTTCAGATATTACTTTGGACACTCAGTACAATTCCAATGGTGGTCAATCAGATGTTTTCCTTGGTAAAATGGATACAACAGATTATACTTGGACAATGGGTCTTTCATACGGTAGTTCAGTTCTACAATCCGCTGAGAATATTTTTGAAGTTGCTGTAGGGCCTAATGGTGAGATTGCAATTACTGGAATTTACAACGGTACTTTTACTCTTGGAGGAGTTACATTACAACCAAGTAATACGGTATACTATGATCAACCTACTGGAGAAGGATATGCGAATTATTTAGCATTAATGCAACCAGACGGTACATTTTCAATTATTAATGCAATGACTCCTCTTGATGGAACAGATTCTTCTGTAATCGCATTAAATCCCTTCTTTTTGAATAATGATGAGATGCCAAAAGTAGCTGGATGGTTCTACGGGGATGTGCAATTTGTTGATAATGGAGACACCTCAACTCAATTTACTAGTAATGGATATGATTGGTTTACATGGTTCCCTGACTTGGGTCCAAAAGATTTCGATTTAGATGGAATTTTAGATCAAGATGACAATTGTCCTTCTATAGCAAATGAGTTACAAGAAGATTATGATGGCGATGGGATTCAAGGACAAATTCCAACAAATACTGACGATTTTGGTGGAGATGCTTGTGATAGAGATGATGATAATGATGGTGTTCTAGATGAATTAGATAACTGTCAAAAAGGAGTAATTGAGAACCCTGCATGGACTTCTACAGAATCTGAAGATTACGATGGAGATGGATGTAGAGATTTAGATGAAGATTTCGATGATGATGGAGATCGCATTTGTGATGTTGGAGGGCCAACAAGTTACGGGAATAATATGTCAATAACATGTATTGCTTCATACAAATCCTCAGACTTATGCCTTAAGGGTGATTTAGGTTGGATTTCTGGAGAGACTACATTAGACTCTGAAGGAAATACAGTAAACAATGATCATGATGTAGATGGTTGTAACGATGAAGGTAGTAAAAATAATAATTTTGGAGAAGATACTGATGACGATAATGACGGTGTTTTAGATCCTAATGATGCATGTCCTAAAGGAGACATTAATTGGACTTCATCAATTTTAGAGCCAGTAACTGATTTAGATGGTGATGGATGTCAAGATTCTGGAGAAGATTTAGATGATGATAATGACTTTGTTAATGATGAAATAGACGATTGTCCAACAGAATATGGTGAATCAGTTAGAGATAGGGAAGGTTGTGTTGATACCGATAAAGATGGATGGTCAAACCCTGATGATTCTTGGCCAGCACATCCAGATGGAACTGGTGATGCATTCCCAATAGATCCTTCTCAATGGGCAGATACTGACCAAGATGGATATGGAGACAATATAACTGGCTCAAATGCAGATGATTGTATGTTAATTGCAGGAGATTCTGAATTTGATAGAAGAGGTTGTTTAGATACTGATTCAGATGGTTTCTCAGACCCTGATGCCGATTGGCCAACTGTTGGATGTACTAACCAATACGGATTATGTGCTGATGCTTTACCAAACGAGCCAACACAATGGACAGACTTTGACGGTGATGGTTTTGGAGATAACTTCGGTAACAAATCATGGGAAGATACTCGTGATGAAGCATGGCCTGGAAGTTATATGTTCTTAGCTGTAGATCAAGATGCATGTCCTCTTGTAGCAGGAACTTCAGGAATTGAAGGAAATGATAATGTTCCA
>DAGQ01000050.1 GCA_002498205.1 Euryarchaeota archaeon UBA596
ATTCACTCCTTTAGTTAAGTATGGAGGCGGATTATTATCAGGTTCAAAACCGATTTTTAATTTTGAAATACATGATGCTGCCCCATGTAAATCTGCATGAAAATATAAATCTCCGCTCCGCATATGTTTCTTAATTAAGGAATCATTTGATTTTGCATCTCTTCCGCCTACAAAAATGTGCATTCCATCAATTATGGTCCATCTAAATCTTTCAAACCAAAATCTCTTGGCTCTTTTAATAACAGTAACTTGATCTTTTTCTTTTCTCTTTGTTTCATTTTTCTTAGCTTTTTTCAGTAATCTTTCACTTTCTAATAGTGCTTCTCTTGCACCTTCTGATTTATCTTTGACTTTTTTTGATTTAGAAAAATATACTTGAGCATTTAATTGAGCAGAATTTTCGATGTTTATCCAAACATCACCTCCTTCATTGGGTAATTTTAGTAAAATTTTCTTATCTTTGGCATTAATTTGTGAAATATATTCAAATTCCAAAGCTTTTTTTGAAAAATCTTTCCAACCTATTTCCTCTATTGTTTGTTTTGCTTCCGAAATTAAATAATCAATTTGTTGAGAATTCTCCTGAATTGCTAATCCTTTACTTCTATTTTCATCTATTTCTCTATCGAATTTTTTTAATGATTTTTGTTGACTCATCAACCTTCTAGATAATTTTTCTGCTTCTGTATCTAAACCTCTCGGCTGTTCTGAAATCATTTTCTCATGAATTCTCCTTGCAGTCGCACCAGAATCATGTTGACCAAACCATGTATCTATAGCATCATTATAATTTTCAAAATGAATTTGTAATACAGTTTCTTTTTCTAATGTCTTTATCGGACTTGATTCAAATGTTAGTTCTGAAAATATTTTATCTCTAGCCAATAAGTTTTCAGCATCTTTAATATCTTCTTTTGTTTTATCTTTATTCTCTGAATTAAGCAATAAATAACCACCTAATTCTTTATTTTTCAACTCAACAAGGATGGCATTTAATTCTTTGAATACAGCATTTAGTTTACTTTCTGACTCTGAAATTTCAATAGACGATTCCTGATTATCAATATTTGAATTTTTACAAATTAATTCGGCTTGTTGGCCACCCAAGTTTACATGAATTGCTAGTGTTTTAACTAAATTCAAATCACTTTTAGTGAATATACCTTTAAGTTCTTCTTTTGTTAACTTGTATGGGTTAATGGCACCAGTAGGTGGTTCGTAAGGTATTCCTTTTTTTATCACTCTACCTCCTATTTTAGTATGGGTCAAGGGAGCAATTATTGTTCTATTTTCATCTAACAAAATCAAATTCCCATTCCTAAAACATTCAATTATTAATTCTCTTTTTCCCATTTTCGCATCAAAAATAATACTAATTGCCCTATCAAAACCGATCTGTGAAATTTCCTCAATTCTTGCATTTGTTAGGTGTTTTCTAAGTAACATTGCAAATGGAGCTGGTTGGTTTGGCATAGGTCTGTCTCTCGAAGAAAGATATAGTCGACTTCCTCTAATAATTACCAAATCTTTCTGAGACAAACTTTTTGGTTTAATTCTTAGAACAAGTTGTTCATGATGTGGTTGATATGATTTTTTACAACGAGCATTAACGAGAATTTGTAATTCGTCCACCATTCGATGAATATCAAAACTTGACATCTGCTCTCGCATACTAATCTTCACCTATGGCTACGGGAACCCCTTCAATAGTCAATCGCTTTTAATGTCTGAAGTTTGGCTATTTTCTGAGAATTAAATCAGTTATCACTAATTCACATACTGATTTTACAACAGGTGCTGCTCTTGGTCCAATTACAGGATCATGTCTACCATCAACTACAAGTTCTTCTTGATTTCCGGATTTAATATTCAATGTCGTTTGAGATTTTGAAATACTACTTGGAGGTTTGAAATGAACTTTAATTTTTAATATTGCTCCAGTTGAAAATCCCCCTAGTGCACCATCCGCATTTGATGATAATGTAGGATTTCCCTCTTCATTTCCCCATGAATCATTATGTTCACTACCATGCATTTTCACCGCTGAAACACCTTCGCCGAACTCAATTGCTCTTACAGCAGGAATTGCCATCAATGCTCTTGCTAATGCTGGTTCTAATCCATCAAACCATGGCTCTCCTACTCCCATTGGAAGCCCTTTAATGGCTACTTCAACACTACTTCCTATACTATCTCCTATTTCTGAAGTAGATTTAATTAAATTATACATCTTTTCAGCAGCAACTTCATCCTTACAATTTGTAACCTTCATGGCATTAGTATAATTTTTTATTTTTTTTGTTGTGATTGAATTAGCATTAATATTTCCAATTGAACAAACTTGAGAAAATATTTCAAATCCTAAATCCTTTCTTAAATTATCTATGACTCCTGAGGCGGCTACAAGAGGAGCTGTTAGGCGACCACTATGGCTTCCACCACCTCTTAAATCAGCATTACCCTCACTTCTAATATGTGATGGTAAATCTGCATGTCCAGGCCTTGGAATTTTAGGTAAAAAGGAATAATCTTTACTTTTTGCATCTTGATTTTTTATCCATAATAATATTGGAAATCCTGTGGTTTTTGAATTATAAATTCCAGATTTAATTTCACAAAGATCAGGTTCTTTTCTCGCAGAGGCCAACTCTCTTCCTGGTTTTCTTTCAGATAGTTTTTGAGCAATTATCTCTTCATCGACAAAAACTCCTGGTGGTATTCCTTGAATTAATGCTCCAACTCCTTTTCCATGGCTTTCTCCAAAAATTGTGACGCGTAAACGCTTACCAAGAGTCATCTCCATTTTATTTCCTCACAAAATTAAGAATCTTCATTTTCAGATAATTCTTCAGCCAATATAGGTTTAGTTATTATCAACTCAAAGCCTTTTGATTCATACCATTTTACAATTCTATCTAAGGTTGGTTTACTAGCAGCAGGAGAAAATACAATTATTGAATTTCCAGAACCCGAGATTCCAGATCCTCTACCTCCATTTACCATGGCATCATTTGTTAATCTTCTATTTGAATTGTCGTTCAATACTCCACACATTGCTCTTCCATTCCATGTCATGGCCATGATTGGATTTTGATTTTGTAATGCTTCTAGTGCCTTTGAAAATGCTTGTTGATGATATTTAAAATCTTCAAGAGTAGGTAAAG
>DAGQ01000091.1 GCA_002498205.1 Euryarchaeota archaeon UBA596
CCTTGGACAATTGTCCGTTCAGACAACAAGAAAAAAGCAAGAATTAATTGTATGAAATATGTTCTTTCACAGATAGATTATGAAGGAAAAATAGCAGACAAAGAATTAATTCCAGATCCAGAGATTCTAATAAGTGGAATAGATGAATTGAGAATGATGGAATCTAATTTAGCTAAGCCACATAAATTACCAGGTTAATCTAATAACTTTTTTTAACCAGAATATAACTCATTTGTAAAGTAAGTAGAGTAATTCATGCAGAAAGTCAACAATAATCAGAAATTTGTAGCGATCATTATTGTATTACTTTTTTCCATGACAATTTATCATAATCTCTATTTTGATAAGATTTTTTCTTACTATGAGCACAACGGTGAGAAGGATTATGATTTAGACAATGATGGCTGGTCGGTTGACCTAAATTATCAATACGACTCAAAAGCAGATTTTGATGAGATGTTTTCTGAATTAGATACTAGAGATTATCCTGCAAATAGTGTTATTCTAGTAACGAATGGACTTATTGTCCGAGAAGAATATTACAATGATTTCAGCTATAATACAGAATTCAATACGTATTCTGTTACCAAGAGTTTCACCTCAGCCTTGGTTGGAATTGCTATTGATCAAGGATTAATTGGCAGTGTTGACGATTCAATTTGGGATTATTTTCCAAATAGAACCTTTGAGAATGATTCACCTAACAAACAGAAAGTTACGATAAAACATATTTTGATGATGACTTCTGGAATTGATTATGGTGGAGATCCAACATTGGCTCCAACAGTCGAGGGTTCAAGAGCAGAATATGTGTTGAATCGCCCAGTAAAGTATGAGCCTGGAACTGTATGGGTTTATGATTCCCAAGCACCTTCGGTTCTGCTTAGAATCATTGAACTTCAGTCGAATATGACAGTTATTCAGTATGCTGAAGAATACCTATTTGGACCTTTACAAATTCAAAATCCATTATGGACTGAGGATGAATCAGGATTGGCATTTGGTGGATTTGGTCTATATTTAGCACCGAGAGAGATGGCTAAACTAGGCCAATTGTATCTTCAGGGAGGAGTATGGAATGATACTCGTATTGTATCTGAGCAATGGGTTAATGAATCAACTACAGATTCCTTAGATCCAAATATCAAATTCATTTATTCAACTATACCTACTGGAGGGTACGGATACCTATGGTGGATTTACGAAGATTTTTATGTCGCTTCAGGTCTTCATGGACAGAGAGTAATCGTTAATCCAGAACAAGATTATGTGTTAACATTTACATCCCTAGACGTAACACAATCTGGAGCAAATGCCCTTCATCAATTAATCATCAAAGGTGAAGCAGATCCTTGGAGGAAACCAATGAATGAATTCTACTTTAGATCGTTACCTTATTTTGCCCTATTTTTGCTAACATTTTCAGTACTTAATTTTTCATTCTTGAAATATGGTTTAAAATCACGTATAGAAGATAAAAAAGAAGACAAAGATTTGTTACTAACTTCGTTTGCATCTTCATTCTTCGTTACGTTTATGAGCTACTTGTTGACCTTGTCTATTATATTCGCAGTATTAGATATTTATTTTGGAAATCCTCGAGGTTTTATGCTATTTCCCAAATTTCAACTTTTGACAGGGGTGACTATTTTAGTCTTCACAGTTTCTGCAGTATTATTCGAAAAAGAATGGTTGAAACACAGACACTCTGCAGATTTATCAAACATATCTAAATTTATAATTCCAAAAGCTATTGTATTTATCACAGCAGTAATACTTTTGTTTTTCAGTATTTATTTGAATATGGTCGCTGAATATTCAGCCTAGTAATGGTCCAACTTCGTTTCCTACTAGCAGAACAATAGTAGCAGATACGGTAATCAGAATATTATCATCTATAGGCCCGTACTCGTATCTTTCTACAATTGTCGCTATAATTGCCGCTATCACTCCCCAGATAGGCAAGGCAGGGTCTGATAGTCCACCCAAATAATATCCCATAGGAATACAAACAATTGCCATGAATACATTACCAATTGGATTCTTAGTTCTATATCCAAATTTTATATTTCTTGCAATCCCAGTTACTCCATCTCCAAATGCCATGAAGAGTAGTGGAATAATTGCTAGATACGGATCGCCAAGCAACTCCCAAAGTATATAGACAGAAACTCCAGCCATAAAACAAAAATTAACGTCATTCTTGTTATCTTTTGTTTGAACCCAATAAAGCAAATGTCCCGTGTAGTATGGAATGTAAGTGATAATTGTAAATAAAATTCCAATATACAAGGCATAAATCGGTTCACTAAGAATGGAAGGGGCCATCATACCGATTAACCCTCCACAAAACATGTGTAAAATTTTACGATTGTAATAGATAGCTACATTCTCTTTCATATTTCGAGCCATCATTAACTCAAAAACCCATTTCGTTCCAAAAATAATAAACAGCCCGTAAACCACAATTGCAGAAATGAGGATAGTTTCGTTCATTAATTTGCATTTTAAATCATTCTACTTAAGATAATACGTAAA
>DAGQ01000109.1:0-1678 GCA_002498205.1 Euryarchaeota archaeon UBA596
GGAGGGCAACAACAAAGAGTTGCAATAGCTAGAGCAATAGCAGGAGAAAGACCATTACTTTTAGCAGATGAACCCACAGGTAATCTTGATATTTCTACTGGTAAAGATGTTTTACAAATTTTTAAAGAGCTGTGTCATACAGATAAAGACCCGATATCAATCTTAATGGTAACCCATGATCCTGAATTAGCCAGTAAGGCAGATAGAATGTTATTATTGAAGGAAGGTAAGACCGCAGCTTCTGATATTCGAAGCGCTTGGGGGCTTGAGGGCGGTGAAGAAGAATGAATGAAGAAAAATTCATCGGAAGAATGAAGCGTAAAATAAGCGATTTACCAAGTAATTTTAGAATTGCAACTTTAGGTGCTTGGAGAGGTAGAGAACGAGGTTTAGCGGTAATTGCAGGGGTCTTTTTGGCTAGTTTAGTGATTACAACAGTATTAGCATATGGCGTAGGCCTTTCACAATTATTTTTAGCAGAATCTTTGGAAACCGAACCATTTGATGCTAAAATAGAATTTAAAAAAGCACCAAATTTTGAATCGGAAGGTTGGACAAATAATACTACAACTTTGATGGAAACTTGTGACGAACTCTCCTTGAAAGTTGAAATAACAGACTGTACAGTAATTTTAGGTAGACAGGGAATTCATGGTAATGGTTTTTTTAACGAGGATTTCGTAGTAGCTCAACCATTAGAAATGCGTGCCATTTCCTCTTCAACAAATGATTTATGGAATAATGTATCTTTTGAGTATCCGGAATTACAAAATGCAGGACCTCCAATATCTTCAATGAGAGGTATAAGACTACTTGGTCCAGAAGCTTTTGATGGTGAACTTGCAGAACGTTTGGGAGAACAAATAATCTTTGGATTAGGTAATTGGTCAACAGCACAAGAAGTTGAAGACAATAGAGGCGTCTTTTTGCCTTCAAATATCGCATCTGAAGCACAGGCAAATATTGGAGATAAGTTAGATGAAATTTCATTTGCATATGTAGTAGACAGGAAAGCCGGAGGCGGGTTCGAAGATTCCAGTGATTGGGATTGTGAAGGAACGATAGATGTAGGCGATAATGGATATGCATATTGTAGAATGAACATGACCTTAACAAATTTAACAATCATGGGAATTTATGAACCATGGCCATTCGGAAACCCAACACTTTCTCCTAATCCGATTTTTACCACATGGACTGCATTAGATGAACTCGATAGGCAGAAGTTAATTGACAATGATCACATGTATTTAGGAGTGACAATTGACAGAGCATTACTTCCAACATCATCTACTGATGCAGCATCAGAATGGGTTGAAGATTTAGGCGTAGAAATAGAAAGTCAGAATTATACGTCTGAAGAAATAGAATTATTTTATTTTGATATTATTGGAGGCACAATTACATTTTTAGAAATATTTCTTGGATTAGTACAAGCCTTTGATTATATAATAATGATTCCAATTGTAATATTATCTTTATCAGTTTTAATTTACGGTTTAGTACTGTCTTTAGAACAAAGACGTAGAGAAATAGCAATTCATAGAGTGATTGGAGCGACATCAAATGGATTACAAAGTATGGTTTTATTAGAATTAGCAGTAATGTCAACATTTGCATGGATTGCAGGATATATATTAGCAATTGCAGTAGTCCCCTTGGTACTTTCTAGTGTAGG
>DAGQ01000109.1:2087-3421 GCA_002498205.1 Euryarchaeota archaeon UBA596
GCCGCAACATTAGGTTTAGCATTACTTTTCGGACGCAGTCGTTCGAAGGAATTTATTGAATTAGAAATCGAAGAAGGAGTGAAAAAAGTCAGAGAAGTAAGTAAACCCAAAAGATGGTTACACTGGTTGATGTTCATAATTGGAGCAATCGCAGCGACAGATACATGGCTTGAAATGAATGGTTCCGAAGATGGATTAAACTCCAATTGGTTTATTGAAGGATTACTTGGATTATTTGGACCATTTTTATTATGGATTGGTGGGGCATTATTATTGGGTAGAATAGGTGCGAAAGGACCGAGAATAATGCAATTATTCTTAGGTAAAACCCCACTATTAAAAGATGTTAAAAGAGGATTAAAAGGCTCAGGCTCAACAGAATCAATTAATCGATTATCAGTCATTATGCTACTTACATTATCAATCGTAACTTTAGCAGCAGTGCAAGGATATACGGGTACATTGGTCGATGAATATACTGCATCTGCAACAGTAGGTTCAGATCTACAAATTACTACAGAACAACCATCTAATTTTTCAGAAGTTCAGAAGATACTTAATGAGGTGTATGGCGAAGAATTATTGATTAGTGCGACTACAATAACGTCTATAGCTTTAGAAACAGAAGATGGGGACTCGTTTCAAACCTGGGTTCTTCTTAATGGAACTAGAGACGTTCTTGATTGGACAGAACAATCTATTCCCGGTGAAAATATTGATACAGCCTTAGAATCTTATGAAGAATTAACTTTTTCAGCAGGAGAATCAGCAGCTTATATTTTAGATATATGGGGCTCGGGAAGAAAGGGTGGTGATGATAGAGGAGATGAATTATTATCATCTGATGATTCACGTTCAGAAAATTTAACATTTACTTGGACAGATATAGAATTTGAACTATCGGGAATTGGTGCTGAAGAGGATAATGATACAACTCCAGAATTTGGATTTGAACAACTCCAATTTTTATTAGACTCTTACAGTGAATCAATGGAAGTAGATCTAACTAATTTACAGTTACAAAATGCAGATTTAAGTAATAGAGATTTGAGTGGAGTAGACTTTTCAGGAACTAATTTAAGTGGTGCAAATTTATCCAATTCAACATTAACTAATTCATTATTTGGCGATACAAATCTGGACAATGTCAATTTTAAGAATTCAAATCTTTCAAATACAATCATTTTCAATAGTTTTGGACCGAATTTTATTTTCAATTCAGATTTTACAAATGCAACTCTAGAAGGGAGCTTTGGTTTATTCAATCTATCATTTTCAGATTTAACTAATGCTACCTGTCCGAATGGTGTAGTCACTAATTCAAGTTCATGCGA
>DAGQ01000083.1 GCA_002498205.1 Euryarchaeota archaeon UBA596
CAAGACATTTAATTTGGAATCGGCATTATAAGGGGCCTTGCTCATGCCTCCGGCATGAGAATCTGTTACTAATCTATTGTTCTATTATTTTTCTTTTTTACCTAAGAACTTACTTTTCATGTCATCCATCTTTTTTTCTGCATTTTTCTTTGCTTGATTAACAACATATTCAGTAGCTTTTGCCTTAGCTTGATTTTTTGCATTATTTATTGCCCCACCAGCAGCTTTAGATGCATTACTGGCTGCTTTTTTCAAAAAACCTTTCTTTTTTTCCTCAGTCATGCATCCCTGAATAGAATCAAACACATTATCCTATTGATAATTTGAACCTTACAAGCGTTTAGTTCATCTAACACCAATTTCTCGGCTTACATATGGAGCCAATTGAAACGGTTGCTTTGGTAGGTGCTGGAACAATGGGAAGTGGGGTTGCTCAAAAGGCCGCTCAAGAAGGATTTAAGGTACAATTAATTGATAGGGATCAGGAATCTATTGATCGTGGAATCGGATTAATTAGTTCAACACTGGATGAAGCAGTTAATCGAAGAATCATGACGCCTGAAAAAGTTCAAGATGTAATGAATAACATTATTCCCGTAGTTGAAACAAGTAATGTTGATATCGCTACCGATATCGTAATCGAAGCAGTATTCGAAGATTTTGATGTTAAATCTGGAGTTTTTGATATAATCGATAAAAGTTGTGCGGAGCACACAGTAATTGCTACAAATACATCATCACTCTCCGTAAATGAACTATCTAAATCAACAAATAGGCCACAAAAATTTATTGGTTTACACTTTTTTTATCACCCAGCAAAAAATAGACTAGTTGAGATTATTCCTGGTAACGAAACTAGTATTGAAACTTTAGAACGAGTTGAACAATTTTGTAAAAGGATTGGAAAGGTTCCAATCACTTGTAAAGACAGGCCAGGGTTTGTTGTTAATCGGTTCTTTGTACCCTGGTTAAATGAAGCAGTATTAATTTTAGAAGATGGACTTGGCACCCCAGAACAAATTGATGCAATTGCAAAAGAAGTTTTTCAAATTGGTATGGGCCCTTTCGCATTAATGAATGCAACGGGGTTACCGATTGCTTTACATTCATCGGATTATCTATCTGAACAATTAGATACACCACGTTTTAAGGGAGCATCACTATTGAGAAAAACAGTAAATTCAAGAAATAATTGGGTATTAGAAGACATATTCGAAGAATCAGAAAATAAAGAAGCAATAAAAAATAGATTACTGGGGGTTACATTCTTAGTTGCTGCTCAAATTGTTCAAGAAAATATTTGTAGGCTTGAAGATGTAGATCTTGGCGCAAAGGTTGGTTTAAGATGGCAAAAAGGACCTTTTGAATTAATGAATGAAATTGGAATTAAAGAAAGCTGCCAAATAATTAGAGAGTATTCAGTTATGGCAGGTAAAGGATTAGAAATTCCAGTGTTATTAGATAATAGAACAGAAAATTTTGAATTTAAATTAGTAGAAGTAAAAATGCAAGGCAGTATTGCTAGAGTTCAAATTAATAGACCAGATGTTATGAATGCACTTAACGAAGAGGTAGTAAAACAATTAAGAGAGATAATTGAAGAATTAAATAAAAATAATGATGTTACTACAATTGTGTTCGAAGGGGCTGGAAAAGCATTCATTGCGGGTGCAGATGTGAAATTTTTTGTTGATAAATTAAAACAAGATCGTTTTGAAGATATTTTCACATTCACACAGGCAGGTCATGATCTTCTAAATAGTATAGAAAAATCAAATAAAACAACGATTGCATTAACAACTGGAATAACTTATGGTGGAGGATTAGAATTTGCTCTATCCTGTGATTATAGAATTGGTTCAAAGAAAACAGAATTTAGATTCCCAGAAACAGGAATTGGAATTTATCCTGGGCTTGGAGGTACTCAAAGAATGTCAAGAATGGTTGGAGTAGAAATTGCAAGATGGGCTATTTTAGCAGGTAACAGGATTAGTGGAGAATTATCTAAACAATTAGGAATTATTGATGAATTTTCTTCTGAAACCGAACTTGAAAATACTGTTTTAAAATTAGCAGGTCTTGAAAAGTCAGGAACTAAATTTAGAGGTAAACCAGTTGAAGTTACTGAAAAGATTGATACTATGATGAGATTTTATGGAGATAATGCATTAACAGAAATTCTTTCAGGTAGAACACCAGTTGGTTTTGATGCCGAAGATCAGTTTGTCATTCGTCAATTCAAAAGCTTATCTCGAGCAGCACCAATAGCATTACAAATGGCTAGTAAATTAATCAATGAAAGCAAAAAAACAAATTTAGATGCGGGATTACAATTAGAATTAGATAGGTTAGAAACCATATTTTCTACAAATGATGCTCTAGAAGGTTTAAGCGCCTTAATTGAATCTAGAAGGCCTTCATATCAAAACAATTAATCTTTTGTAACTAAGGTTTATATTTTACACCAAATGTTGAGTAGTTAATTAGGTGAGAAAATGTCACAACCTCCGCTACCATTGCCAAGAAATACAGTAAATGCCGTTGAAAAAAAAATCGAAGAGGTAATTAATATTGGAACTGAAATCCGCTCAATATTGGGTAGTAGAAATGATGAAGAACAATTTGGAGAAAAATGGGAAGTAAATGCCGCAGTTGAATCATTAAATATTCTTTCAGGAAAATGGACTGTAGAAATTATGTCTGCTCTTTATATTACTGGAGACAAGAGATTTAATGATTTGAAACATCTGTTAGAAGGAATTTCTAGCAGAACTCTTTCTGATAAACTAAAATTACTTATTGCCAATAATTATGTTGAAAGGAGAGTTTCTTCGGGACCACCAGTTAAAGTAAGATATTTACTTACTGATTATGGTACAAATATTGGTAAATTATTCAGTCCGATTGTTGGTTATATCAAAATTAAAAATAATATGATTGAAAAAATATAACTCTAGTAAACATTTAGCCAACAGATTAAAGTCCTAAGTGCTAAAAAAAGGATATATGGCACTAATTGAACAGGCAGTAAGAAACCGTCCCTTTTTTGTAGGTTTTTTTGCTTCTGTTTGTACTTTTATCTCTGGATTTGGTTCAGTAATAATTTCTATTGTACCTTTTTTTGGATCAAAAGGAGTACTTTTTACAGGAATTGTTTCTGATAGAAATCATCGACCAATCGAGCATCCTTTAAGAGTTAAGATCTTAGAAACATTAACTCAAAAACCAGGATTATGTTATCGGGAATTACAGAAAGAACTTAACGCAGCTAATGGAACTCTAAGGCACCATATTGATGTATTGAATAATCAACGTAGTTTAACTATTGTTAGAGTTAATGGCCGCGTTTGTTACTATGCGGGTGCACCTAGTCAAATGAAAGTACTTAGATCAATGGGAATAGAAGATGATGAGCGTGCAGCATCTTTAATGCCAGTAGGCCTATCAGAAGCTCAAAAACTAGTTTTAAATGAATTGAAGACTAAAACACCTCCACGTTCTCAAGCAGAACTTGGAAGAAGAATCGGTAGAACTCGAGCAACAGTTCATTCTGCAGTAAAAGTATTGAAAGATAGGGGTTTAATTTCTAGAGAAAAACTTGAATTAGCCCCGCATTTAGAAGAATTCTTTAAATTAGAGAAGAGTAAGAAAACAAGAAGTATAGATTATGAATGGAATGATGAACGTTCACGAACCTTGGTTGCTTGAAAATCCACTGAAAGTCGAATAATTCTACATTTTTTATAGACAATTTCTAAATGCTGTTTACTCAACCGTTATTTTATGTTCAGTCTTCGAATCGAAGAGGTTGCTTTACCTGGTGCTGAAAGAAACAAGGAACAATTACTTGAATGGTTAGCAACAAGTTTGAATTTAATTCGTAGGAGAAGTGAAGAATCTCAAAGTAATCTTGTGGGTCCACCAATTTTTAGAATGTTACAAGAACATTTTTTAGCGAACCCGAGTGAAGGTCATGAATCTATCTTTTTAGCTGAATCATTAGCAGTATCGCCTGCAACACTCCACCATCATTTAGGTCGTTTATTAGATACTAGATTAGTGGCAGGACATACACATAAGGGTGCTGGCTCAAGAATTTATTTTCTTAGAACAGGTAGTTTAATTGGTGCTATTGATTTGATGATAGAAGAAGCAAGACAAATACTAAATTTACGTCTAAATCAAGCACAAAAATGGATGTCAAAAATTAATGCACCAAATAGAATTAATGAAAGAGATGAGATTCTAAATAGAATTTGGATTCAGGAACAGGTTCCTCCCTCAAAAAATCATAAGTGTAGTGAACAGACATTATGGATGGCTGATTTAGGGTTATTGGGTGATCGACCAGGGAAATCAATGGATGACCAAAGTTTACAAATTAAATTATGGAATCATATGATTA
>DAGQ01000045.1 GCA_002498205.1 Euryarchaeota archaeon UBA596
TAATGTTGAAGAATGGCCATGGTCTGAAAACATTTCAGATGAAAATTTTGATGCAATCTCTTTATTACATTTTAACTATGTAAGAGTTGGCGAACAAATTGATAATCAATCCTCTTCTAGGGATTTAAAGAAAAATACAAGCAGTTATTACATTAGAGGAATAGATGAAAATTTTGCTAATCATGGGGGCCTTCCGTTAATTGCTTGGGATGAATCGCTTGCAAAATCTGAAATGGAGATTTGGCAATTAGTGTCAGAAAACGACATCTTTGTAATCGTAGATTCCGCATTTGCAATGACTTATAATGTGGGTGAAAATGAAAATGGAATACAGTTAGGGGATGTTCTAGTACTTCATAATTATAATAATGTGGCTGTGGAAAAGGAAGTTATTGTGGTCGGGGTTTTGAAAGAAGGGTCTTTATTGTCTTTAGGTGGTATTTTTGCTCAAGATGATTTGGCTATACAATATTTTGGGGCGGAACCTACTAGAATTATGTTTAGTATTCCTGACATAAAAACCTTAGATGAAAAGAAAGAATTGACAAAAGAATTAGAAACAAGTTTTGTAGATTATGGTATGCAAGTTTATGTAATTGAAGAAGAAGTAATTGAAATACAATCTTTAATCTTTGCAATCTTTTCAATCTTCAAGGCATTTCTTGCTTTAGGGTTAATTGTAGGGATTGCTGGCTTAGGTGTGGTTACTATGCGTTCAGTTAGTGAAAGACAGCATCAGACAGGAGTACTTAGGGCATTAGGGTTTGAAAAAAGAATGATTTTATTTGGCTATTTATTGGAACTAACTTGGATAAGTTTGCTTGGAATGATAAATGGAGTCTTAATTGCAATATTGTTTCATTATCAATTATTTAGAGTATTTTGGTCAGAACAAGGTGCAACATTCACAATGCCTTGGTTAGAGATGGGGTTATTTGTACTGGGGGCATTTTTGCTAGTATTGTTATTTACAGCACTGCCAATAAGAAAGGCATCTCAAGTACATCCTGCTGAGGCATTGAGGCAAATTGTTTAATTTTTAATTAATTTTGAGATTTAAATTTGATATGTGAAGCCCAAGCAATTAAATTCCTTGATGGACTCGACTATGTCTACAGAGGTAGTTCAAGTGAGATTAATGCCCCCCTTGATGATATTAATGATATTGTTGTTATGCCCATTATTAGCAACAGTTCCAACCCCCGAATTAAATGAAAAAGTTGACCCTATGATGGTTGAAACTACAGAATATGAAGTAGCCTTTTTAACAATCTTAGATCCACCTGAAAATCATACATACAGGTCTGGAGAACCCGTAGGTTTGAGAGTATTGGTGGCTAATTTAGGTACTCAAGAAATCACCGATTTACAGATTGAAGTAGGTTTATGGAAATCCGAAGTTACTGAAGGCCAAAGTCTTGAAGATTCATGGCAATTACAACAAACTTGGAATGAAATTGCAGTTTGTGAAGATTGTTTTGAAACTGAAATAGCCTCAGCATCTTTGCTTGGCGGCTCAGGTTATGATTTATTCAATGTACAGTGGTTAGCTGAGTCAGGACATTATCGTTTTATTGTTAATGTAGTAAGTTCACAAGATACTGATCCAACAAATAATCAATATTCAGTAGATTTTGGTGTTTATCAGGCGTTTGATATTGCAACAAGGGCATATTGGGAAGCAAATGGCGAAGAAACTCTAGATCTATCTGAAAATACAGTAATGACAACTTGCCCTGGCGTGGGAATGTGTTATGATTTTAGTTTAAACATCTCTTATGGTATGCTAGATCAATTCGAAGCACCAGAATTTGAAATTAGAGATATTGAAATAGAATTATCGGTAACTAATGCCGGATTGACGGATGCATATTTAGTTGATAGGGATGGTTCTGAAAATCATTTCTATGAAGATACGAATGGCGAAGATATGTCTAATTATACAATCGATACAATTGGTAAAGAGTTCAAGGTAGTAGTTGGTTATATCCCGGATCCAGCAAGTGATGGTTATTTCGAACAGTCAACACAACGACATGTTGCAGAAATAGGTTCATCTCAAGATTATGTAGGTAGGGTACAGATTGATGGTTCGAATGATGCTTTCCAAGTTAGAGCTAAAGTTGTAGGATTTAAGTTGTGGCAAAATGTAACAATCTCTTATGATTGTGTGTTGAATAATCAAGAGAGAGGACTTCCAGAGTGGCTTCCGTGCGAGGAAGAAATGACTCAAGATTCTGATGGCTTTTCAGATGTGAGTATACTTAAAGCACATGATGAAACATTCGAAGATTTAGATTTTGCAGCAATGACCTTTGAGAGTCGGCTTTCATCTTCACCACAGCCTGATAAAATTTCACAAGGCGCTAATGATATTAATTTTGAACTTCATAATGCTGGTTCAGATTCCGCGAACAATACTTATGAATATGCAGTTGATGTATTGATTGAAACACCAACAGAAAGAGTAGATTTTTACACTGATGTTAATTACTTAGAGCCAGAGACTAGCCCTATAGCATACAGATGTAGTGTTCAACGTGAAAATCATACCATGGTAGGTGGTTCTGCACCAGTAGAAGATACACTTTGTTTCACTTATCATTTTATGGCTGAAGGTGTTTACAACATCACTGCTCATGCTAGGATCATAAACACTGATGAGTATGTTGATGAAATTTCAATGAATGATATACAAACTTTTTCAGTTGAGGTCGTTAACAATGCTCCTTTTGTCGTTCTAGATATGGAGGCTGTTGAACCATTAACACTTGAAGATGAATTTTTACTAAAATTATCAGGATTAGATTTTGATGCTGCTCCTGGTGATGACAAAAATTTCCGATATGATTTACAATTAGTTAACGAAGATGACGGTACAATATCGTCTTTAGGCTGTATTAATGAATTACAAATGGGTACAACAAAATATTGTGAAGGTAGAATTTCTACTCAGTGGTTAAGATCTTCACATATAAGGGGAGTAGTTACTGATGTTTACGGCGCTGAAGCTTTTGTCGATATCCCAATTTTAGTTTGGGCTAAAGGTGTTTTTGAAGACAGTTCAGGGGACTTTTCTTACGAAGTTGCTTATCGAGCAGAACAAAGATTAGAAATGGAAGTTTCTAATGATGCTAATGGCGATGGTTCTGTAAACTCTGGTGATAAGCAGACCGATGTCACATTAGGAAGTTTGCCAGGTACTTATGATTCAGTAGGGGTCTGGAAATTAACTCAAGATTCGACAACACCTGATTTAATCGGCTCTCAAAGTTTAGAATTAACTTTCCCACTTTCAAATGATGCAATTGATGACGATACTAATGGAACTTTATGGTATTATGATGAAACAGTGTCTGCATGGGTTAATTTTGAAACAAGAGTATTAAGTTTTGATGGTTTTACTAAACAACAAACAATTGTTTGGGAGCAAGAAGGCGGGGACGTCCTATCTTCTGGACTTTATGCTGTATTTATTGCACAGCAAGGTTCACCACCATCCGTAGGTTTAACAGATTTAAGTGTTCAAAATTTAGCATCTGGAGTAGTTGAAGTATCATGGGAACTTGATGGTATTTTACAATCTGATGATTGGTTAGCGATTTACTACAGTTCAGGAGATACTGCATTTGATGATAAAAATAATGATGCGGGTAGCAAAATCATAACTAATAGATTTATTGAATCATGGCAATTTTTAGATGGAGTCCATAAGAATACATATCAATTTACAGTTAGGACCGAAAATGCATTTGGAGCAAATGTTGATGGTGCTCTATCGAATTCAACTACGGTTGATAATGCTGTAGATCCAGAACCAACAGTATCTAATGTAGTACTAACAGTTCAAGATACGAACGTCTTGGTAACTTGGGAATCAAGTCAAACGGTAGATGTACATCATTGGGAAGTTTGTAGAGGTGTAGATCCTAACTCGCTCAGCACTTGTTTTGATTCTACAGGAACTGCAGAACAAATGTTAACTGTAAAACCAACCATTAAGGTAAAATGGTTTTATGCAGTTAGTGCAGTAGATCAATATGGTAATTCTGTACAATTAGGTCAAGCAACTTTGGATTTGAGTTCAGGTGCCACTATTGGAGACAGTAATAATGGTGAGACTATTGGTACTCAGGTTGAAGGAGGTTTACCTTCTTGGACATATCCAGCTATCGGTGGTGTTGTTCTTCTTTCAGTTATTGCAGGAGTAATTCTTGTGGTTCGTGGTGGTGGAGGAGACGACCTCGATCAAGATTGGGATTATTGATTAAAAAAATAATATCAAGGCACTTTTTGTTATTTTTTTTGTTATTTTCCTATATGCAAAATGCAAAACAGTGTTGCTAATTACACCCCTAATTACTATCGAAACGCTTCTTATCTTAATGCATAGATGAGGAAACCATTATATCAGTTAATGTGTTAGACGCGCCAGCGTAACCCGAGAGGTGACCATGTATGAACAAAAATAGATTAGGATTTGCGTGGCTTCTGTTGACTTTAATTATGGTCGGCATGTCTCTCTCTCCAATGGTGGACAGTAATGTCCTTCAAGTGAGTGAGACAGTCGATTCAACAGAAATCGTAGCAGACCAGAATGATGACTTTGAGCAAGAAAAGTCAAAAGACTGGTCTCAAGAAGAACAAATGAACAATGAAGAAGGAGTGCAAGTAGTTTCTGATACCTTAATTCCTCAATCGGATATGGAGAATATCCTTTCGAGAAATAACGGTGAAGAACTTGTGGAAGAAGAATCCCCTCTAGATGTTGAAGAAGAACTTACAGAAGGTCGTATAGTTGACCAAGCTTGTATAGGAGACTTCAACCTTGATCTAGATGGAGATGCTGACCTGATTGACAGAGGAAACGGATTCCCTGAAGAACTTGATGCAGCCCCTGAGTTATTAGAGGATTTTCAATCTGCTGATGACTATAATGCTGAAGAAGGAATTTTCAACTATGCTGATGCAGGTTGGGGAGTAAGAGACGTATCCTGGACAAGTTGGGGACCTGAATCTGGACAAGACCGTGAGGTTGTAATGTCTGGACAACGTCTTTATAATCAATATCAGACTGCTTATTTGACAGCTGGAGATTATACTCTTGAGATGACAGATTCTTGGGGAGATGGTTGGAATGGTAACACAATTTACTTCAACAATCAAAACGGTCAAACTGTTGATTCCGCAACTTTAAGTTGGGGAGGATACGGTGAAGCTGATATTACTATCCCTACGGATGGTTTTTATTCAACGGACTGGTCTTCAGGAAGTTGGCAAGGTGAACCTTACTGGGTCTTAAAAGCTCCAGATTATCCAAACCCAAATGCTGGTGGAGGATTTGCACCTGATGCTTTACCATTTACTTTAGGAGCAACACAAGGTACTACAAAGGCTCTGTCTTCTGGTACTTACTTCTTAACAATGGCAGATAGCTGGGGAGATGGTTGGAATGGTAACTCATTACAAATCATTGACGATTCTGGTGCGGTAGTTCTTAATGATGAATTAGATAACTACTGTACAATTACATACTGGTGGGGTAACCCTCAAGTAACAAATTGTTACAGTACTACAATTAGTCTTTCAATTGCAACAAGCGGAGATTATACTTTCGTATTAACTGGAGGTAGCTGGCAAAATGAAATTTCAGTAACATTGGAACCTGATCAAGTTGATGTACAAGCTCCAAGTGAATATTTCATGCAAGCAAGACCAACAGTAACAGGTGATGGAGCAGCAATGACTACTACATGTATTAACGCAAATGATTACAATCAAATTTTCGTATCATTTGGTTTCCATATGTATGGTACTTCTAGCCAAAACAGTGGATTAAGATTAGATGTAAGAGCATCAGATGACCGTGATGGTGTGGCTGGTGCAGATTTCTTTAATGGACAATGGACTACAGTTTGGGCACAATATGGTGCTGGATCTAATTACAATAACCAAGTAGATCCACTAGGTGCTTTTAACGGAGATTGGTGGTTTACAGAAAATATGGAACTTACTGGTGATTGGTGTAACGATGAAGGTTGTGCATCAGAATTATCATTCCGTTTCTTCTTTGATAATGGATATTCATCACGTGATGACTATGCTGTAGACAATTTCCGTGTACAAGGATATGGTCAATTCAATGATAGGGATAATGACGGAATTGCAGATGGTGCAGATGATTGTGATGGTTACGATAATCTAGCAGGTACAGTAGATCCAAATGAATTTGAACACAGTGCTTTTACTGATATTACAGTAGGTACAAATGGCTGTCCTCCTGATTTAGATGGAGATTTAGTTTACGATATTGTAGATTGGTGTCCAAGTACGCCTAGTACATATATTGGTGCAGTAGATAATAATGGTTGTGAACCAGGAATTGCTATGCAATCTTCAACAATACTATTTGATGGATCAGCACAAGAAGCACTCGCATATGTTGAGAGTTTCAATACAGGACAAGCAAACCCAATGTCAGAAACTATCGATGATAGAGATGGTTGGAATGCAATTGAAGATGACGGACTATATAACTGGCAAAGTTATTCTACATTCAGTGCAGGTAAGTTTGAAGGTGACAGATCAATAGTTCACGCAGAAAACAATAATGATTATACTGATGAAGCTTGGATGATTTCTCCTAAGGTTCACATTCCAGCAGATTCAGAATTTGGAAATAGAATGTCTTTTGCTATTATGCTTGAATGGTTTTCATGGTCTGGTACATATGGATACACAGATGTAAACACACAGGAATTTTCAATTTACGCATCTACTAAGAGTTGTCAACCTGGTATTGGTGACCCTGGTACTGGAAATATGATTGATCTAATGGATGATGTAACAGGTGATGGTGTAGGAGACCCAATTTATACGGTTCCACATAATACACTTGCTTACCAAACATGGGCAGAACAAATGTTTGAAATCCCAGATAGATTCTACGGACAAGATGTATGTTTTGCTTTCAAGAATGCAGCACCTAGAAGTGGAAGTATGTTCCTTGACTTATTCCAGTTCTATCAGCAACCAACACCTCCAGATGCAGATAATGATGGAGTTTGGGACGCATTCCCTGAATCAAAAACTGAAGATGGTACAACATTTGTTTACGCACCTAGTGAAGGTCAAGCAATAGATGTATGTCCAGACACACCAAGAGGACAAGCGGTTATTGGAATGACATTAACAACTGTTAATGGTCAAGAAGGTAAGCCAGATCCAAATTCCCAACCATGGGATGTAGGATGTAGTGCTCCTATTGATTTACCATATAACGAAGCCTTCAGTTCATTGAATATGCCTGCAGCACTTCAATTTGGTTCATCTGACGGTGACGGAATTCAAACAGATAACGAAGAAGAATCTTGGGAAGTTCTATGGAATTTCTTTGGAAGTTGTGGTTTAGATTGCCGTGGAATTGTTAGAGCTGATGATTTCCCAAGAGTAAGATATGAGACAAAATACATGGTAATGCCAATGATTGAAGTTGGTACACAATATGATGGTGTATTCATGAATTGGTGGGATTCTGTTTCACAAGCTTGGCAATGGTGGGACGCAGTTTCATACCATGGAATTCAAGTTGCTGTTGTAGATGAAACAAATGCCGAGAGATCGTGTGAAGTTGGTGCCGATACCGATGGAGATTTAATGGCTGATGAAGTTTTAGATGCTAACGGAAACGTTGTAAACAGTGGATATGAAGAATTAGCTAATTTAGGTAATCCTGGAACTTCAGCATGGACAGAACAACAAGTTGATTTATCTTCTTATGTAGGTAAATGGATTTGTGTTGCATTTGCATTTAGAAGTGATTACGACCAAGAATGGTGGGTTGATACAATCTCGATGGAAGGAGTAATTTTACCTCCAGATATTCAACCTCCAACAGTATCTGAATTTAATCCATATACTGGGGTAGACACATATCGTGCAGATGGTCGTGTTGTAGAGATTACTTTGGCTGATGGTCAATCCGGTATTGACAATGGTCAAGCACCTACAACATCAACCATGCCACCAACAATTGATTGGACAATGTCTGATGGCACATCTGGTTCAGTTGCAATGACTGAAACAGAAGCTTGTGACATGAACATATTACCGTACATTGACCGTGAGTGTTCATTTGCAGGAACATTACCTGAAATTACATCACCTGGAACAACAATGACTTACACAGTCACTTTCCAAGATGTTGGTTTCAAGACAGATAATGCACTTGTACACCCAGTAACTGGTCAAAGCACATCTTGTATGTCATACGATCAATTCATGGCACTTGCTGATTCGTTTGATCCACCAGTACCTACTGAATTCATGCCTGACGGCACATCTGCAGAAGTATGTGGTGGTCCAAACCAAGTAACTCTTGGACCGTATTCATACACACTACTAGATCCTGCTTCAGCACATCATGAAGCAAGTATGATGAATATTGGAATTTCCAGTATTGAAAATTCAGAAGAAGAAGTATATGATGTTCACGTAACATACTTCTCTGATGTAAATGAATACGTAGTTGAATATGAAGGTGCATGTACTGGAGACGGTGCAATTAGAACAAACAATTGGTTAGATGATGATGATTTAGTTTCACTTGGTGCTCAAGTTGATAACATGGATTCAACATCTCCTTGTGGTACAAATGTAATTTATCATTACAGTGATGTTACCAACGAATGGATGGTTGCAACACTATCTAGTACAGGTATTGATTACAATCACAATGGACTAGAAGCTGCACAAAGAGATTGGGCTGATACAGTAAGTTTCGCTACTGATGCACCAAATGATTACAGGTTATTTGATGTACCATCTGCTCTAACAGATGTAAATGATATTACAAATGGTAAATTCGGTGCTCATTCATTCGCAGAACCTTCTGCGGATTATAATGTATTAAGCGCAACATCTGCTGATTACGGTGATTATCTAACTACAGCTGATGGAATGTCTTTGTACATATTCTGGGGCGATGATGAAGGAAACAATCCAACACAAGCTTGTGATGCTACATGTCAAGAAAGTTGGCCAGCATTCTATGCAGGAGAAAACCCAGCGGTTGCTCCTCCATTAGATGATGATGACTTCGGCAGTTTCACAAACAGTCTTGGTGAGGAACAAACAACATTCCAAGGATGGCCATTGTATACCTATGTTGGAGATTCATTCCCAACTGATGCAAATGGTGTTGGAGCAGCTGATTGGTATCTTGCTGGAGCAGGATATGAAACAGGTCCAACTGACGAATGTGTAGGATCACTAACAGGTGGTGCACCATTCTCATGGTCCGGAGTTCTATGTTCTGGAACATACACATTAGACATGGCTGATTCATGGGGTGACGGTTGGAACGGTAATGAATTCGTTGTTACTGATTCATCTGGAGCACAATTGTGGTCTGCTACATGTTGCGGTGCTAACGGTGGTTTCGGATCAGGAACTTCTGGAACTGCAACTTGGACATTAGACAATAATGCACAAGTTTCAATCAGTGTAACTGGTGGTTCATGGCAAAGTGAAGTATCTTGGGATTTCTTTACAGCAGGAAGTGTATTCTCTATTGAGGGTTCAAGTACACAAGCTGTTACAGCAGATGTTCCAGCAGGATGGTACTCATTATCCATGAGTGATTCATGGGGTGACGGTTGGAATGGTAATACATGGACATTGAAAGATGGTGCAACAACAGTTGCTGGACCATTCACACTTGCATCTGGAAGTAGTGGATCTGAAATATTTGAATTAACAAGCGAATGTAACGGTTGTGTTGCTCAAACTGCAAACACTGGTAGTTTCGTTTGGGAAACATCTTGGACAATGTCTAGTACTATTGCTCCAGTCGATATCTTTGCTGATGCAGAGGACTTCCCTGGAAGAATGGAAGCATCTTCTCCTAACGGAGTAGGTGATTTCGGTGTTTTCAACTTCCCAGCAGGTACATACACAGTTGTAATGACTGATACTTGGGGAGATGGTTGGAACGGAAACGGAATGTCTCTTGTTGGTAGTGATGGCTCTATTGTTGCAAATGTTGGATTAGCTTCTGGATCATATGGTGTTGCAGAATTTACACTAGATGATGCTGGAACCTATGCGCTTGATGTTGGTGTAACTGACACAGGTTCATGGGATGGTGAAGTTGGTTGGTCACTTTCATTGAATGGATTTGTACCAGCAGGTCAACATTTCACACAACTGTGTGTAACAACTAACGGAGTTATTGCTTTCACAGATGGTGACGATTGTAGTGCTTCATCCCAAATTTCAAATCTGTTTGGATTTAATGGTATTATGTACCAAACATCCGATACAGGATTTGCTGCTGGAGCATCTGTGTACCTACAAGTACAGAACATCTTGCCACAAGAAGTACTTGACTTCGGTCCAGATAACTTCATCACAGTTGGAGATGGAACTGAACTATCTGCATGGGCACATACAGTAATTGAAGATACATCTGACAATGATGCATCATTATCTATGAATTTAGAAAGAATGCATCCAACTAACCCAGGATTGTATTACGAAGTAGTTAGTGCAGCAGAAGAAGCAGCTAACAGTGGTTGTGATTACTCACTATTCTTCAATAGTGTAACTTCTGGTGACCAAGATGTAGCTTTCTCACTAGTACCTGATGCAACAACAAACGCACCTGATGATGAAGTTGATTACCTACAAGAAAATGGTATTCATCAATCAACTGAAGGTTCTTGTGCATTAACAGTACAATTGAAAGAGGCTGGTTATGTACATGACCAAACAGCTCTAACAATGACTGTTGCTAATATTGCTGAAGAACGCCCTGACTATGCTTTCGGTACAGAATGGGATTATGAATTAGTTGATGCAGTACTTCCTGGTACACTTGTTCCATTAACAGTACAAGTTACTAACAATGATGATGGCATTGCGTCCCAAAATGGTGCAATGTATGATCATGGACACAGCATTGATGTATGTTTCAGTACTAATGATTATGATGATTGTTATTACACAGCATGGATTGTTGATCCTCCAGCACCTGGTGAAACAGTATCTGTAGAAGGTCAGTTTGTACTTGATTCTGGAACAGAATTAGTTACAACATCATTGGAAGTTCACACTTGTGATACACAAACAGCACCTGGAGATATGAACAACCAAGATTCATGTACATTAGATGCACAATCTGCAGCATCATTGAATGGATTGACTCGTAAAGGAGCTAAGGTAACACCTTACAACTACGATGATACTCACTCTGAAACATTAGAGCAATCTAATGGACCACAATCAGAGACAAACAATGACATGTCTGAAACTAATGAAAGACCATTAAGGATATCTTATGGAGTTGCTAACAGTGTTCCATCATTTGCTCCAAGTTTAATGGCTATTGGATTAGTTGGTCTGTTTGCTGCAGCACTTGTTCAAGGATCTCGGTCTAGAGAAGAAGATGATGAAGAAGAGTTAATTGATGACGAAAGAGCGGTAAGTCCTGTTATTGCAACAATCTTGATGGTTGCAATTACTGTAGTTCTTTCTGGTGTGATTTATGTTTGGGCTAGTCAACTAGCTACAACAAGCACAAAAGTAACTCCTTTGTTGACTTTTAAGACTGAAGCATCTGATGAAGGATTCTGGCAAATCACAGTAACAACAGCAGAGAACCCACTTGCATTACAAGCAGTATTTGTACAAGTTGAGTTCCTAGATGATTCCTGTGAAGCGGGGTACTGTATCATAACCCAAACCATTGCTGAACCACAAACATATGGATTCACTCCACAAAATAGTGATTCATTTGTGACATACATGGATATGTATGATTGTTCATCTGGTGAAGGAACTGATGGATGTACTGCAGAATTTAGTGCTATGGATGTACTTCGAATTGACTTTGATCACCCAGAATATGGAATGATTGAAGAAGGAATAGTACAACTTGCTTACCAAGCTGGTGGAGACACCAATGTTCTAGGTGAGTGGACTGTTAACAGCAATACTCCATCAATTAAATGATGGATATAGTGTTTGAATAAAGCACGGGAAAATGGGATTTCCTGGAGGTATTCCTCCAGGGAATCCGCCTCCTTTTTTTTAAATTATAGTTATAAGGCGAGATTCTATGAATAATCGAATAAAATGCGTAATTTTTGATTGTGATGGGGTTTTGGTAGATTCTGTTTCTTCTTGGAGGACTTTACATAGTTTTTTTGGAACTCAAAATCATGATCTTCTTGAAAAATTTATTTCTGGAGAAATCACAGATCAAGAATTTATGAGTTTAGATATAAAAATGTGGAAGGATGTACAACCGAAAATACACCAAGACGATCTTTTTAGAGCGTATGCAGGAATTAAATTAATGCCTGGTGCAAGAGAAACAGTATCAGAATTAATCTCAAAAGGAATCTTTGTAGCAATAGTTTCAGCAGGAGTTGACATTTTTGTATCTACTATCGCTGGAACATTAAAGGTAGATGATTGGATTGCAAACGGTTTTCATTTCGATGATGATGGATATCTGTTAGATGATGGGGTAGTAAGAGTAAGAGGGCAAGGCAAGGATAAAATTATTAATAAATTAATTCAAATGAATAATTTTGAACCAAAAGAAGTACTTTCTATTGGTGATAGTGATATTGATTTATCTATGTATATCGAAGGTTCAACTTTTATCGGATTTAATCCCAGTAGGGAAAACTCTAGAGAGGCTTTTAGAAATGCAGGAGTTCCAATAATTGAAGAAAAAGATTTGAGATTAATTTTACCTTATGTATTTGATTAAGCAAATGGAATACTTGCTGATGCATGTGTTTTTAAATTAATTACAGTTAAAATACATGGTTGTGGTTGAAATCCTAGCATTCTTTGGTAAGATGTTTGATCTTGCCAAGTACTAGAACAAACCAATGTTGTACCCTTAAAATCTGAACAATTATGGCCGTGTACATGCCCAGTAACAAAGATATCTGGTATTTTTCCAATTATCAAATTATCTTCAGGTTCAGGGGAAAGAGGTGTCTTTTTACCCCACGTAGGTGCAAGATGCCTCCTTCTTAACATTTCTTTCATGGCTTCAACAGGGTGAGCATAACTTACTTCTGGCATTGAAACAAAATCATCTATGCTTTTCCCATGATATGCAAGAATATCTACACCATGTAGTTTAAAGCTGCAAGGATTCCCCACAAAAGTTGTAGAATTATAGTCAGATTGTATCTCTGGGTCTAGAGCTGGTTGAGGCTCTGCTGGCCTTACAACATCATGATTTCCAGGTAATAAGATACATTCTACCCATTCAGGTAATAATTCTAGTAATTC
>DAGQ01000118.1 GCA_002498205.1 Euryarchaeota archaeon UBA596
CAATACTTGATTGAATAGAACATGAAATTCCATTTGATGACAGTGTGAAATTATCGTCTTGATTTCCTTGATTACTAATCAATAAATTTCCAGATAACTGCTCTCCGGGTAAAACATTAGAATCTGAGACTTGAATGATTAATTCAGCCATATTAGTTGGTTCTAATGCTGTTAGGACAAGTGAATCTGAAATCGAGGATTTTGTAGTATCTTCAACACTAATTGTGATTTCAACTATCCCTGTTGCTGTTGTCCTCCTTAATTCAAAATTAATAGTACTTGTTTCACTAGGGTTTAATGATAAAATACTGGTTTCTAAAGAAATATCAAAACCTGATGCCCCGTCAACAGTAATCTCAAAAGTTGATGTATCTGATCCAAGATTTGTTATTGTTAAGGTTAATTGTTCGAAGTCATCGTTACCAACAACAGGTGAAGTTCTAGATACAGAAACATCAACATTTCCTAAAGAAGAAACTTGAATTGTAATATCGATTTTTTCTATGATTTCACTATCTAGTTCTTCGACAAAAATACTTATCAAATAATCACCAGATTGGCAATTTGAGTTAGCATAGAAATCAATCAATAACTCACTTGTACTAGCTTCCACTGCTTGATTTAAATCTGAATCTGTGCCATTCAAATTAATACACGATGGTAGTCCCGTAACTGAGTCTAATTCGTAATTATTTGTCTGTGTACCTGTATTTACTACATCTATTAATAATTCTGCAGAAGATCCTGCCTCAATTATTAATCTCGAATCTTGTGGACCAATTAAATCAAATGCATGAAGTCCTTCTACGTTAAGATCATAATCAATTTCCGCTTCTACACCATTAATACTAATCAGTTTAATTGCAACAGTGTTAATGCCAGATAAATTACTACCCTGATCTAATGAAAAATCAATATCAATAATACTCGTTTGCCCTCTCGAAATTGTTAGCCAACCTGGTGGGGCTGTAGATGAAATACCTTCAGGCGAGGTCACTTCAACTCTGAATTCATCTTGTTCGGTACCTAAATTCTTAACTGTAAACGTAACAGTTTTTATTTCATCTGATTTTAAAATTTCAGATGCAGGCGAATACAATTCTAACCCCCAACTCACACCAATTCTAATTTGAACTTCAAATAACGATTGTTCACTAGTGAGTCTGTTAGTGGCTATAAAATCAAATTCACAAGTATCATTTCTATGTGCAACTTCCCAAGGTCTAACTGCAACTTTTGCTAATTCAGAATCTCCAACTTCCAATGTTGAACCAGAACTAGCCATTGCAATATCACAAGGCCCTGAAGACGATTCCGTAGAATAATCATAACCTATGGCCCTATTTCCAGTATTCGTGATTTCTAAAGAAACATCTGCTGGTTTATTTGGTAACCATGTATGATTCGTTTGGTCTGAAATAGATATTGAATCTTGTGATCCTACTTGTATTACAATTACAGTAGAAATTGAAACATTTCCTTGAGTACTTGAGGCCCATAATCTAATTCCAAGATATCCCGGAGCTGTACCATTAGGTATTGTAATTCTAAGAACTCCCGTTTCAGTTGACATTGGAGTCATATTCGAAAATACATCATCCATCCAAAATACTGTCCATCCTGTAGGAATACTTCCAGAATTTTTTGCTAAACTAATACTCATAGAAGTAGAACTACTTTCCGAACTATTTGGAATTTCAAAACAGATACTATCAGAATCTAAAACTAAACCATTAGAACTTAAAATCACATTTATACAATACGAATCATTAGAATATGTAGCATTGTAATATCTTAACTCATTTACAGATGTTGCTGAAAAATTGTCCCAACCAATATCTGTAGGTACGGGGAATGTGTCATTTGTTTCAACCTCATATAAAATCTCATAATTTCCTCCTTGGGTTAAATTAGTTAATTCAAAAATTGAAAACATATGTGTAGCATTTGTATTTACAGATAAATTAACTTCAGGGTTTAGAATTACCGTTTGGTTTTCTTCAAATAATGCACCTATTGTTTTATCTGAGTCTATTTCAACAATAATGGTTTCATTTGTAGAATTTGAGTCTCCAGTAAATTCAATAAAACTCCAATTTTCATCTGCATTAGCCGTAATTTCAATTAAAGTTCCATCATCTACTAAAGTCCCTGGAACATAAGTTGTACCATTAGAGTCATATGCATAACTTAAGTTCCCATTACCTGTAATAGTTCCTTCAGTAAGTTCATATTGTGCAATTACTGAACATCCATAAGTATCGTACAAACAAAATATTGAAAAATCACTACTTAGATCTGTACCATTGTAACTAATATTTGCCACAAAAGTCACATTTTCACCAGGCTGTAATTGATTTCTGTATACTGTGTCGGTATAAGAGGCAAGGCCAGTCGTTGAATTAAAAGTACTAATCCACCCATTAAACCATGTACCATTCTCATCATATGCATTCATATAAAAATCATATTCCAAATTAGGAGTAAGTCCAGATGCATTAACTAATATCTCAAGATCTTCTTGAGAAATATCAATTTCTGACCCCATTGTTGGTTCTACCAAAGTAATAGTCTCATTTCCATTTACAACAGGCTCTGATTGAGCAGAATTGTAATCATCCCACCATTGAGCTAAATCAGGTTCATTCACAACATCTAACAAAATAGTATCATTCATATTACCGAGATTCATTACATCTACATCTACATCTACAGTTGAACCTGGGTTAACTAAAACCAATCCACCAACTCCAACATTACTAATATCTAATGATGCTTCATAATGGGGTTGGACTGATAAAATCGCTTCAATAGATGAACTATCAGAACTACCAGATTGATTAACTACAAATTCAATCATTGTTTGATCTGAAAGTAAAGCTAACGAGTTCAAGGTCACTACAATTGTTGTGGAACTTGAAAATGTAGGAAGTACATCTTCAATATTAGAATCGACAATACTGATATTCCAGGCAGAATTATAATTAGGATTTAGATCTACAGTGTAATCATTAATTTGTGAATCATTATTGTAAATTGTCAGAGTTAAATTAGTGGTTGTTCCTGGAGACATTAACACGTGTTGTTCTGATAAGCTTAATTCAATTACACCTGTGGCAGAAGTTGTGGAAATTAAAGGAGAAAATGCAGAAATTGCAACTAGAAATATCAAAAAAATTCCTGCTCGGCGGTTAGTATTCTTTTTTGACACAACACGCGGGACATAATACGCCCCTATAAGGGGCGTGGAAAGAATATTACTCCTTACGCAACATTTCCATTTTTTCGGGAATTATTCGTTCCCATGTAAAATGCCCTAATGAATTGGAATCTCTCCCGAAATGACCTCCAGAAGCAGTAACAAAATAAATCGGGTTTCTAAGTTCTAAATTTTGAATGATTTCCTTAGGTGAAAAATCAAAAACTTTGGAAACTCTTGATTCTATTTCGGAATCAGAAATTATTCCTGTACCATCTGTATTCACATTAATACTCACCGGTTCATCTCTTCCAATAGCATAAGCAACTTGGATAGAACACTTATCTGCTAAACCGCTAGCAACAACATGCTTTGCTACCCATCTTGTCATATATGCTGCAGATCGATCTACTTTTGTCGGATCTTTTCCACTAAAGGCACCACCACCATGTGGAGCGCTACCACCATAAGTATCTACAATTATTTTCCGGCCTGTCAATCCAGCATCTGCATAAGGGCCCCCAGGATCAACAAATCTTCCAGTTCCATTTACAATGATTTTAGTTTCTGAATCAATCAAACCATAATTTTCAGGAATTACATAATCTATGACATGCTTTTTTAATTCATTTTGTATATATTCTTGCTCAAGTTCAATACTACCTGTTTCTTCAATCAAATCTTTATGTTGATTTGCAATAACAATAGTAGATGCCCTCAAAGGTGTTCCTTTTTCATCATATTGAATTGTAACTTGACTTTTCCCATCTGGCCTAACCCAAGGAAGGATATTCTTCTCTCTAACTTCTGTTAATCTTCTTGTCAATTTTTGAGAAAGTAGACTTGGCAAAGGCATGTATGTTCCAATCAATCCAGGATATGATTCTGATTCTGTACATGCATATCCAAACATCATACCTTG
>DAGQ01000111.1 GCA_002498205.1 Euryarchaeota archaeon UBA596
GCTCAATCGGTAATTCATTCAATAATTCTCCATTGATTAGTGAATATACACTAATCTCTCCTCCCGCTGTAATCATTAATCTCTGATTAATATCATCAACAAATATGTCGGTTACACGTTCTCCTAAATCTCTTAAATGGATTATATTAGGATTAATTGTATTATCAATTTGAATAACGGAATCACCTATTCCAACATATAGTCTTCCATCGTTTGGATCTATATCCCAATCAGCTATTTCTAATTCAATAGGTGAAAGAGAGACAGGAGGATCTACGGGGCTAAGTGCTTCTAAAACCAAGTCTGTAATTTCAGATCCAGATGGAATTCTGTATTGTGCGCCTAAATCACTATTTGGTTGCATTCTTCCATTGTGTACATCACCATTTAGAAAACCGTCTTGATATCCAAATCCTCCGTTATCACTCCAGTCAAAAAATGAATATTGAGTAGAAGGAGAATATAATTCAGGATTCATTGCATAGATTCCATTACTTCCATCTACACCTACTTGTAAACTAACGTTTGAAACAATTGCTCCTGGTGCAAAATTTAATTCCCAATTTGCATATCCTGGTTGGTTATTTGATGGAGAAGCCCCTATTGTTTCAAGTGTGACCCAGCCAGTATCTTCAGAGCCCGAAAGCCCCCATGTACTTGCATTGGAATTTGCACTATCATGTTCAGGATGACCAAGGTGAGCACTGGCTATAGTAAGTATGGGAGACATACTTGAAAATAGCATCATTAGAACAAATAATGTGGCTGTAAAAAATCCAGACCTAGTTATCGCAGGTTTAATCATAGGTGAGCGTGATGTTGAATCATTTATGAAAGGCATGGTATTATGACTCAGTTTTTAATAAAAATAGAGAAATTAGTTTATTTTATTCGGTTAGTTTAGAATTATTCTTTAATCAACAAATTACAAGAATAGATACACAAAGCAATTAGAATTAATTAGAGTTGACTTACATGTTTGGATATGAAATCGTCAAGTTCTGAAGATGAAGATTTACGTAAACGTGCTTTAGAGTATCACGAAAAAAGTCCGCGAGGAAAAATAAAAATTGTTCCAACAAAACCCCATTCAACGGCTAGAGAACTATCTCTCGCATATTCTCCTGGAGTCGCTTATCCCTGTTTAGAAATTGCAAAAAACTCTGAGGATTCATATCGATACACATCTAAAGGAAATTTAGTTGCTGTGATCTCAAATGGGACTGCTGTTTTAGGTTTAGGGAATATTGGTGCTCTAGCTTCAAAACCAGTAATGGAAGGTAAAGGCCTTTTATTCAAAACATTTGCAGATATCGATGTTTTTGATATTGAAGTAGATGCATCAGATCCCGAAGAATTTATCAGAACAGTTTGTAATATTGCTCCTACATTTGGAGGTATTAATCTAGAAGATATTAAAGCACCAGAATGTTTCGAAATTGAAAGAAGAATTAGTGAAGAAACTAATATTCCAGTAATGCATGATGATCAACACGGTACAGCAATTATTACAGGTGCTGCTTTAATTAATGCAATTGAATTACAAGAAAAAAGAATTGAAGATATTAAAGTTGTAATTGGGGGTGCTGGAGCAAGTGCAATTGCATGTGCCAACCATTATGTAGCAATCGGGGTAAATCCCTTGAATATTGTAATGTGTGATTCTAAGGGTATTTTGACTAAATCAAGATTACAATTAGGAGAACTAAATCAATACAAAGCACCTTATGCAAGAGATTTATATGATGGAAACCTTGCTTCTGCAATGGTTAATGCCGATTTATTTTTAGGGTTATCAAAAGGAGGAGTCGTGAGTAAAGAAATGGTTCTATCGATGGCCAAAAAACCAATTATTTTCGCTTTAGCAAATCCAACTCCTGAGATAATGCCTGAAGAAATAAAATCAGTCAGAAGTGATGCAATAATAGCTACAGGAAGGTCAGATTTTCCTAACCAAGTTAACAATGTTTTAGGATTTCCGTATATATTCAGAGGTGCTTTAGATGTCAGAGCAAGAGATATTACACAAGGAATGAAAATGGCAGCAACAAAAGCACTTGCAAGTTTAGCTAAGGAACCCGTACCTGAAGAAGTACAGCTTGCTTATGGAGGAGAAACTTTGACTTTTGGAAAAGAATATATTATTCCTAAACCTTTCGATCGCAGAGTACTGATTTGGGAAGCATCAGCAGTTGCTCAAGCCGCAGTGGATGAGGGTGTATGTGGAATTGACCCAGGTATTTTTGACTATCAAAATTATAGAGATAGTTTAGAATCTAGATTAGGATTAACTCATAATGTAATGAGAGGAGTAATTAATGAAGTTAGGGGTAGAAAAAAGAAAATTGTATTCCAAGAAGGTGAAAACTCTAAGGTTTTGATGGCCGTTTCTGAGTGTATAAGAGAAGATATTTGTATACCCGTTTTATTAGGTGATAAAGAACAAATAGAGAGAGTAAAAGAAGAATTAACGCTATCTTTTAATTGTGAAATTATTGACCCTAAAACATGTAAAAATAGGTTAGGCAGATATTCTGAATACTTGTTTGAAAAAAGAAGTAGAAAAGGTGTAACACTCGCAGATGCTCAAAGATTATTGAAAAGTAGACCTTATTACGGATCAGTAATGGTTGCATGTGGAGATGCAGACGGATTGCTAGGTGGATTAGATCGAAATTATCCAGATGTTCTGAAACCCGCTATACAAGTGATTGGAAAAGATCAATCTGCACATTGTTTGGTAGGATGTTATATGATGTCAGTTAAAGGAAAATTGATGTTTTTAGCAGATGCAACAGTTAATGTTTACCCTGATTCAAGAACCTTAGCAGAAATTGCAGTTCAAACAGCGGTAATTGCAAGAAGATTCGGAATTGAGCCAAGAGTCGCCATGCTATCATTTTCAAATTTTGGATCCAGTCAAAAGCAGCGTACAGAAAGATTAGAGGATGCAATTTCATTAGCCAGAGAATTGGATCCAAGCTTGGTTATTGATGGTCCAATGCAAGGAGATACTGCTCTAAATTCTGAAATACAATCAGATTATGGATTTATGACACTTGAGGGGCCAGCAAATGTATTAATTTGTCCAAACCTAGCATCGGCAAATATTGCTTATAAGTTACTTTCAGAATTAGGTGATGCTGAAATGACGGGGCCAATTCTTGAGGGATTAGAGAAGCCTGTTCAGGTTCTTGCTAGATATGATGGAGTTAGACATATTATTCATATGGCGGCAATTTGTGCTCAAGATTCGATTAGGGGTGCTCATCCTCAAAAGATATTAAGGTTCTAATTTTTTTCCTGTAGGGACTAATTGAAATAATTTTATTATTTGTAAATTCCAAGGTTGAATGTTTAGGCCTGTAAATTAGACCCGTAAATAATGAGAAAAATACACCACCCATGATTAAATTCCCGAAACCACTTACAATATACCCTGGAGATGCATTAAAATAAGCCCAAATAAATGAGGGGATAATACCAATAAATATTGAAATAATCATTTCACGCTTAAAAATTTCAAATCTATCAAATTCAGATGGTAATTTTTTGCCAAAAGCATCAATATGCTTTCTTGGGATTCTAACAATTCTAAATTTAATATTTTTTTTATGTGATTTATGTAACGAAAAACCTGGAGTTATTGATTTATCTTTTGATGAGTTTCCGCTTTTTGTGCATTGCATTCCAAAACCTGCAGATTTAGGATTATTTTCGAACCAAGGACTTCCATCACAAGGAGCCCCCCAGTAACTAACATGTGGCTGATCTGCGATTAATTCCCCAAATTCATTGGGCATTACAATAGAATCTTCTAATTGCTTTTTCGCAAGTTCCCATTCAGACTCACTTGGTAACCTAAATCTATAATCTTCATTTTTTTCATTAAGATTTTTTAAAAAATCTTCAATATTTTGTTGATTAAATTTATTATAATTCGGAATATTTTCATTTTTATTGAAAACATCATTCCATTCATCTTCTGTAATACAATCTTTTGTTATTTCAAAATTATAATTTATTTCTACTTTATGTCTTGGTCTTTCTCCAGCAAAGTATAATCCTCCATTATCTCTCCCTAAGAATACATTTCCAGGATTAATGTTTAAGAATTCTAAAGAGGTATTTTTCATTTAATCAGCCTTCCATCCAGGTCTCCAAAATTTTAAATTATCCAATAATTGACTCCATTCCTGATCATCAGCCTTTAATAAATAGAATGCCCTTCTATCTAAACCTTCAATTAATTCTTCATCAATCTCTTTTCTTTTTGCTGCATCTTTCCATTCTATTTGCATTTCACGAATTAATCTTTTACCATTTGTAGGTGAATCAAAATTTTTTTCACATACTTCTTGTAAATTTTGTAACCATACTCTTGTGCCTTTAATATGTATTTCACTGTCATACTTTTGTCGTATTTTTCCAGTTTTTCCAAAAGGCCACCACTTCATCATGTAGGCCTCTAACTCCTTATTTGAAAGACTTCGTATACATTAAATCATTATGTTTGATAATATCGGGATGTTTAATGGGTCGGATTTTCATTCATCTTCATGGTAAGCCAAAAGACAAGTCATTAAATTCATTAATTCAAATGTATTCAAATAGGCTGGAATCAGAATCTGTAAAAATTTTAGAACATAAAGATAGCCTTTCAAAAAATGAATATTTTGAAAAATTAGATAAATTAACAAAAAATGCCAAATTATTTCTCTTGGAAGAAAATGGTTCTAATTATAATTCAATTGAGTTTTCAAATTTGATTAAATCATGGAAATTAGAACAGGAAGACACCCATTTAGCAATCGGTCCTGCTGAAGGCTTTCCGAAACATTCCTTTTCAAAAATTTCCTTATCAAAATTAACTTTTCCACATGAATTGGCTGCGGTAATTCTAATTGAGCAAATTTATCGCTCCACACAAATAATTAAAGGAACAAAATATCATAAGTAATTAAATGATAATCTAGAGAGCACTATTCAAGGCGAGAAACATGACACTGTTGTATACTGGAATTTCAATAGTTTTAGGTTTAATTTTAATTTGGATGAGTAAGAATCAACCTTTCCCAGAACATTCACAAAAATTTGGATTTTTGCTGATTGTACTAGGTAGTTTAGGATTTATTGCAGAGCAAGCCGAAAGAGAGGTAGGTCCAACAGTTGAACCTCTAATACTTACCATCTTAGGCGGTTTAGGAGTTGTAATTGGCCTTATTCATGCAATAAGGACACGAATGGATGTACTTATTGCCCCCTTCTCAGGTTTTTTATTAGTTGTAGGAACGATATCATTATTTTCGAATGAGTGGTCATCATTATCCAACTTTGAACAAATTTCAGCATTTGTTTTAATTTCATTAATTATCCTTTTGAATATTTATTTAGTTTTTAGAACACTTTTAATCGGAAAACTACCTTTGGCTTGGTCACAATCTGGGTTAAGACAATTAAGAAGAGGTGTAATTTTTGGCGACCGTGGAGCAATTAGCTGTTTTGAAAAAGCATGGGATGTAGATGAAGAACATTTGAATGCAATGGCATACAGCGCTCTTTCATTAATCCATCAACATTTTGAAAATGAAGAAGAGTATAAAAAATGGAATCATAGATTACTCGAATTAGGCGGTTTTGAATCGGTAGATGAAACATGGATATCAGCTGTTAAAGACGGTCTTAATAAATTAAGTAACGATTGATGCAGCAATACAAATGTTTTTTAAATCTAAAAAACAATATATGTATTGATGGAGGCAAATATTTTAGAGAATGATGGAAAATGGGCATTATCAACTTATTTTTGGATGAGTATAGTAATTTGGTTTTGTGCTAACCTGCTTAGTCAGGCTGTATTTATGGGTAGATTTGGAGAACCTTATGGTCGAGAACTACTAGATCAAGGTTTAGGCCCGATGTATTGGGGTTTGATAATTATAGAATTAACAATCTATTTATTTGGAATTTTTGTTTTGGGTTCTAAATTTAAACAAAAAAATTTACCAATAATGTCATAATCCGTGACAACCACTTTTAATTGTAAGGATTAGTTTGTGCATGGTCCGTATAAACAGAGTCCATACAGGCACAGGCGATGAAGGTTATACTTCGTTGGTGGATGGAACTAGAGTACCTAAATTTCATCCAAGATTAGAAGTAGTGGGAACATTAGATGAATTGAACTCAATTTTTGGTATTGTATTAATGGAAAGTAATAGAATTCCAGAAAAGCATTCAGATGGTGGCGAAAGGAAAAGTGTATTTGAGGTTCAGCAAATTATCACTCGCGGAATTAAAAGAATTCAACAAGAATTATTTGATTTAGGTGCAGAACTTGCTTGTCCTATAGACAATATTCCAGAAGGTATAGTATTACTACAACAAGAAGTGAGTGATATGTTATTATCTGAAATGGATTCTATGCAAACAGAACTCAAGCCTTTAGAATCATTTATTCTTCCTGGTGGTAGCGCGCCAATTGCTAATTTACATATTGCAAGAACTGTAGTCAGAAGAACTGAACGACAAATAATTAAATTAATTCATGATGAAGGAGAAGATTCTGTAAGACCTTTTGTGAAAGAATATTTTAATCGTTTATCTGATTGGTTATTTATTCTTGCACGTTGGGTATCGATTAGATTAGGTGAAGATGAATTTCTATGGATTCCAACTGTAAAAAGATCAGGTGAGAAATCAATTTCAGAAACTATTGAAAATCAGCAATCAAGATTTAATTTAGATTAATGAATTTCCTTGCGGATAATATAACGGATTTAGTTAAATCATGAGTAACTTGATTAATTGCAGAATCCCAATCTAGCCATAAATAATTTTGATGTTCTTTTGATAGTTTTACATTTATTTCAGATGTTTTTGCCAGTAGCCACCAAACAGTTTTATGAATCTCCTTACCCTTTTTTGTAAAACAATATTGGGTTTTTTTAGTAAAACCTTCAATCCAAGTAATTTCAGAAATACCTGTTTCCTCAGTTAATTCTCTTAGTGCTGTTTGTTTGTGATTATTATCATTTTCTTCAATATGTCCTTTTGGTAAATCCCAATGCCCTTGAGGATATTGTAATATTAATATCGAATCGAAATTTACTAAAACAACACCACAAGATGTTTCCATATTCTTTCTGTGAACATTAGTTCTTTTTTGTGTTTACCATTATTTTCTATGATATAATTGAATAACAAGTTAATTTCACCTTGTCTACAATGAGTTTGTTTAATGGGCTAGAAATTGAAAAAATTGTAGCCGATGGTGATTTGGATGGATTGATTGCAGCATCAATATTGAAATCATATTTTTCAGAAGCGGAAACAATTTTTGCTCATGCTGCAGAAATTAGAAATGGAAATTTAGATACTGTTATCGACAGAAAAACCGCAATATGTGATTTACCATTTCATCCAAATTGTGGATTATATTTAGATCATCATAGTACGAATAAACCTACAGAAATAGAATTAAAAAAATTTACAACACAAGGCGGGAACTGTGAATGGTATCCTGTAGATTCAGCTGCACGTGTTGCTTTTGATTTATGTTCAAAAGAAATAGATTTATCACATCTTGAAAACTTTATGGAGATGGTAGACAAATTAGATTCTGGTAAAATTTCACTTTCAGAGTTTAATTCAGATAATCCAATATTATGGCTTTCTAAAACAATTAATTTAGAAGATTTAGATTATGTATATACGTTATTAGAATGGTTTTCTTCAGGCAGAGATGTTAATGAAATCTTAAATGAAAAAGAAGTAATTAGGCGAATTAATTTGAAAAAAGATGAACAATCAAATTTGAAAAAGATAATTTTAGACAATGGAGAAGTAATTGATAGAATTGCAATTGTAAAAATGCAGGATACAGGTTTTCGTACCAATGGGTATCTTGTTACATCAACTTTTGGAGTTCAGTGCGATGCTTGCATTATTATTCATGGATACAGTGATGGTGAAATTGGAAATCATAGCAGACATCCACTTTCAGCATCATTTTATTGTAATAGTTTTTTACATTTTAATAATGGAGTCTTTGACTTAACTAAATTAGCTCAGGCTTTTGATGACAATGGAGGAGGTCATCCAAACGCTTGTGGTTGTAGAATAATGCCACTAAGTGAAGGTAAACTTGTAAAAAGAAAATTAAATGAATTTGATATTGAAAATAATATTAAAGAATGGTTAAAGATTTGGGCAACTAGAAAGAAAGATTAAATTATTTTTAATAATTGTAAAAACCCTAAAAACCCATGTATACAACCAATTATAATTATTAAATCAGATGCTCTACCATGTTTTCTTTTAGTTTCACTCCATTTTTCCTTAGCAATTCTTTGTTGTTTAGTTTTCATTCCAAGTTTCCATGTATAATAAAACAAAGCGGCCCCAATAAATCCAAATGCGCCGTGCGGTGATCTTGGAATAATCGATTTTAGAATTGTTTTTCCCGAATTTAAACCTGAAATCAAATTACCTAAAATTGCTAGTAATATCACAAATGAAAGTAGAAGTAATAATTTTTTACCTATTTCTTCATGTTTTTTTAATTTTTTTTCTCTTTCTATTCCCTTCAGATTTTTCCCGTCTTGTTTCCATTTATACTGAATAAAACATAATAGTAATAATCCTAATGCACTCAATGAATGTGTAATCATTAAGATTAATGAAATTTCCATGAATCTCACATATGACTGATAATTGCATCTCCAAATTCAGAACATTTTAGCAATTTAGCATCTTCCATCAGCCTTTCAAAATCATACGTAACAGTTTTTGCTGAAATTGCTCCTTCCATTCCTCTGACAATTAAATTAGCAGCATCATTCCAACCCAGATATCTAAGCATCATTTCAGCTGATAGAATTAATGAACCTGGATTAACTTTGTCTAGTCCAGTATATTTTGGTGCAGTTCCATGTGTTGCCTCAAAAATAGCAATTCCCGTATCATAGTTTATATTCGCACCGGGAGCAATACCAATTCCTCCTACTTGAGCAGCTAGAGCGTCTGAGATATAGTCTCCATTTAGATTCATAGTAGCCAAAACGCCATATTCTTTTGGACGAGTCAATACTTGTTGAAGCATTGCATCAGCAATAACATCTTTTATTGTGATAATCGTTCCTGTATTTGGATTTTTAAGGGTGCACCATGGACCTCCATCAAGTAATTCAGCTCCGAATTCATTTTGTGCTAACGAATAACCCCAATCTCTAAATCCACCTTCTGTAAATTTCATAATATTGCCTTTGTGAACTAAGGTTACACTATCTTTATCATTTTCAATAGCATACTTAATTGCTGCACGGACAATTCTTCCAGTTCCTTCAACAGAAATAGGCTTTATACCGATACCACTGGAATCTGGGAATCTAATTTTGTCAACACCCATTTCATTTTTTAGAAAGTCTATGACCTTCTTTACTTCAGTTGTTCCCATCTCCCATTCAATTCCTGCATATACATCTTCACTATTTTCACGGAAAATAATCATATCAACTGCACCAGGATCACGAACAGGGCTAGGAGTTCCTTCATACCATCTAACTGGTCGCACACAGGCAAAAAGATCTAATTTTTGGCGAAGGGCCACATTAAGACTCCTAATCCCTCCTCCAACTGGGGTCGTCAAAGGCCCTTTAATTGAAACAAGACCTCCCTTCATAGCATTTAATGTAGATTCAGGTAACCACTCTCCTGTTGCATTAAATGCTTTTTCTCCGGCTAAAACTTCATTCCAGTGGATTTGCTTTTCATTCCCGTAAGCCTTACTTACAGCAGCATCTACAACTTTCTGCATTACGGGGGTAATATCTACTCCAATACCATCTCCTTCTATGAAATAGATTATTGGATTATTTGGGATTACTAGTTCTCCATTATTCATTGTAATTGCTGTTCCTGCCATGTTATCATTCTGACCCGACATGAGTGCCTTACATCAATACTCCCATTATTCATTATAAGTTAAGTTCAAAAAATAAGACTTAATCGATTGCATGTATGTATCATGTAGATGTCACGTGGAAAGAAGAAACTGTTGCTATTTGTTCAGATAATAGGGGTAATGAGATGTTATGTAATTGGGATAGTGATAATTCTTTATCTCCAGTTCAGATAATGGTTCAAATGGTTGGAGTTTGTAGTATGGCAGAAATCGTAGTCGGGATGAAAGAAAGAGAATTTGACTCACTTTCAATTGGGATCGATTATGAGAGAAATAATGAAAATCCACGATATGTTAAAAATATGAATCTAATTTTTAAATTAAACACAGATCCTAAGTGGGAGAAATTAATTAGAAGATTAATAGAACAAACTATGACTAAATATTGTTCTGTAGCATCAACTCTATCTGGGGTAGCAAAAATATCTTGGGATTTAAAACTTAATTCCTAGTAGTTAATTCATTTACTAGTGGTTCTAGAATTGATAAATAATTATCATATTCTTCTTCTGTATTATTTTCCATCCAAACTCCTTCAGCAAAGGTATTTGATTGATTAAACTCTCTTGTAAAATCCATTCCAAGTAACCATTTTTCTTTTGATAATCCTTGAATTACAGCTTTTTTACTTAAGGAAATAATTTGATTTTCCAATTGGTTAGAATTTAAATTTTCTATGATTGTATTAGCCCAAGATTCCAATTCAAAATCGCCCGTTCCTTCACCTCTTTCTGTCCTTTCTTCTAAAATTTCTTTAGCAAACCGTTCTTCAATTTCTTCTCTCAAAGAAATGTCCAATCCCATTTTATCATGCAATTTCTCAATGATTAATGCACCCTTTTTTGACATACTACCATCAGACCAAGCTATCTCTAGAGCCATCCAAAAAATAGTCTTCAATTTGAATCCTCCAACATTTCCCTCACTAATTTCATATGTGTTTCAAATGAAATATCAAGATCTTTTCTTTTCCTTGCAAGTAATGCCACTTCCGATGGATCAATTACGTCATCAACCCAAACAGTATCTAACATCATACGATACATTTCAATAATTTGATTTTCGGAAGTATCTTCTTTGATAGGTTCATTTTCATCATCATCATCAGAACCTAATTCAATTGTTTCTACCTGAATTTCTTCATCATCAACTTCATCCATTAATTCTTCTAATGGGTCTTTGTACGTACTTTCATTATTTCCAGAATTTGAAGGTTCTCTTCCCCCAATTAAATCAAAAGGATCAATTTCCTCATCATCATCTAATTCCTCCTCCTCTGTTTCTCCAAGTGAAAATGAATCTTGACTCAATAGAGACTC
>DAGQ01000001.1 GCA_002498205.1 Euryarchaeota archaeon UBA596
ACAATGACTTTAGATTCAAATCCAACAATTAGCAAAAGTTTTCTAATTCCAATCGAAGTTAACCTAACAAGAGGGTTGTCAATAACTGGCCCTGATGGAAATTCAATTTCTACAGGTCATGGATTGAGGGGAGAAAATGCATCTGCTTGGTTCCAAATAGAAAATTTAGGCAATGCAGAAGAAAGACTCACGAGTCAAACATGGAGCTCAAATATTTGGCAAACTACTCCATCTATTTTTGATAAAAATGGAGGACCATATTACTCTATTACTCTATCACCTGGTGAAGTAAGAGAATTTACTGCTATTGTAGAAGTCCCAGAAGTAGTAGAATTAGGTTCAATTGCAAAGAACACATTTACAGGATGCATTGGAACAGAAGAGGATAGTTTATGTAAATCAATAGAATTTACATTTATAGCTAATTCAATATCTATGGACCCTCCACATGTAAAAAGTATTCCAGGAGTTGATTTATCTTGGGAATTAAATTCAAATTCAAGTGAAGGAGACATTATAATTGATTTAGCATCTTCAGGAATGACTTTGCCTGGGTGGGTTTGGTCTGTTGGAGGCCACGGAGTTCTTAATGGAAATGTCGTAAACATCTCTCAATCCGACAATATTGAACTAACGTGGGTAAATGTCTCAGTCCCTAGTCAATCCCCGCCTTTACTTCATAAAATTAATTCTGAAATTAATCAGGGCATTAGTTTGAATTTTAGTATACACATATTACAAGTTAATCGTGCAGAAATTGAAATTGTAGAACCATCTTATGAACCCGTAATTATTGATGTAAATACGATAAATACATTAATTGTTAAGTTAAAAAATAAGGGCAATGGTGAAGATACATTCAAACTTAAAGCTGAATTCACAGATTTAGGAGATATTAAAGAGGACCCAGGTGTAGAATTTTCAATACCAGTTTCTACATTCACACTAGATGTTGATGCCAGTGTTTTCCCAACTATAGATTATTCAATTCCCGACAATTCGCCTGCAGGTAAATCCATTACATTTAGAATCTCAATTAGTTCTACAATAGACCCTAATTTGTATGAATATGAAGATATTTCAGTCAGTGCAAAACAACATCATAATTGGTCAATATCAAACATTAGTGGAACTGAATTTTATGCTAATCAAAATGAAGATGTATTTATTTCATTCAATGTAACAAATACAGGTAACCTAGTTGACATCATGGAATGGAGTTCTACAATAGAAACAATTCAGAACACAAATGATTCTTCTATTTGGGAAGTAAATATTGATCAAGAAAGGAATATTGATGTAAACCAATCAAGTATGTTTGGAATAAATTTAACTGTTCCTAATTCTGCTTGGAAAGACAGTGTTCTATTTTACAATTTAAGTTTAATTTCTGATTCAAATAGTTATGCAGATATAAATTTCAAAATCACTGCCTTAAGAACTAGTGGATGGTCATTAAAATTAATTAATTCTGATTTAGATGTCAAAACGTCTGGTTCAAATATCACTTTTGAAATTGAAAATAAAGGAAATTCTATTGTTGAACCAATATTAATTCCCGTATTACCAACAGGATGGAATATTACTAATATTTCTGAAACTAAACTAGTAGAACCAGGAAAATCAATTTCAGTAGAATTACACATCATCCCTCCATCCGAATCTATGGCTGGAGAAATAGGAATTATGACATTAATAGTAAAAGATGGAGACAATTTAGACGGTAGAAGTGAAATCGCTGTCCCCCTCAGGGTTGCAAATATATATTCAATGGAAATAGGATTTGAAGAAGATTGGTTCGTTAATGAGGAGGGAGGATATCCACTATTATGGATTAAAAACACAGGTAATGGACTAAATAAAATTACATTGAATTTAGATACTCCAGATGGCTGGATTTTATCATCACCTAATAATTTCTATATAGCCTCAGGCGCAACCAAAGGAGTTCCCATCTCTCTAATCCCCCCTGAAAATTGGGATAAGAGTAATTATTCACAAATCATCAGTATTTCAGATCCATCTGGTTTTGAACAAAATATTACTTTAAATGTTAAAGCACATTGTTGTGGCTTAGATGTTTCTTGGGGTTCTAGTCCTGTTTTTGTTGGTTATGCTAATGATGCAATTGAAATTGAAATTTTAGGAGAAATAAGTGCCGAAACATCAATAATTGAAATTAATAGTCCTGGGATTTTTGAATATGATCTTTGTAAAAATCAGAACTTAAATGAATGTACGAATGAATTAAAATACAAGATCATTGTTCTTGAAAAACCAAACCTAAATGCCAATTGTCAATTAGATAGTTCTGCAATTTCTAAGCTAGAATCAGGAGATTATACTAATTCAGAAGTAATTGCAAGTTGCCAATTTTCAGAAACTACAAGTGAGGTTCGATGGAATATAGTGTTACGAATAAATGGAGAACTAATCAGTAGTGTTTCAGGAATACAAATTGGAAATTCTACAATTCAAAACCTTACATTAGAAAGTTGGACAAGTTTAGGTGGTAATCATTTAATACATATTGAAATTTATGACGGTTTTGGAAAGTTATTAGATAGTGAAACAAAAACAATAACCATACCACATTCTGGATGGAATATCGGAATTTCTTCAGTTGACATTTCCTCTGATAATGAAGATTTAACCATTAACATGCGTAGGGAAAATTATGAACAACTCGTCGATGTTCACTGTACATTAACTGGTTCAAGTTCATCTGAATGGGATTCGGCATGGAAGATAGATATGGCTAAAGGTCAATTAGCACCTACAATTACAATTTCAAGACCAAACATTACATCTAATGAAATTACATTTAACTTAAATTGTGAAAAACCCTGGCATTTAGATGATAATCCGGAGGATAATTCATACACATACATGGTTCCAAATATCAATATGCCAATTATAGAAAGTAGAGATTGGGCATGGACAATCATTTCTGCAATAGTATTATTGGCAATTGCCAAACTATTAGGTTTCCTTGAGATAAAACCAAATAAACAAAAACAATCAAACACAAGAAGAATTGAAAGAGTAGAAAATGCACCTGAAATTAAATTCATTCAAAATAACACCTCAGAAGAAGAAGAAGAAGAAGAAAGTATCCATATTGAAGATAATAAAGAAGAACAAGAAGATAGTATGATTGATGAAGTAGTTAGAGAAGAAATAATAGAAGTAAAAGAGATTGAAGAAGATGAACAAGACAGTGTAGATGACATTGAGGCAAAAATAAATAAAATGATGTCTAGGAAACGTTACTACGAC
>DAGQ01000039.1:0-6376 GCA_002498205.1 Euryarchaeota archaeon UBA596
TGGTTAGGATTTTTTTAAATTTTTTAAATCCTTTTTCTTCTTCATAATTTTTAAAGTTTGATTGGTTATTGGAAGCTTTTAAGTTATTACTTGAGATATTGGTATATTCTTTGGACTCTACCCCTTTGTACGAATCTACAAAATTTTGTTCTAAAGAACTAATTCTTCCTTCATCAATGGAGGAAATAGGGCCATCAATAATTACTTCAGCTTCTGGAACATCTCTTGGTTTAATTTTAGAAATAACATTATCGTTAGGATTCCAAGGAGTAAAGTCAAAACCTATCATTTCATTTTGTGAAGGAGATGTTGCTAAAAGTTGCATATATTGCGGAATCAAACCCTTGATTTCTACTAATAAGTTAGGTTTTTTCAATTTCAATAAAACTTCTTCAGCAAGAATTGTATTTCTATTCCATGGAAGAGGTTTTAGCCTCTTAATTAATTTTTCATATTCATGAATATTTTTATTTATTTCATTTTTCGACTTCATTAATTTATTAGGATTTTCATTTCTCATTAGGATTAAATCTTCAATATTCCATTTTTTATTTCTTAAATCTTCAAGCCATAAATCAATTTCTATCATCAATCTTTCTTTAAGTCCTTTAGTCGAATTATATTGATGTGATGAATAAGAACGAGCATTATCTTTAATCAAATTTTCAAATTCTAATAAAGTTAAATTTCCAGTATCTATCTTTAAATCGTTTTTTAAATTTAACCACTCGTTTTCAAGCATTTTTCTGTGCCTTGCATTCCTCATTTCTATTTTTGAAATCCATTGTAATAATTCATTTACACTCTCTTCAGTAGGAGTTTTCTCTGAAATTCTTTCTAACCACTCATTTCTTTTATTTTTATTATTAAAACTTAAATCTAAATTATTTAATTGATCTTTTGCCTCTACAATTTTTTCAAAAATTATGGAGATATTTCTCATTTCATTTTGTGCTAATACAGGATTTGTCTCATTAAGCCACTCAACTTCCTTTAATTCAAATCCTTTATTCTTCCATCTTGTAATTTTGGAACGAACTTCTTCTTCAACCAAGGAACTTCTTTTCTCTAATTCTATGACTAAATCGTTAATTTCATATTTTTCTGATAGATTTCCAAATTCAATTAAAGTTACAGCATCTTCTTCAGGCCAAATAGACAATTGTTTTTGTAATCTCGCCCATATTTGTTTATACTCCTCAATATTCTGAGAAATATTACTCATTTGTGCTTCCCTATGCAAAAGCTCATCTGCTAAAATTGGAATATGCACATTTAGATTAAAACCCTCCTGTACCCATTTTGAAAATTGATTGTTGATGTTTTGTAATCGATTTAAAAAATTATTTTCAGCATTTTTTATACGTTCAATCAATGAATCAAACTCAACCTCAGATCTTGTTTTTGTTAATAACAACCTCTGTTGATTATAATCAGCGGCAGTACCCGAATCAAAACGCCCAATTGTACGATTAATCCTCCTTTCAAGTTGCATATGTTTTTCATCTAAATGTTGTAATTTCTCTAATGTATCAAATCTCTCTTCTAAATTCAAATCATTAAATCCTTGCATCTCAAAACCATGTTCAGATAATAATGATGCCATGTTATCTAATGTTGCAATACGCTCACTTTGTCTGAGCTCAATATCATCAATTTTCTTATTAAATTCATCAAATTTCTCTGGAGTCTCAAATAGGTGTAAAATTTCAGAAATATATGCACTCATGCTTGAATCAAGGGCATCTAACCTTTTTAGAATTAAATTTAGATATTCTCCTCTACCCATAGAATCCCACAAGATTTTATTATTTTTAGCAGTGGAAATCCATGGTAAATGTCTTAAAATTAATGAATCAAACTCATTTTGAACCTCATTTGATTTTTCAGCGAATTCCAATTTTTTTAATAGTGAAATACGTTCAACTTCTAAACGACTTGGCAAATCATTTATTTTATTTTTTAAATTTTTAGCGAGTGACAAATCTTTTTCATACTCCTCAATAATTGAACTTGCTCGACTTGCATTTCTTTCTAATTTATTTACTATATTTTTTGTATTAAATCCCTGAGATTTAATTTCATTTATACGACTTTGCCACCAAGACTCAGAACTAATTGAATCAGACATTTATACAAAGCCCCCTTAACTATGTTAATGTCAATACAGGCCCCTAATTAGAATTCACGGTTTATTTTGCTGATTTTTCATTAAATTCAATAATTTTGTATTGTTCAGGCCCATCATTTCGACACATTAAATTGTAAAGTTGTTTTCACTACTTCTAGCGCAGTTATTTTAGAGGGGATTTTTCATGTCGAAAGAAGTTAAAAATAATTTTTGGGTTTGGTTTGGATATATCTTAATTTTGTTTTCATTAATGATTCCAAATGAAGAGGGTGTTTTAGTCTGCTGTTCAGGAATATTCGTACTATTTCTTGGCTATTCGATTAAAAATCAGGCTAAAAAAAATCAATTATTAGTAATCCAATCACCCGCCTTTCAACCCTCACCGATACTAGTATCTCCTCCTCCATTTGTACAACAACAACCTCCACCAAAAGTTGTTATCAATCAATCAACAACTTCAGAAGCAATCAATTCCAATGAAGACAATATTAATTGGGAAGAAAAAGCCCGAAATTTAGAAATTGCAAGAGATTGGGAAAAATCAGCAGAAGCCTATCAAAAAGCAGGCCTATTTTCCGAAGCAGGGAGAATTCGTAAAGAATATTTAGAGAAAGACGACTCCCAAGTTAAAATTCACGTAGATCGGATTGGCCACAATATCCAAGATAGTGTATATATGGAAGAATCAGAAAATAAATAATTAAATATTTCGCGATTTATAATTTAGTCATCAAACAGGCATTAAAGTATACTTTTCAGCCGCAGACCATAAAACCACAATAATGTCGCTGTGTTCCGATGGATTATCTATTGTTGACATTAATTTTGCTTTTAGGGGCTCTTTCGGGTACTGTAATTTGGTGGATGCTACGTAACGAAGCAAGAATTCGATTATTACAAATTGACCTTGCTGCAGATAGGGCGGAAATGCGCTCAGGACTTTCTAGAATGGAATCTTCAATCAATGTAATGAACTTATCATCTGAAGCAATATTGCAGAGTAATCCAGAAAATCAAGGTGCAATTGCAATTCATACAATATTAAAAAAAATAGAAACTCAAATTGATGCGGGGTTGAGCGATTCAGACACTGCAGCATCTAATGCTAAGGAGTTACATTCAGCAATGAGAATGTTACTAAAAAGTGTAGAAATAGATGGTGATTTAGGTAAGGAGCCACAATCACTTCAACCAGGTGCTCTTAACTTAACAGACAGACTATTTTCATTATTAGAAAATATGAACATAGAAGCATCCTCACTAGGGCTTAATACTTTGGAATTTGCAAAATTAGGAGAATTATTGTATCGATGTGGACATTTAGAATGGGCATATTCATGTTATCAATCCGCTATAGCAAAAACACCGGGACATACAGTAAGCCTAAGCTCACTTTCCCATTTAGCCAAACAAGAAGGTAATTTAGAATTACAATTAGATTGGATTGAAAAAATGATAGAGCATGATCCCGATAATTCAGATCTATTAAGATCTCATGCATCACTTGTGATTCAGAGCGGAGTCGATGAAGAAAGGGCCGAAAGAGATATGTTAAGATTAGAAGCAATGGGGAAAGATACACCTGCAGATCAAAGCTTACTTTCGGGTTTAAGGAGTCGTTCGGGCTCACCTCAAGAAACAATAGAAAGGTTAGAAAAAATACTAGAAAAAGAGCCAGAAAGAGCAGAAGACTGGTTTTTAAAAGCAAAAATGCACGTCAAATTATCTGAATTTGATGATGCCCTTATTTCAGTTGATGAAGCGATAAAAACACACAGGCAATTTGGCGAAGCCTGGGCCCTTAAAGCGAATCTATTGGCAGATAATGCGTTATTCCAAGAAGATGCCCTTAGGGCTGCAAGACATGCAGTGGCTTTGAATGCTGGAGGTACCGAACTAATACTTCTTAAAGCAGATTTAGTTGCATTAGAGGAAGGAGAAATAAGTGCTAGCGAAACATTACAATCAGCCTTAGAAGCAAACCCAGATAATGATGAATTAAGATCACATATTGCTAATTTACTTAGGGAGGGCGGTGAATTAGAACTCGCTGAAAAATTACTCAATGAAGCCCCCATTCAAACCTCCATAATTCATGTAGCAAGGGCGAGAATACAATTAATGTATGCAGATATGCAAAGAGATGGAACAGGAGAAACAGATGAAATGCATATTGCAGTTGCAAAACAATCATTTGAAACAGCAATTGAATTAAATCGAGAATCTGGAATTGCTTGGCTTGGAATTGCTAGATGCGAAAGGTTGCTTAGAAATTTTGAAATTGCAAATGAATCATTAGATAGAGCATCAAGACTTCTTGATGGCGAATCAAGTGTGTATGCAGAGTCTGCATTATTAGCATTAGATACTGGAGATTTAGTAGAAGCAAATCGATTAATTGAAGCGGCGGCGGTAGGATTGGAAGATACCGCATTAATTGCTTATTTAAGAGGTAATTTAGATTGTATGAATGGTAATTTTATTTCAGCTAGAAACCATTTTGATGATGTACTAGAAAGACACGATCCATTACATGTTAGAGCGCGGTTGAACCGTATAGCCGCGAGTTTAGCACTTGGACTACACGACAGTGCATTAGATGATTGCCGTATATTGTTAGACCTGGCACCAGAATTAACACTAGCAAAATGTAGAATGGCCGACGTATTAATGTTAGTTGCAAATTGGGAACCAGCGAAACAATTTTGGACAGAAATTTTAGAATTAAATGGCAATCACCCCCATGCATTAACACAATTAGCAGCATGCAATATTGCTTTAGGGACTCCAGACCAAGCAGAAGCTCCACTCAATAAAGCAATTAGATTAGACCCCAAGTTTTCCCCCGCTTGGCATAATAGGGGGTTATTATATCTTGAATGGGGAGAGGAAGATGCAGCAATTCAAGATTTTGAGACTACGATAAAGGTGGACCCAGACCATATAGATGCACGTTTACATTTGGCATCTATCCATCATTCCGCAGAAAGGTGGAAAAAAGCCGCACCATTGTGGAGACAGGTTTTAGATATTGATTCAGATAATGATGTAGCAAGACAAAGATTAAGTCAATGCGAAGCACAAATTTCAATTCAATCTAGGTAATAAAAATACACAAATGATATTTGTAAGTATTTTTTGGCCTGTGCATGAGTGGTCTTGAACCTGGAGATATGGCTCCAGAATTTAATCTGAAAAATGCAAATAGTAAAGAAAATTTAGTTTATACTTCGCTTGATGATGTAATGGGCACTAATGGTGCAATAATCGTTTTTGAATGCAACCATTGTCCTTACGTTGTTGGATCTATTGATCGTATTAATAAAATAGCAAATTATTCCTTAGAAAATAATATTGGTTTTGTGGGGATTAATTCTAACGATGCAATTAATTACCCTGACGACTCATTCGAAGCAATGCAAAAAAGAGCGATGAAAGGAATGCCTTATGGATATCTTCATGATGAAACTCAAGAAGTTGCAAAAGAATGGGGTGCAGAAAGGACACCTGAATTTTATTTACTAGATTCTAACAAAGTAGTTGTTTACAGGGGGAGGATGGACGACTCACCCAAAAATCCGATGCATGCAACAACTAGTGAATTATTGGACGCGGTTAATGCATTAATTTCTAATGAAAGTTTAATTTTAAATCGTACAAATAGTATCGGCTGTTCTGTAAAATGGAAGGTGTGATATTGCGCCTTGGTATACCAGCACGTATTTTTGCTATGATGTTGAAACTTCTACCAGGTCGCGTGGGAGATCGAATGTGGAGATGGTGGTATCAAAGACTAGCTAAAAGAGATGCATGGGGTACTTTAGACTTCATGAATTATGGTTTTGTAGATGATACGTTACTAACTCTATCAGAAGAAGATGAAAAATCAAGATTATTTATTCAACTTTATAATATGAATATTAGAGAATTAGATCTCAGTGGAAAACAAGTATTGGAAGTAGGTTCGGGTAGAGGAGGAGGAGCAAGTTGGATTGCTAGAACATATAATCCAAACATGCTCACTGCAATAGATTATTCACCACAAGCAGCTAAGATGTGTTCACGTAAATTTTCTAACGTCACAAATCTTAAATTTTCTGAAGGAAATGCAATGAAAATGATTTTTCAGGATAACACCTTCGATGTAGTATACAATGTTGAATCCAGTCATTGCTATAGTAATATGGATGCTTTTAGCAGAGAAGCTTTCCGTGTTTTAAAACCAGGAGGGAAATTTGCTTGGAC
>DAGQ01000039.1:6762-8650 GCA_002498205.1 Euryarchaeota archaeon UBA596
ATCTATTAAAGAGGAAGAAATTACAAAACAAGTAATTACAGCACTAGACCAAATCAATGAAGAAAAGCAGTCTATGATTAAGAAGGGCACCGGGAAATTTATAAGACGTAGTTTTGAAACATTTGCAGGAGTTAAGGGAACTCCAGTTTATGATGCATTTCAAAATGGCACTTTAGGATATTATCGTGGTATTTTCCAAAAGCCAGAAATTTAAGTGGTGTTAAATATGATAAATTTAGAAACAAAAAAAGAATTTAAAATTGCTTTGGCATCCACTATTATTTTTATTTTATTATTTTTTATTTTAGGGCTATTCATTTGGAATGGAGTTGAGCCCGCAATTGAAAAAGATGGATTTTGTGAAGCAAAAAGAACTGGATTACTGAAAGAACCAATGAATTCCTTATCAAGCCTATCATATGTTTTAGTAGGATTATATATCCTGTACATCATGGATGATTTTCCAAAAAAAGGTAAAAATCCGATGACAAGTCGTAATATAGCACCTATTTTGTATGCCACAGGATCGATGTATATTGGTCTAGGAAGTTTTGCAATGCACGGTTCAAATACGGCAATAGGGGGAATTTTAGATTGGTCAGGTATGTTATTTTTCATTTCATTTCCCGTTTTTTATAATTTATCAAGAAGTTATTCTTGGTCAGAAAATAAATTATTGAGCCTCTTTTCCGTTGTATTTATTTTCACCGTGTTGATCGATGCGATAGGATCATTAACAAATATGGTATTGATTAACGATTATTCAGGTATAGACGCATTAATAGCCACAGAATCAGATTCTAAAAATTTGAAATTAAAACACATTACTAGGGATTATTTTTGGGCATTATATATCGGTACTTGGATAATTTTAGAGTCTAAAAACATTACAAAAAATAATTTAGTAATAATGATTTCTTTACCCTTAATTGCATTATTTTCTTTGACTGTAGAACCCCCGCAAATGTTGCTATTAATATTGACAATATTATTTTTAATTATAGCATTTTTATTATATAAATATCCTGGAGAAAAAATAGTTAGAAGCCCGTCACCGTTCCTAATTGGGGGGATAACAACCTATATTATTGGCAATATAGTTTGGAGAATTGATAAAACAGTAGAACATTGTGTTCCGGAATCTTTATTCCAATATCACTCTATATGGCATATTTCTACAGCATTTTCAGTATTATTTTTCTATTATTATTTTTCAACAGAAGAAGAAAATTTAGAAATTAAAGAATCTAGTGAATAAACTATAGGCGTAATAGAACAAGAAAGGTATGAGAATAATGTCAGAATATTCCGAATTAACTGATATTTTTGCTAGAACAATTCTTGATAGTAGAGGAAACCCGACTGTAGAAGTAGATTGTTTTGTTAATGGAGTACAAGAATCACGTGCGGGAGTTCCAAGTGGCGCATCAACTGGAGCTTATGAAGCAATAGAAATGCGTGATGGCGGAACGAAATGGAATGGTAAAGGAGTAAGTTTAGCAGTTGAAAATGTAAATACAATTATTCGCGATAGTTTAATTGGTTTAGACGTACTGTCCGAAAACTTTCAAAGAGAAATTGATGAAAGGATGTTAGAATTAGATGGCACTTTAAATAAATCAAAATTAGGTGCAAATGCAATGTTAGGTGTAAGCTTATCTTGTTTGAAAGCATCTGCGAAATTAAACAATAGGTCTGATTGGGAACAAATAAGCCATTTAATGGATACAAAACCTAGTATTCCAGTTCCAATGATGAATATATTAAACGGAGGAGCACACGCATCAAGTGACGTAGATATCCAAGAATTTATGGTAATTCCACATGGTTTTGATGATTTTTCTTCAGCCCTTAGGGCAGGAACTGAGTGTTACCATTCACTAAAATC
>DAGQ01000039.1:9048-14572 GCA_002498205.1 Euryarchaeota archaeon UBA596
ACGGATTAGAATATATGGTACGAGCCATTGAAGGTGCGGGATATAGTACAGAACAGATAGGAATTGCTTTGGATGTAGCAGCAACAGAATTTTATTCAGAGGAAAAATATCAATTTGACAAAAAGAATCTAAGTGGAGAAAATTTAACTGAAATTTATTGTATGTGGGCGGACAAATATCCATTATTAAGTATAGAAGATCCTTTTGATGAGGATGATTGGGAATCTTGGAATCTATTAACAAAAAAGATAGGGAGACACTGTCAAATTGTGGGAGATGATTTGTATGTCACTCAGGCCAAAAGATTACAACGAGGAATTAAATCTAAATCCTCAAATTCAATATTAGTAAAATTAAATCAAGTAGGAACTGTTACTGAAACATTTGAAACATTAAATTTGGCTTGGGGGTCTAAATTTTCAACAGTAATTTCCCACCGTTCGGGAGAGACATCAGATGCAACAATTGCCGATTTAGCTGTAGGAAGTAATGCAGGCCAAATTAAAACCGGAGCACCAGCAAGAAGTGATAGAACATCAAAATACAATCAAATTTTAAGAATATCAGAGAAAATAGATAATTATGCAACACCCTTTAAGAGGTGATTAAATCAAATCAAAAAAAATAATTAAAATAGGAGCAATAATAATAATTTTAATATTTATTTTAGGGGTTCTTAGAGAAGTTTCACCTTATGTTTTTAAGCCAAAACCATCAATTATTGACGACGAAATCCAAATTGAGGAGGTTGCTAGTGGTTTAGGAAAACCAACTTGCTTATCTTGGATATCAGATGAGTGGTTATTGGTTTGTGATACGCATACTCAATCAATTTTAGCACTTGAATTATTATCAGATGGGGGATTTTCAGATCCAGAAATAATTATTTCTAACTTAGATAATCCACATGGTGTTTTATTATGGGAAGATTTAGAAAATGGTGTTAAGAAAATATTCGTGAGCCAAGCAGGATCACTAAATTTTTGGCAAATTCTTGAAGGTGATACACCATTAGAATGGAAATACGGAGATATAGAAACAATTGTTGAAGGAGTTGCAACAGGAAATCATCAACAAAATGCAATAATTGAGGGACCAAATAATACATTTTTTTGGCATTCTGGCTCAACATGCAATGTCTGTGATGAAGAAGATGAAAGAAGTGCAACAATAATTGAGATAGACCCAATTAATGAAAATTATAGTATTATTGCAACGGGGGTTAGGAATTCATTTGATGGAGTCTGGGTACCTGAAATAGGATATATTTTCACAGATAATGGACATGATTGGAGCGGAGAATCCTATCCACCCGAAGAGATAAATTTACTAGAAATTGGAGGGTTTTATGGATGGCCAAATGTAACCGAAGAAAATCCAATTCCTCTTGGAAGCATCCCTCCAATTGGAACTTATACTCCACACTCTTCGGTAAATGGAATAGATTTAAGGCCTAAAAACTCGACTTTACCAGGAGAAGAAATCACATTATATGCAACAGTTTTCGGGTCTTGGAATACAGTTATTCCGGTCGGTAAAGAAATTATTCGAATCGATTTAATTCAGAATTCATCTCACCCACAGGGGTGGGAGACCGAAATTACAGTAGTAGTTGAGAATTTAGCTACACCATTGCCATTAAAATTTCATCCTAATGGAGATTTATATTTTGCCGAATATGCGCATGGTACTTTATACAGACTAACTTGAATCCTTTTCACCCTCAGACTTTTTATTAATCTCTGAATTAATTAATGCAGTTTTTCCATCTTGAGTTATTTTCCAAACTTTCTTAAATTTTCTATATTTATAAATTATATAATTATTTAAAAATAAATTTGAAAGATGATAATTTACTAATGAAGGAGTTCTTTTCAAATTATTAGATAATTGAGAAAGAGTAAATTCTTCACTATCTTTTTCTTCAATCTTCACCAAAATAGCATGTTGAGTACTTCCATATATTACTCGTGCAGGAGGTTTTGGTAGCGATTTTAATTCATCCATTTCTACGTGATGGGTATAATAGCGTAATTTTCTACCGTCCCCAACAGACCAAACTAAATTCTCTTTCTCTAATACACTTAAATGATGAGCCATTTGTCCGTTACTCAAACTTAAAACATTCTTTATTAAAGCTACATGAGCACCTTGATTACCACTTAAAAATCCTAGAATCCTTCCTCTTTGAAACTCACCATTTTCTCTTTTCATACCTAGTAAAATCGCTGATAGCGCCAACCATTTTTTATTGAATGGGAACCTAATAGTTTCAGAACTTAAAATATATCCTGCCATAATAACAGTGGGAGTAGTAATACCGATTGCAGCCATTTTAATTGTAAAAATAGTAAAAACACCTTCTTTACCCTCTAATTCCACACCCTTCTGTATGTTGTCACAAGACTCATCAAAGCATAACTCAAGATCTTGACACCCATCTTTATTTAGATCAATTGTTGCAAAATCGTCAGGACATAAATCAAGGGAATCTGGAATATTGTCTAAATCAAAATCTATATTCAAATCACAACCATCTGCAATCCCATCATTATCTAGATCAATATTGTCATCATAGCCTTTACATTTATCTTCATGATCTGGTACTCCATCATTATCAAAATCTACTAAATCATCACAATCATCAGGGATACCATCAATATCAAAATCTACTAAATCATCACCATTTGGACATATATCCTCAGAATCTCTAACACTATCAAAATCACTATCAACGAAAATATCGCAACCATCAGGTATTGAATCTAGATCTAAATCGATTGAATCATTATATCCTTCGCATAAATCATTTTCATCGGCAACCCCGTCATTATCTGAATCGATTAAATTATCACAACCGTCAATGATTCCATCATTATCTTCATCAATCCAATCTGGACCGCTTAAACATAGGTCTTCTGAATCAATGATTCCATCATCATCTACATCTGTAAAATCATCACAATCATTTGGAATTCCATCATTATCCGAATCTATCAAATCATTTCCATTTGGACAAATATCAAAATTGTCAAAAACACCATCATTGTCAGAATCAGGACACCCTTGATTATTCACTAATACCCCAATCATGGTATCCCAGCACAAATCTTGATCATCTTTTATTCCATCATTATCAGAATCAGGAACTCCAATAAATACATCAAAAGTTATTTCTGAATTCGGGCACTCAACATTACCATCATTTTCACAGTTTTGAATAATTACTTTTGCATGAAGAGTAATGAATACATCAATTTCTGCATCTTTATCAATATGCATCTCCCATTGCACCCTTAACATTCGATTTGGAAGAATTTTTTCAAATTCAGCAACATCATTGAATTGATTTTCAGTAGTTCTTGCACCTGTATCGCTGCTTCCATACCCTCCACCGGAACCTCCGCCAGAACCTCCTCCATTATCTGAACCTCCTCCACTATTATCGCCTCCATTTGTGTTCGTAGGTGGGTGGCAGGTATTTTCACCACAAGCCAAGATGTCATCATCCCAATTAAGGTCTACACCAGGATTCTCAATTTCCTCATCGCAAAAATTAGCCAAATTTAATACTAGAGTAGCATTTTCACCAGGTTCCCAAAAACCATCCATGTCAGCATCTTTAAACACAGTACTACCAATACTTACTTCTAAACAATCTGAACCATTTGAATAGTAAACTATCTTATTTTCCATGGTCTTAACTTCATAATTTGTAATTGTTGTAATACTTAAGATTAACATTAAAAATGTTAAAATGATAGTCGTCCTTCTCATGCTAATATTAATTCGTAGAAAGTCTTCATTATAATGAATATTGGGTCAATAAATTGTAAAATTATAAATTATTCAACCATTTTTTAAGTCTTTTACACCCTTCTTCAATATTTTCAATACTAGTAGCATAAGAAATTCTAACTAAACCCTCGCCTTTTTCCATTAATGATCCAGGGATTAAGTGTACACGCGCTTCTTCAAGGGCTCTTTTTGCAAATGTCATATCATCCATACCAGTGTTGGTGATATCCATTAAAACATAAAAGGCCCCTTCTGGATTAGGAACAGTTATTCCTTTAATTCCAGTTAATTCTTCAATTACTTTCTCTCTTCTTTGTTTGAATGCCTTTGTCATTTTAGCGACCTCTTCATGGCAAGAAAGAGCTAATTCGGCTGCAGGCATTAAAAAAGTCGGAACATGAGTTGCTGCATTTGCATGACATTTGAATAAAGCACTCATCGCATTTTCAGGGCCAGTAACAAATCCTAATCTCCATCCAGTCATTGCCCATGATTTAGACCACCCTCCTATCACAATAGTCCTTTCAAAACCCCCAGGTAGGGTGGAAGGAGATATGTGAGGCCAATCTACCCAAGTCATTGTTGCATAAATTTCATCAGATAATATCCATAAATCATATTTTTCAGCAAATTTAATAATTTTTCCAAGCTCTTCTGGAGTATATACAGCACCAGTAGGATTGTTTGGTGAATTAATTAAAATCATAGTAGTTTTTTCCGAAATAGCAGCCTCCATTGCCTCAAAATCAGGATGATAATTATCTCTTCTAACAGGAACATGAATAGGTTTCATTCCTAATAATTTAATTTGAGCATCATAAGTCGCCCAAGAAGGGGAAAGAAGCATTACTTCATCTCCGGGATTTCCTAAACCCATTAGAGAATAAAGAATAGTTTGTTTACATCCAGGAGCAATCAATACTCTCTCCATTGCGGCATCTATATTGAATTCTGTCCTCAAATAAGCAGCAACAGATTCACAAAGACTTTCAGAACCAGGTTGTCTAGTATAGAATGTTTCACCCATTTTTAATGATTTTATAGCCTCATTACGGATGATTTCAGGAGTTACAAAGTCTGGTTGTCCAACGGTAAATCGTATTACATCAGCAGGAGGTGCAGTAAAAAAAGATGCAAACCCTACACCAACATCATCAATATTTTTGTTTATAGACGGCATTACTTCATCTCCTTGAATTACTTGTGTGCGAACTAAGCCCTTCAAGGTGCTGATTATCTTAATGCAAACGATTTGAAATATTATGAACAATCAGGCATAATCTAAAGCACGGGTGTCAGAGCGGCTATGTCGGGGATTGCAAATCCTCTTACCTGGGTTCAAATCCCAGCCTGTGCTCCATTTGTATACTAAAACTATACAACATATAAAAAGCCAAATTTATTGGCTATGTCGGATGTTAGAGATTAGAGGACTGCAACGCGGTTTTGGAACCGGGGCAAATCGTGTAGAAGTGTTGAAGGGAATTGATCTCGAAATGAAAAGAGGAGAATTGGTCGCACTAATGGGGCCTTCTGGTTGTGGTAAATCGACATTATTGAATATAATTGGAGGTTTACTTGCGGCAGAAAAAGGGAATATAAAGTTGGAAGAGAGAAATTATGGACTTAAAGGCCCCTCTTCCGTTGTAGATGTTCGCAGACATAAAGTAGGCTGGATTTTTCAAGATTTTCATTTATTAGAACATCTCACCGCATTAGATAATGT
>DAGQ01000035.1:0-4616 GCA_002498205.1 Euryarchaeota archaeon UBA596
CAAATTCCAGTACCTCAAACTCAACAGAATCAACAAACACAGCAATTACAAACTCAAAAAGTAGAAAGTAAAGAAGTAAAATTAGATAGTGCTATGAATTTACTTACGCCTACGAAGAGTATTTCAGAGGAACTTGAAACAGATAAAGTGGCATTTAATTCTTTAGAAGAGGATGATTTAAACTGGGATTAATCATAACTTTCACTATCATTAGGGAAATCTAAGGATTTTACATCAGAAACGTATTCTGAAATTGCATTAGTAATTTCATCATGTAGATTTAGATATCTTCTTAAGAATCTTGGATTAAATTCATGTGTGATTCCTAATAAATCATGTAATACTAATACTTGACCGTCAACATCAGGACCAGCACCAATTCCAATAGTTGGAATTGAAAGTTCATTTGTTACTTTTTTGGCTAATTTAGACGGAATTTTTTCAAATACGATAGAAAAACAACCTGCTCTTTCTAATAATTTAGCATCTGTTATTAATTTATCAGCTTCCATTTTTTCTTTAGCTCTAACTGTATAAGTTCCAAATTTGTATATTGATTGAGGTGTCAGTCCTAAGTGCCCCATTACAGGAATTCCTGCAGAGATAATTCTTTCTACAGAATCAATAATCTCAGAACCACCTTCTAATTTTACAGCATGTGCACCAGTTTCTTTCATTATTCTGATGGCTGAATTTAGTGCTTCTCTAGAATTCCCTTGGTATGATCCAAATGGCAAATCTACAACTATCAATGCTCTTGAGGTACCTCTTACTACTGATGCACCATGATATATCATTTGATCTAATGTAATCGGAAGCGTAGTTTCATGTCCTGCAATTACATTAGATGCTGAATCACCTACAAGTATTACTTCTACTCCAGCAGAATCTACAATTCTAGCCAATGAAAAATCATAAGCAGTTAGCATTGAAATTTTTTCACCATTCTCTTTCATTTTTTGTAATGTATTTGTGGTGATTTTACGTACATCTGATTTAATCGACATGGCCGCTCCCATTATAGCCAAAATCTTCTGTGGTTTGAAACTCTCTATTCTCAATTATTCTTCTTCTTGCTTAATTTCTTGAATTGATATTAAAAATTCATCTACATCTAAGACTCCATCGCCATTAATGTCTGCAGAGTGGAAATATCTTCTCAAAATCCAATCGTTTAATGTAGAATCTATTTGTAATGACTTCATTGCAGAAACAAATTCTTGAAGGTTTAAGTGCCCCTTATTATTTGAGTCAGCTGCATGAAATGCAGCATACAATCTTCTTTTTTCCGCTTCATCAGGATTTGTAAACATTAACTTGAAAGTATCCCAAGGGGTAATTTCTTTTCCTACATTTCTTTTCCCGTAAGCATGATAGATAATTAATCCACAAATTATGGTTACAAGGGCGCCGATTAATGCCTTAGAACCCATTAAATATATTAGCCAAATACTTACTAAAATACCTAAAATTTGAATTATTGGGAAAAACGGTGATTTCCATTTTGGTTTATACCATGAATGTGATTTTGAAGATGTTCTTAATACAATAACACAACAATTAATCATAATAAAAATCATAATTTTAAATCCAGATGCGAGTTTTGCAATATCTTTTACTGGAAGAAATGAAATACAAAAACCCATTGCTAAACCTGTAAAAATTATTGATAAATGAGGTGTATTGTATTTTGGATGTACATTTTCAATAGATTGAGGAAGTAAATTATCCCTGGCCATTGCAAACGGAAATCTCGATGTTGCCATTACACCAGCTAAAGCCATCCCAGTAAGCATTGTGATTGCTAAAAATGCTGAAATCTGTGCAAAAGTTTGACCTGCAACTGAATCTACAAAAACGTATACGGGATCTTCTCTTGCAATATTTTCACCACTCATATATTCAGATGGGTCTACTGCAGAAACCATGATGATTGAAAAAATAACATAAATCATACAACTAAGTCCTAGCGAAAGTAAAAGTCCTATTGGGATATTTCTTTCAGGTTGTTTAATCTCTCCTCCAATTGCGGCGACTTTAGTTACTCCCGCATAAGCAACAAATACAAATGCTGATGTTTCAGCAACAGAAACTATTCCAGATCCGAATGCCTCTTTAGAAAATGCATTATCCCAATTCATCGGTACAGTTAGTAGTGCTTTAATGCATATTATTCCTAGAAAAATGACAGAGACTAAAACTATTGGTGTCTGAACTTTCTTGATTTGTTTAACTCCTAATATGTTGATTATTACAATTAATACTAATAAAATTAAAGCAGCAATTTCGATATTGATTTTAATTCCAAACATTTCTTCTAGAACCCAAAGGTATGCTTTAAATCCAAGTAACGCAAATGCAGATTTAAACATCGTTGTTGCCCATAGTCCAACACCTAGAACCGTACCAATCTGAGGGCCAAATGATTTCTCAATATACACGTATGCACCGCCAGAAGAAGGCATTGCGGTAGCTAATTCAGATTTCGAAATAGTTGCGGGAAGTATAACAATCCCTGCCAGTAAGAACGCTAACCAAATGCCTCCAACTGGGTTCGAACCCCCTCCGCCCATTTCCACCATGGCTAATGCAGGAATGACAAATAACCCTGTTCCAAGCATAGATGCTAATGAAATAATCACGACAGAAAATAAACCTAATTTTCGTTCTAAAGTTTCTACAACTCTTTCTAATGGGTTAACTATTAGTCCAACTAATTCTTTTGCAGTAAACCCCTTCATGTTTGACCCATTTAAATTAAATTATTATATTTTTATTCTATTAATTTTTAATTTTGGCAATTACTTTCATTTCTACTGCTATCGGAGTAGGTAATGCATTAATCTCTAATGTTGTTCTTGTAGGTCTAATTTCACCGAAATAATCTGCATAAATAGAATTGTAATCAGAAAAATCTCTATCCATATTAATTAAGAATGATGTGACATCAACAACATCTTCTAGACTTGATCCTGAATCTTCGAGAATTGTTTTTATATTTTCGATACATGCTATTGTTTGAGCTTTCATATTGTAATCTAGAGACTTTCCATTAGAATCTTTTACAGGACCTCCTGGAATTGCATTTGAGCGAGGTTGTCTAGGACCTACACCCGAAAGATAGAGTAAATCACCTACTTTTCTAGCGTGTGGATAAGCCCCTACTGGTTTAGGTGCTCTGCTTGTGGAGACAATGCCTTCTTCGGAATAAACTTCTTCATTTTGGGACTGAGAATTATCTTCGTATTCTTCTTTTTCTCCATCTTCTTCTTTCAGTTCTGTTTCTAGAACTTCTCTGTCTCCATGATATTCATCTACATCATCTTCATCATATTCTTTATTTCCAACATCTTCAGTTTTAGGGATAAGTGAAGCAATAGCACATCCTGCTCCATGAACTGGCTCATAAGCATGAACCTTGCCTGAAAAATTATTATGCTGCCCCATTACACCTGCAAGCCACCACATTGGTTTGAAAGAAACGACTTTTTGAACTCTAATTTGTTGATGTATTTGTCTAGATAATTGACTTACATCTTCCAATCTTCCTTCATCTAGAAATTGTAGTATTTTTCTATTCCACTCATCGTCTTTTTGTGAATGAATTTTGTCTTCATGTGGATTTATTTTATCTGTAAACATTCTATTTGAGAGTGAACTTACAACTACTACAGCAACTTTCTTTCCAGACTTTTTTATTGCGTCACTACATGATTTTCCTAAAACAATTGTTTCTGCTCTATTTGAATACATGTTGCTTGAGCATATTCCAGCCTGTAATCTATTATCTGGGTTCAGAAGAGAAAGAGCTACAACAGTTCCAGTATCTATTGGGAATCCGTGATAAGAAACAACTCTTGATTCTAATCCTCTTAATTTTGCACTATTCGATAAATTTTTAGCAAATTCAGTATCGATTTTAAATTTATAAGGCATTGAACCCAAGTAATGAAAATCATGATCTACATGAGTCCATTCAGGCTCTTTTAATCCTTGAAATTGATGACCAATGATACTAATCCATAGAGTTGAATATACAAGAATTATTTCAGCCTCACTTTCTTCAATAATTAATCTTGCTTGTTCATAAGCCTCTCTCAATCTTGCCCAACCAGGATTTTTCTCAGGACATAAAAGAGGATGTGGATGGGCAGGAACAAGTAAACCAAGTACGATTTCACCATTAGACATTATTGGCTTACCCCCTTAATTTTTCTTTTTTCATCATTTGTATCCCAAGTAGCAATTGCATTCCCAGTTCCAATAATTGTTCCATATTCATGTATTGTAGCAGGATATGTTGGATAGTCAAGAGCACTAAGCATCCAGGTTAATGCTCCTCCATCTGTTTCAGCAACACTTTGCTCTGTAAATTCAGGCATCATTTCAATTAATTCCTTTGTTTTTCCATCCTTCATCATATTAATCATTTTCATATCCCACAGATATTGTGAATGATTTGTGATATGTTCTTTTGACATATCTTCAGGAATTTCAGACTCATTAACAAAATGTCTATGAGAAAGTGAGTTACTAGATATTACAACTGCTTTTTTCCCACTTTTCCAGATTGCTTCTCTTGTCGCTTTACCTAATTTCATCATCATTTCTTGCAT
>DAGQ01000035.1:4944-5075 GCA_002498205.1 Euryarchaeota archaeon UBA596
ACTTCTACTGAGTAATAGTGAACTGAACGATTAGATGAAATTGAAACTAGAGGTTTATCCCACTTAGGATTTGTTAAATGGCAAGATGTAATTGTACCATAATCTACACGAAAATCAGGATTTTCCATCAT
>DAGQ01000035.1:5436-5586 GCA_002498205.1 Euryarchaeota archaeon UBA596
GCTTCATCATGAATCATTTTTGCTAGTTCAACATCAATTTTTAAATCATAATGATATCTAAATAAATTAGGGAAAATAGGGTCTACGCTCAAAGATTTAAACTGTTCTAATCCTAGAAAATGTGTACCAACGTATGTTTGCCAATGAGGA
>DAGQ01000026.1:0-194 GCA_002498205.1 Euryarchaeota archaeon UBA596
TCAGATTCACCATCTCCCATAAAATACCAAATTTTTGAATCGCTTGTATTTACAAGATTTCTAGAATCGAGATATTGATTGAACCTTGCTTGATGAATTGCCGTTAATGCTCCAAGTCCCATACTAACTGTAGGATATTCCCAGAAATTTGGCATCAATCTCGGATGAGGATAGGAAGATAATCCGTTACCCCC
>DAGQ01000026.1:530-17329 GCA_002498205.1 Euryarchaeota archaeon UBA596
ATTTCCTGTCTAAAATTAAGTATATTTTCTTCTGTTAACCTACCATCAAACCAAGCTCTTGCATATACTCCAGGGCTTGCATGCCCTTGCCAATACACATGATCTCCTGAGTCTAATCCGTCTTTTCCTCTGAAATGATGGTTAAACCCCACCTCCCATAAATGTGATACGCTAGCATAAGTGGAAATATGTCCTCCAATCCCTTCAACTCTTTTATTCGCACTAGTTACCATCATCATTGCATTCCATCTAATTAAATCATGTAATCTCTTTTCAATATCTAAATTTCCTGGATATGGAGAATCTAAAGACGAGGGTATCGAATTTAGATATGGAGTCGAAACTGTTTTTGGTATTTTTAATCCTTTTTCATTAGCCGCTTGAATTGTTTCTATAAGGAGTCTCTCTGCTCTTTTTGTTCCTTGTAATTCTATTACTGAAAGTATAGATTCGATCCATTCAAAAGTTTCTTCTTCGTCCGAATCGGGCGTGCCAAATCGAAAAGGAAATTCTCCCATGAACATCTCTCATGTTTTGCGCATATTCCCTTACCCTTAACAATTACTTAAAGGCTAAAATGTAAAAACCCGAACTAAGAGCGATAAATATGGGGGGTAGTAAATCAATTAAAACCGCCCTAATTAATAAAAAAAAAGATTTAGGGCAAATGAAATCTGAAAAACCATGGATTTTCATTTGGAAATTAATAATTGGCTTAATAGTTTTGATTTTTTCTATAATTGTAGGTTATCAATTATTCACAAATACTGAGTTCATTAATGAATTAATTAAGAATTCTGGTTCAATGGGGCCTTTGGTTTATTTATTTATATTATCACTTGCAATTACCATGCTATTTCCCACCCCAATCTTAAAAATTTTTACAGGAACATTTTTCGGATTTTCATTAGGATTATTAATTAATTTTTTAGCATGTATGATTGGGGGATTACTAGCTTTTTCTATAGGTAGGTTCTTTTTCAAAGATACTATTACTGAAATAATCAAAGATAATAAAACTGCAATTAAATTAGAAAAATCTCTAAAAGAAGAGGGGTTCAAATTATCTTTTTTAGTACGTTTAAGTCCATTTATTCCAGATGAGTGGTTGAATTATGTTTTGTCTATTTCCCCAATTTCTACAAAAACATTTATTTTTTCAAATTCTTCAAGTATTGTTTATTCTCTTATTTACGCTTATTATGGTGCTATTTTAGGTCGAGTTGTATTAAGTCAAAAAGGACTCTTAGACGTAAATTATACTATTATTGATTGGTCATTAATGATTCTAGGAATTTTTGCCACAATAATAAGTGCTATTATTATTACAAATATTTCAAAAAATGCGTTTGAAAATGCGGTATTTGAATCTGAATAATCTAAGCGAAAACTTGACCCCCTTGGACGACTTCGGGGTAACATGAGCGAAGTTCCAGAAGGGCTATACTATACGGCTGAACATGAATGGATTAGAGTTGAAGATGATGGTACTGTGACTGTAGGAATCACAGATCATGCACAAAATGCATTAACCGATATTGTATATGTTGAATTACCTGAAAGTGATGAATCTTTCAAAAGCCATGATGAATTTACTATTGTTGAATCTGTAAAAAGTGCAAGTCCTGTTTTTATTCCTTTTTCAGGTACTGTAATTTCTACAAATTTAGAATTAGAAGATTCTCCAGAATTAATAAATCAATCTCCATATGGAGATGGATGGATTGCAAAATTTAGTATTGATAATGTTGATGAGTTAAATTCATTAATGTCAGCTGAAGATTATAAAAATCACATAAACGAATAAGGGGAGTAATTACATCCAATCTCCATTTTTTAGTCTATATGTTGATGGCTCATGTTTAAACAATGTCAATGTAAATAAAAATACTGAAGCAGGATGGGGTTTTTTAGTTGTAAAAGGTGACCTTCCTTTAGGAAAAGGAAAAGGAGAAATTATTCATGAAAGTTTTGGACTTGTAATTACAAATTCAGATTCTGAAGATTATTTTGGTGCCGAAGTAGGTTCAAATAATACTGGAGAATTATCTGCAATAGCCCATGCATTAAGATGGATACTAATTAATTGCACAAACGAAACTGTTGAAATCTGTACTGATTCAACATATGCTGGAAATATCGCTAGTGGGAAATGGAAAGCAAAAGCAAACAAATTATTGGCAGCAAAAGTTCAATATCTTTGGAATGAAGTCGAAATTAATCAAAAATTAACTTGGAGGCATGTTAGGGCCCATAGAGGTCATCGTTGGAATGAAAGGGCTGATCATTTAGCAAATCGAGCTGTTCAAAAAAGAACACCAGAACCTCTAAGTTTTTGGAAACCCGGAATGCGTTAATTTCCTTGAAAATGATTTATATGGCCAGGTAAACGACTTATTAGTACTTCTGTATCCTCTAACCTTGCCCTTGGTTTAGGCGGAAAAGGTGGTGCTCCGCCTAATACTTGTGCACACCAATAAACTGTGCGTGATTTGAATTCTTTAAGCCATTTAACTAAATCAGTAGTACTTTCTTTAATAGTATGATATGAAGTAAGGAAGGACGTTATTTCTGATGCCCAAGGATGTCCTTCATTTCCGAAAACAGGAGTTTCTTCTGCTCTTGAAATTCCCTTTTTCAGAAGTTTTTCTGCGTCTATAATAAATTTTTTAGAATGTTCGTCTTTCGAACCTTTAGAAATTGCAATTTCTACACCTTGTATAATTCTTGAAACAGATTCACTAATCCAAATATCTCCATAATTGACTGCCCACCCCCATCCATTTTTCTTGATAGAAGCGAGATGGAATGTCTCTGCAGCAATTGACCATTCTCCCCGCATCATTTGCTTAATGCCGTCAACCCACATAAAACGTGCTGCCTCAAGAAGGCGCTTGTTATAGCAACCTTCGAGATTCTGTTCCGCCATTCGTCTAACTTCGGAATCTCCAAAAGTTAATGCATAACCAAGATAAAGTTCGCATTCGAAAAGTGTATTTTCAAGTAGTTTATGGACATTCATATGAAAACCTCCTAACTGTGCCCACCATTTACCGCTATCAAGTCTAGGATTGTTCTCCAATAAATCGCGCATTGTAATTAGAATTTTTTTCATCTGATTACAAGTATCTCTATTGCTTAATTCCCTTCTATCCCATTTATCCCAAGTTTCGCGTAGATATTGTAACATATTATTAGCGGAAAGACGAGCATCTTCCTGTTTTTTGGCGAAAGCTGAAACCTCAAAATCATCTGGGGGTTCATTGCCTTCGACTGAAAAAGTAATTTCATAACGTACAATCCCAATATTTGGATCATTCCAATCAGATGTACTAACTGCGACAAATTCTACTCTATACTCTGTCTTTCGGTGTGGATCAAATTGAATCTTGCCTTCTAAAGAACCGTCATCAAAAAAGCGAATTCCTGGTGGAAGACGAACTAATGTTGGAGCTTGCATAAATCCATCTTTACTCAATAAGTCTTGTCCTGGTTGGTGCTTAATCTGTTCTCCGACAGAAATCTTACCAAGGTTAACTGTTTGCCGGGTAATTCTAATTCCATTACGGACAACGCAGCGATAGTGTTCACTGTAAAGTTCGGCATAAGACCAGTTTTTTGGATAATAATGACAACAATAACATCTTCCTGTTCTATAACCGGGACTACCCTGTTTTGCTTCACCTTGTTCACAGCCGATGAGAGATTTGTTAGAACTATCGAAGTTATTTGATTCTTCATTAAATTTAGATCTAATCATATTAACTTCTGATGGTAATACATCAAGAGCATCCATTCGATGAGCGATTTTCAAATCTTCATTAGTAGCTTCCCTACAATAACGTGAATTATCTTCTGGAACATAGATGAGCGTATGATTATCATTAAGTAAGACTTCATATGGAGCATCTTTCTCAATTGGCCAATCATCTTCACGATAATCCAATGCAATTATTCTTCCAAGCTTCCACCCATTTGGTCCAAGATTGCACATAACGAGAGTACCAACGTTGAAACGAGGATTTGACATTATTACTCTAACTTCAAAGACACATATATTATTTTGTTTAATAAAATTGAATGAAAATTCTTATTCTTCTTCTAAAAAGTAATTATTAAAATATAACCATGCATAACTAAATTGAAGTAACGCTAATAATGAAATTAAGCCTAATAGCATACCAGTTGGTCTTGGGAATATTTCTGAAAATGGATCGCCTACAAGCCAAGTAATAATTACCATAATTATTCCAAAAATAAATAAATTTGACATACCTTTTTTAGGATTTTTCCATCTATCAAGAGTTGGAATTAGTCCATTAATTTTGAAATGCCATCTAAACCAGGCTAAATAAATTAAAATTCCGCCTACTAATCCAAGTGAACCTTGAGTGAAACTTACGTCATTCCAAGGTCCTTTCCAGCCAAAATCAGTGAATGTTTGTGCAATTAAAATTACTCCAATTATTGCTAATCCTTGCCAAGGAGGACCTTGGTCCTTGGAAGCGCTTAATTCGGCCATGTGTGTGCCAATTATTACGAGCGCTTGAAAGCATCCTATGTTTTGGGATATCTTATGGGACCAAAGCACGCCATTATTTTAGCCGGTGGAATTGGAAGTAGAATGTTACCCGCAAGTAGTTTGGTTCCTAAAGAAATAATGCCATTAATTGACTTGCCAGCGATTAATTATGCAATTGAAGAAATAAAGAATACAGGAATAAATAATATTCATATCGTAATTAATGAACAAAAAAAATGGATGATTGATTTACTAAAATATAATGAAAAATATGTATCTTCTTTACAGAAAATGAGAACTGATATCCCCTCAAATTTTTTAAATCCGTTAGAAAATATAAATTTACAAATACACGTTCAAGAAATACAATTAGGGTTCGCCAATGCTATATCTTACGCTTTAGATGAAGTTAGCGGTCCTTTTTTAGTATTGTTAGGTGATAATATTCTTATCGATGAGCACTTACCACCTACCACAAATATATCTAGAAGTAATGCATCATTAAAATTAATAAAAAAATTTAATGAAAATAAAAGACCTGTGGTTGGATTACACAAAGTAACAAAAGAAGAATTGAATTCATTTGGTGTTGTAAAAAAGGTAAATGGAAAGATTACTGAAATTGTTGAAAAGCCTGACATTGAAAATGCACCAAGTGATAGTGTGTTATGCGGAAGATATCTATTTACAGAAGATTTCAAAGATTTATTAATAAAATATTCAGTAGAAAAATTTGGAGAATTACAATCAATTGAAATTCAAAAACATTGGATGAATAGTGAACAAGGTCTTGATTATGTTGATCTAGATGATCATGATTGGTATGATTCTGGACAGCCAGAAGTTTGGTTAAAAGCACAAATAGATCATGCATTAAAAAGAAAAGATTTGGGGCCTAGTTTAAGAGAATGGTTGGTTCAAAGATTATCTGAATAAATCGGTCCTGGTAACTTTCCACCCTCATCAAGATATTTTTTCCATTGTACAGTTCTATCTTTCCTTCGAACATCTAAAACTTCCCAAAGTGATTGTAAACTAGATGCCTTTGCCGAGTGTATTTTTTTAATTATTAAAGCAAAACATTCAGTATTTACTTCATCTAACCTTAATAATAATTCACGTAATCTAATAGCCAATACTTCATCTCCATCAAGCCATAATGTACTAAATATCCCTCTTTCATCTTCAGGGAAAATTGTGATATAATTCCTTAAATGGGATACAAGATTTCTTCTTACAATGATTTCTGAATGGGTACTCAACTCACTTAATTTATCTCCAAATAATCCTTCATCTAAAAATCGAATATCTCCAACAGTAGAACTTGCAGCAGCTAAGACTGTTTTATCATTAGAAAGTAACATTTTCTCTAGGTAAGGTAAAGCTTTCCACTCAATCCTTCTGAATAAACGAGTTAATACGTCTGCCAAACCTCTTTGAACATTAACTTCTTCACGATTTGAAAGTTTTTCTAATAATTTTAATCCAGTTTCTAAATCTGCTTCTACTAAACGAGGTAAGCAAATTGTTAATCTTATTGGAATCTCTATAAAATTATCATCTGCTGCTCTTAGCATTTTTTCTCCAATACCTAATGGAACGACTAATTCTTGTCTTTCTAATAGCAACGCCGCCCATTCAATTAGTAAAAGTCGTCTATTATTCTCACTTTTTTCCAATCTTTCCATTAACCATAAGGCCGATTCTAATCCTCTTTCATGTACAATTATTCCATACCTAGGTACCTTAGCATTTGGATCCCAACTCATTTCATGGGGACCACTTTCTTTAGTTGAATGCCAAGCCCCTGGACGAGAAGCCAGAGCAATACTTTCCAATAGATGATACCCTTGATAAACAGATTGACCATGCGGTTTTTGACATAAGCCATTCAGCATAAATATTGCAATCCACCAACGCTCTGTATCTGGTGCAATTTCATCTAGAGACCTTGAAAACCAATCAGTACAAATTGCAAATAATATTCTTTCTGCAACTTCTTCCTTCCTATTTATCAACCATTTTTCATATTCTTCAAATGGTTTCTGAGTCAATGACATTTTGTAAGGTACCATTATTTCTACAATACTTTCTAAATGTCTTTCAAAAACAACTAATTCTGCATCAAAAATACTCAATGTTTTTTCAATTAAATTATCTACGTCTTTTGGATGAATTGGGGGAAAATCTGGATCCATTAATGGAGGGTTTGGTAAAGGCCAATGCGACTTAGAGTTATCTAATGCGACAACTAGATTGTTTCTAGCAATCTCCCTTACTACTTCACTAACATGCTGTTGAGGTTTCAGGATACCTCCTCCGTTAAATTATGTAATTAAATATCAAGTTCTATATTCAAATTTTGAATGAGTTCCTTGTATCTATTACGTATTGTTACTTCTGTAACTCCAGCAACTTCCGCGACTTCTCTTTGTGTTCTACGTTTACCGCATAAGACACTTGCAATGTAAATAATAGAAGCAGCAATTCCAGTTGGTCCACGTCCACTTGTAAGTTCTTTCTCCATTGCAGATTTGATTAATTCATGTGCTTTTGCTTCAACTTCAGCATCTAAACCAAGTCCTGAACAAAATCTTGAAATATAATCTTCAGGGCCTGTTGGCATTATTTTCATCTTAAGCTCTCTAACCATAAATCTGTAAGTTCTTCCTATTTCTTTACGGCCAGTTCTACTTGCTTGTCCAATTTCATCTAGTGTTCTTGGAACTCCACATTGACGACAAGCTGCATATAAACTTGCAGCAGCAACACCTTCTATTGATCGTCCTCTGATTAATCTCTTTTCAACGGCCTTTTTATAATTAACAGCTGCAGCTTCACGGACTGATTTTGGTAAATCTAAACGACTTGCCATCCTATCTAATTCAGCTAAAGCCATAGCAAGATTACGTTCAGTAGCGTTACTAACTCTACTACGTTTTTGCCATTTCCTCATTCTGTAAAACTGAGATCTGTATCTTGAATTTATTGTTTTTCCAGAATAATCTTTATTCTGCCAATCAATGTCAGTTGACAAACCTTTGTCATGCAACATAACAGTCATTGGAGCACCAGTACGTGCCCTTTGATCACCTTGTTCTGGACTGAATACTCTCCATTCAGCACCTTGGTCAATCACATTATCTTCAACTACCAATCCACATTCGTCGCAAATTAATTCTCCACGTCCTTCATCTCTTGTAAGTTCTCTGCTGCCACAATCTGGACATTTTACTAAATCCTCTATTTCTTGTCTATCTCTCATATTAATCCACCTCCATAGTTCACTTAACTATCTATAGAAACATTCAAACTCGCCAAACATCTCTTATTTAAAACTTACGTTATCTACATAAATAAATTATTTTAATAAATTATACAAATTAATGAATCATCAAATAGACGATGCACATACGATAAAGTAGGGGGGGAGAACAAAATTACCAATCCATCTAATTTTATTAGTATTTCACCGGGCAAGCGTGTTCTTTTCCTAACAAAGGATTTAGATTTAATAAGGCGTCAATTATATGATGGTTTGAATTTAAAAATGGAAGATTTGAAAATTTCAGATTTATTAGACGATATTAATACAGATGTTATGACACCTGCTTGGGTTTGTTTCGACCATAAACCGTCAGAGATTGCAAAAAACGCTTATGCTGGATTAATGCAAAATGGCATTAGGGTTTTTAATCAAAATGCACTAATAGATGGTAATTTTGAAATTATTGTTTCCGGACAAAGAAAAGGTACTGGATCTTCAAGAGAAACTGCAGCACAATGTGAAAGATGGGCTGGGATTAAAATTGTAATTGCTGCTTCTTTCGCCCCAATACATGAAAGAAATAATATTAATCTCGGACAATTAATGGGGGATCATGAAATCCTTAAGAGATTACAAAATGGAGAAAATATTCCATTATCTGAATTCACATCAAAATATGACCCTGTAACTAAATTAATTATCGAAAATGGAGGATTGTTTCCTTTTGCTTCAAAATTAAAAAGTGGTGATATTTCTCTACCTCCATTAGAGACGCCTCAAAAACCAATGACTATGGCTGAAAAAATCATAGCACGGAATTTAGTAGGGCAGTCTCCCAATCAATGTGTAAAGCCTCATGATCCTGTGATTTCTGAAGTTCAGGGCGGATATAGTCATGAATTTACAACTGCACAGGTTCATACGTTTTTAAGTGAAGAATATGGAGAAGATTATACTCTGCCAAATCCAGATAAATTCGCTGTATTTGAAGACCATTTATTATATGCATCACACAATCCAAAATTTTTACCTCATATGGATAAAGTCCAAACATTACGAGATTTACAAGTTCAATTTCAAAAACATACAGGTGTAAGGGATTATTCTGCAATAGATGGAATTTCTCCTGGGATTTGTCATCAAGTAGCGCGAGAAGAATTTATTGAAATTGGGGATTTTATTCAAGCTACCGATTCACATACTTGTATGGGTGGCGCTTCAAATGCTTTAACGTATGGAGTTGGAGCTACTGAATATGCAAGTCTAATTTATTCTGGTTTTACATTTGTAAAAGTTCCAGAATCAATACGCTTTGAACTAATTGGTGAATTAAATGAAGGATGTACAGCTAAAGATGTTATTCTTTACATTTTAGCCGATCATGCAAGAAAAGAACTGACGCTAAATCGATCTATGGAATTCGGGGGTTCGGGTCTTGTTTCATTATCAGTTGATGAGAGAGCCACACTTTGTAACATGGCGACTGAATGTAGTGCAAGAACTGGAATTTGTGAACCTGACATTTCTCTATATGAATGGATGAAAAAAGAACAAAATCTAAATCTTGAATCAATGGAAAAAGTAGCAGTATTTCCAGATGAAGGCGCTAAATATGATGGCGGAGTACATACAATTAATCTTTCAGAAATTAAACCAATGGTTGCACATCCTGGAAATCCAAACAAAGGTATTCCCTCTGATCCAACAAATGGAGCTAATATTTCTGATATCGGAAATGTAAAAATTGATATCGCTTATGGGGGTTCTTGTACTGCTGGTAAAGAAGATGATATTGCTTATTATGCAATGGTGTGTAGTGCTGCGGAAAATGCTGGATTAAAAGTAAGAGATGATGTTGAATTTTATCTACAATATGGAAGTAAACAAGTTAAAGATTCAGCTATTAAAAATGGATGGCATGATTTGTTTCAAAGAGTTGGTGTCAAATTAATTGATCCTGGTTGCGGGGCATGTATTGGTGCTGGACCTGGTGTTTCAATTACATCTGAACAAGTTACAGTATCTGCAATTAATCGTAATTTTCAAGGTCGTTCTGGACCCGGAAAATTATACTTAGCAAGTCCATTAACCGTAGCCACTAGTGCATTCTTCGGGAAAATAATTTCTTATAATCCGAAATTATTTAATTGAATAATAATTGTACTCAAATACTAATTTTTTATTAAATTCTTATTAGCCGTGAAGACGCACGTCTACTCTAAGGTAGTTGGCCCTAAGTCATTAGGACATAGGAGGACCAAAAATCCAGAGATGATAATATGAGTATTGCAGAAAAAATGGCTTCAAATCAAAAACAAATTGCTATATCTGAATTTTTTGAAAAAAATAAACATTTTTTAGGATTTGATACATTAAATAGGGCTATTATTACAGCAGTTAAAGAGGCTGTTGATAATTCTCTCGATGCTTGCGAAGAAGCTAGAATTTTACCAGATCTCTCGATTGAAATTCGAAGAGTCCCCAATAAAAAAGACCATTTAATCTTAATTGCTAAGGATAATGGACCTGGAATACCACAAAAATCAATTGAAAATGTATTTGGAAAGTTACTCTATGGTAGCAGATTTCATGCTATTAGGCAATCTAGAGGTCAACAAGGTATTGGTATTACTGGGGTTGTAATGTATTCTCAATTAACAACAGGAAAACAAACTTATGTTAAATCTAAAATTTCTTCTGAAAGTACTGCAATTGAAGTTAATCTAGGGATAGATACTAGAAAGAACAAAGCCGTTAAATTTAGTCAAGAAAGAGTAATTTGGACAGAAGATGATGAAATAATTGAGCATGGCCTTATGATTAGAACCGAAATGAAAGCAAAATTTCAAAGAGGTAGTCAATCAATTGGACAATATCTAAAAATGACTTCAATAGTAAATCCACATGCAAATATTAAATTTAGATATGTTAATTCTGATGGTGAGATAGAAATTGATGAATTTTGGAAACGGGCTACTAATAACTTACCAACCCAAGTTAATTCAATTAAACCACATCCTCATGGCATTCATCTTGGTCAACTTCAAAGAATGCTGAAAGATTCAGATGAAAGAAAACTTACATCATTTTTAAGACAAAATTTTAGTGGAGTTTCTTCGCGTGCCGCAAAAGAAGTTTGCACTAAAGCAGGACTTAATGACGGTGCTAAACCTAAACTATTGAAAACAGAACAAATTAATCAATTACTTGAAGCATGTTCAGAAGTTAAATTCTTACCTCCCCCAACAAACTGTTTGTCTCCAATTGAAGATTTATTAATCAAAAAGGGGTTATCAAAAACTATTGATTCAAAGTTTGTTACAACTTTAACAAGAAGTCCTCGTGTGACTTCAGGAAACCCTTACCAAATAGAGGTAGGTCTAATTTTTGGAGGAAGCATACCTTCTGATCAACAAGTACAATTGTTAAGATTTGCAAATCGTGTACCCTTAATGTATCAACAAGGTGGTTGTCTATTAACTCAAGCAATTTCATCTGTTGATTGGAGGCAATATGGCTTAGAACAATCTGGTGGAAAGGGTGTACCAAAAGGACCTGCAACAATCCTAGTTCACCTGGCAAGTACAAATGTACAATTTACAAGTGAAGCAAAAGAAGCTGTTGCTTCTAATGAAGATGTATTGCAAGAAATTCGAAAAGCATTATTAGAAGTAGGTAGAAATTTGCGTAGACATATGAAAAAGAAGAAGAAAATGGCAAAAGCGCAAGAAAAGTTTGACTTGATTAACGATATTCTGCCAGCAATAGCAGAAAAAGCATCTTCACTATTAAATAAACCAGTTCCAGAACTTTCAGCAACAATTTCAAAAATTATGAATGCTGTGATTATGGAACAAACTACGACTTGGGATAAAGAAACAAAAACAACCAGAATTAATGGAATACTATACAATTATACTTCACGCCCTAGATCATATACTATCCTAATGAATTGGCCAGAGAAACAAGGAGCGGTGATGATTGATAATGAGAGAGGGGGCCGAAAAGAAACTATTGGGTTATGGGCTTGGAAAATAGAAACATTGCAACCAGGTGAAAGGGCTAATATTGAATTTGGATTAGATAATTTAGAAAAAGGAGATTGGACAGAAACTGAGGTGTTCTATCGTGGATCTGCGGAAGTTATTGGTGCAAGTAAACTTGACGAGAAAATTTTAGAAGAGATGAAAAATCAAAATTCGGACGAAGTCTTAGAAACTATGGAAGTAATAACGGGGGATATTGATGAAACGATTAGTAATGTCGCATCAAGATCAATGTTAAATGAATCAACTAGTGATGAAATTCAAAAAGAGAGTTTTCAAACTACATTATTTGATGAGGAGGAAGAAGTATGAGTAGAAGAAGAGAAGATGGAGAAACAAAAGAGGCTTTACACCAGATTGTTAATGAAATGTATAAAAAATTAGAGAAGGGTGAAACACCTACTATGACTTTACCAGTTAGAACAAAATTAAACATTGACTTTGATAAGAAATTAGGTGTATATAAATACGGTAAAAAGAGGTCTACAAGAGATGCTTCTAGTCTTGGAAGTGCAAAAAATCTTCTAAGAGCATTACATATGGTTGAATTCATAGACGAAATGATTGATAATGGTAAATCATCAACATTAAGAGAAATGTACTATATTTCTGAAGGATGGGGTCATGGAAAATTTTCAACACAAAACGAATCAAATAATTTAGCAGAGGATTTAGAAATCATTACTTCATCTATGAGAGAGGATTTTAGACTAAGGCCTGAAGAAGATGGTTCTAGAATTATTGGAAATTTGACAATTAATGAATTAAATAGAAGAGGAGAATGGATGAAAATTAATGCAAGGGATGATGTTGGTGACTCGGGGTATGGAGTTCCATATAATGTGGAAGAAGAAAAAATACAGTTACTAGATCATGATATTGACTTTATTATGGCAATAGAGACTGGTGGTATGTTTGATCGTTTAATTGAAAATGGATTCGATGAAGAATTTCGTTGTGGTTTAGTACATCTAAAGGGTCAACCTGCACGTTCTACTCGGCGTATTTTAAAACGTATGAATGAAGAATGGAATTTGCCAGTTGTTGTTTTTGCTGACGGTGATCCTTGGTCATTTAGAATATTTGGTTCAATCGCTTATGGAGCTATTAAAACTGCACATATATCAGAATATTTAGCAACGCCAAGTGCAACATATCTTGGTGTTACAGCTGACGATATTGTTGCATATGATTTGCCTTCTGATGATCTGACGAATAAAGATATTGAAGCCTTAAAATCTGAATTAAGTGATCCAAGATTTGCAGATGGATATTGGCAAGAACAAATTACTACGATGTTAAAACTTGGAAAAAAGGCTGAACAACAATCTTTAGCAAAATATGGTTTAGATTTCGTAACTGATACATATTTACCTGAAAAATTAGCAGAATTAGGATTGGCTTGATAAAAAAACACAACTTGGATATGTATGACCGATATGTCAGAACAACCTTCAACCTGGTCGTATAAAACTACCAAAATATTACTTGTTTGTTTTGTATTTTTTATAATTATTCCAATTATTGGGTTTACTGTAGAATCTAATAATTTTGAAACCTTGACGAATCCTGAAAAAAGTCACCCGTCTCATATGATGGTATTAGAAAATAATGAATCTGGTTCTATAACCCTATTTCCTGATCATATTTACACTATTTATACAAAATCAAACACTAATACAATTAATAAAAATAAAATTTTACTAATTGATGAAGGTGGAAATGAAATTAAGCCAAATAGTAGTTCAATATTTGTATCATTATTTGATTCTGAAAATGGTGATACCTATGACGCTATTTCAACATGGCTATTTGTTGAAGAGGTTAACGTTGAAATTCAAAATTCAGTTGGGCAGAAAATTTGGTTGGTTAATGAAAGTGGTATTATTAGCTCAATTCAAGAAAATGATATTCTAATTGGTTCTGTACTGAGTTGTTTAACCTCTTTATGCCTAATTCCAGTGATTATTATTTGGTTTGTTATTAATAGACCCAATCCAAAAGCACTAAACATCAAATTTGTCAAAGAAGATGAAGAACAATCTACACATGTAGATTTAATTCAACTTCAAAATAGAATCCCAAATAGTGATGAATTATATCGAGCAATTCACGGCAACGAAAGTATGAAAAATGAATTGAAAGAAGAAATAAAAAAAGAAATTGAAAAAGATTCAATACCTGCTCCATTTGTAGATAGACCCGACGGAGTTACCATTAAAAAAGATGAAATCGTGTTCGAAAAAGAAGATAAATTGTCTAAAACAATAGAATTAGATGAAGAAGCTGATGAACGCTGGAAAAAATGGGACGGCTGAAAATTTATTCGTATGGTTTTTAACCTAGTCCCTTCTAGGTAACCTCGGGTTTACTAGTGAGTGACGTAGATGATATGTTGTCTTTGTTAGAAAATAAGGCTAGAAGAGAAATTCTTGAACGTCTTGTTACTGAACCACATTATGCATATCAATTAGCTGATCAAATTGGTGTTTCACAACAAGCAATTACTAAACATCTAACTTTATTAGAAAGTGCTGGAATGGTACAATCTGAAAAAATTCCAAGTTCAAAGGGTCCTGCAAAAAGAATTTATTCCGTTCAAAAATCATTTAGTATAAGAATTGATTTAGGTCCTGATTTATTTAAATTAGAAAAAAGAAAATTACCTAAGGGGGGGCCAATGAGACTTAGTAATCGTTTACCAAACAATTCTAAAAAAATTGCAGAAAATCTTTCTGGAAGGAAAAAAATCGGTATTGATGAAGCTATTTTTCTATTAAGTGACCTTGAAGACTCATTAGATAAATTAGATGAACAGAGAGATGCATTGATTGCATTACATCAACATATAAAAAACAAAGCTTCTCCGTCAATAGAAAGTGATTTTGAACATTATGAAGAACGTCAACTGGTTCATTCTGTATTCAAAAATCCACGTGAAAAAATAGATATTGAACAATTAGCATTTGAATTACAAATGCCGCAAAATAACGCACGTGAGTTAGCTGATATTTTTTATGAAAAACTCACAAGAAGCATGGCTAAAAGAAGTGGTAATATTATTGCAGCACCAAAAAATACTTCTCTCCCTTGGTGGGCTACACTTAGAGAAAATACTGAAAAATAAAATTTCAATCAAGTTATTCTTCTTCGCCTATTTTTTTAACATTAATTGCATTCGGACCTTTTGGGCCCTCTCCTATCTCAAATTCAACAATATCACCATCTTTGATAAATCCATCAACTTGTGATGTATGTACAAATAAATCTGAACCTTCTTGTTGTTCGATAAATCCATATCCTTTCTTTCTGTTAAACCACTTTACGACTCCTTGTGCCATAATTTAACCACGGACCAAACAAAGTACTTGATTATATCCTATTACAATTACTTCTAAATTGGTTTTTTACTTAATTGTAAATAAGGCATAATTTAGAAAAAATCGGAAAGTGATAATTGTTTAGATTTATCATTAGTAAATAATGAATCTGTGCTTGATACAAGCCATTCTACATTTTGTTTTGTATAATGATCTACACCATAAGTTTCTATTACATGTTTAGTAATTTCAATATATTTTCTTACCGCCCCTTGTGATACTGTTAATGCAAGGCCTCCTCCACAAAATTGTTGTTGCATACCTCCCTTAGATTGATATTTACGAAAACCTTGACCTTCAAGTGTAACTTTAGAAATGCATTTTCCTGCTAATGGCATACGCCTATATGAATGTCCACATTTAGTACAACGAACTTTTTGACGTGTAAAAGCAAGAAGATTTCCCCTTAAATCTGGTAAGAAATGAGACCTTACAACAGTAGATGCTACACGACTTACATCAACAGATCTTAATCTATGTCCTAATGCTAATTGTCCATTCATTTTGTCTTTCATTGTTTCTAATGTCTTGTAAGATGAAAGTTCGGGTCCACTAGAAATATTTTCAGTTCCGTGTGTAAATCCTAAACCGCGAAGTGCAACAAATTGCCCTTCTTTCAAACGTGAAGTAATTGTCCCCATTGTTTCTTCTAATTCTTTTGGATGATACATTTTATCTGCCGCTTCATAAAATTCTGCTGAATAATTCCATGCAGCATCTACATTCAATGCTTCTTTATCAATTTCAAAGGGATTTAATCTTGTTGTTAAAACCAAGGGGGCATCCATTAATCCTCCTCTTCTATTTGGTAATAATTGTCTTGAAAAATTAAGTAATCCATCCATTAAAAGCATGATACAATCTTCATCTCCATCACAATTTCTCCTCTTAGCTGCATGGAAGAAAGGATGCCCATATTGGGCTTTAGCTGAGGTAAAACCAATCAACCGGCCTAGTACTCCTGCTGAAGTGTGAGGGCTTAAACAGATAAGAAGACTTCCAATTAGCTCATGCATGACTGAATTAGCGTTTACATTGTAGAAAGGCTCTGAGTCGTAAAGTTTAACTAACTCGTCATTGACAAAGTTTGCAACCTTAACTAACCAAGGACCTGCATTTTTTGAAACGATTAAGTCTTGGACTTTTAATTCTAATAATTGGTCTTCAGATTCCAATTTCTTACCATCAATATCCTTACTGTAACCTAGCTCCAGAGCTTTATCAACCGATAATCCAATCTCTTTCGGATAAAAATGTGTAATTGGTAAATCTATCATATCATACCTAAGTGTTCCATCCTTGTAAACTCTTAAATCATATTTTGAACGAAGTATCCCCTTTTCTAACGATTCCGGGATCTTAGGACCTGATTTNNCTTCATCTCCATCACAATTTCTCCGTTTTGCAGCATGAAATAAAGGATGTGCATAACCTCCTGAAGTATCAGACCAGCCAATAATCCGACCTAATACACCTCCACTCGTATGTGGAGCTAATCCAATTATTAATTGTCCAACTAAATCTTCAAGATCATTAATACAATAGAATTTTTCTGTACCATAATAGCACTCTAACAACTCATC